>DASSBA010000264.1:0-43461 GCA_035699205.1 Gemmatimonadales bacterium
AAGCGGGTGGAGGGGAAGACGGAGTGAAATGGTGCCGGAACCGTCATCCCGAGCGGAACTGTCATCCCGAGCGGAACTGTCATCCCGAGCGGAACTGTCATCCCGAGCGGAGCGAGGGATCTACTCTGCTTGGCTCGGAGCGTGGGCGAGTAGATCCCTCGCTCCGCTCGGGATGACAGTTCCGCTCGGGATGACAGTTCCGCTCGGGATGACGGTTCCGGCACCATTTCACTCCGTCTTCCCCTCCACCCGCTTTCCCGCCGCCCTCGGCCTCCCCCGCAGCCGTCCGATGTTGATCAGGATCCCGGTCCCCAGCAGTGAGATCACCTGGCTCGACCGGCCATAGGACATGAACGGCAGGGTGAGCCCCGTCGTCGGCATGAGCCCCAGCGACACCGCCATGTGCATGAACGCGGTGAGCCCGATCGTGGCCGTGAGCCCGACGGCCAGATACTGCCCGAACGGCTCCGCCGCCGTCTTCGCGATCCGGAAACCGAGCCAGCAGAAGAGCGCGAACAGCGCCACCACGACCAGCACACCGGCGAAGCCCCACTCCTCCCCGATCGTGCTGAACAGGAAATCGGAGTAGGCGTACGGCAGGTAGCCCAGCTTCTGCTGCCCCTGGCCGAACCCGGTGCCGAACAGCCCCCCCGAGCCCATGCCGACGAGCGACTGGTGGATCTGGAACCCCGCCTCGGTGGTGGCGTCGCCGGGATTGAGAAACGTGAGCACCCGCGCCAGCCGGTATTGCGCATCCCGGATCTGGTGGAACACCAGGATGACGGCCACCCCGCCGAGCAGGAAGAAGTGGCCGATCTTCGCGCCCGAGGTGAACAGCACGAGGCCGCCGAGCAGCGCGACCAGCGTCGCCATCGAGAGGTTGGGCTCGAGCAGGATCAGCAGGGACACGAGCCCGAGAATGACGATGAACGGAAGCACGCCCTTCTTGAACTCGCGCACCTGCGCGCCCTTCTTGGAGGCCAGCATGGCGCACCAGACCACCACCACCAGACGCGCGAGCTCCGAGGGCTGGAAGTTGATCGGCCCCAGATCCACCCAGCGCCGGGCGCCGTTGAGCACCGGAGAAATGGCGCGGGTGAACGGCAGCAGCGGGATGAGCAGCAGGCCGATCGTGACCAGCAGCAGCGGCCAGGCCCAGGTGCGCCAGCGGTAATAGTCCTGCCGGGACGCCCAGAGCAGCAGCAGTCCGCCCAGGGCGGCGCCCATGAGCTGCCGCGCCGCGAAGTCGAGCCCGACGTTCTGTCCCTTGACCGTGACCAGGCTGGCGGCGCCGTAGGTCGCGGCCACGCCGAACGCGAGGAGAACGAGCGTCACGCCGCCGAGGAGCCGCGTCTCCCACCGGAGCTCACCGGGGTGGCGGATGGGCCGCGATTCCGTCACAGCGCTTCGACCGCCGCGCGGAAGCGTGCCCCGCGCTCCTCGTAGTTGGCGAACATGTCGTAGCTCGAGCACGCGGGCGAGAGCAGCACGGCGTCACCCGGCCGGGCCAGGCGCCGCGCCGTCGCGAGCACCTCGGAAAAGTCGCCGGCCGGCACGACGGGGATCTGGTCGCCCAGGTCACGCACCACCTGCGGTCCCGCCTCGCCGTACGCCACCACGGCGCGGCAGCGCCCGCGGAGCGGCCCGGCCAGCCGGGTGTAGGGCTCGCCCTTGTGCCGGCCGCCGAGGAGGAGGACGAAGGGCCGGTCGAGCGCCGCGACCGCCACCTCGGTGGAGGTGATGTTGGTGGACTTGGAATCGTTGATCCACAGCACGCCGTCCACCTCGCGCACCGGCTCGACCCGGTGCGGAATGGCCCGGAAGGAACGGAGCCCCGCGGCCACGCGGCCCGGCGCCCCGCCCGCCCGCGTGGCCGCGAGCGCGGCCGCGAGCGCGTTGGCCACGTTGTGGTCGCCGAGGAGGGGAAGCTCCGCGCGCGGCAGCAGCGGCTGGTCCCCCAGCATGAGGCGGCCGCCGGCACGGTCGAACCAGGCGTCGGCGCGGCGCTCGAGCGAAAACCGCAGGTGCCTGCCCGGCACCGCCTCGGCCAGCTCCCGCACCGCCGCATCGTCCGCATTGGTGATCCAGACCGAGTCCGCGCCCGCGCTCCGGAAGAGCAGCGCCTTGTCGCCGTAGTACTCCTCGAGCGAGCGGTACCGGTCCAGATGGTTGGGCGCGAGGTTGGTGAGCACCCCGATGGCGGGCCGCAGGTGCGGGGCGTCGTGGAGCTGGAACGAGCTCAGCTCCAGCGCCAGCCAGTCGGGCGGCTCCGCCGCGAGCGCCACATCGCAGAGCGGCCGCCCGATGTTGCCGGCCGTCTCCGCCCGGAGCCCCGCCGCGGCCATGGCGTGCGCGATGAGCGACGTCGTGGTGGTCTTCCCGTTGGTGCCGGTGATCCCGATGCAGCGCGTGGCGCCCAGGGCCAGGAACCCGATATCCACTTCGGCGAGAATCTCGAGTCCAGCGCCCCGCGCCACCTCCAGCGGCGGCACGTCGGGCGGCACCCCGGGCGCCACCACGACGGCCGCCGCGCGGGCGATCCGCTCCAGGTCGTGGCCGCCGAGCTCCACGTCCGCGCCGAGCTCGCGCAGCTCGGCGGCCCAGGCCTCGTACGCGGCGGCCGCCGCGGTATCCGAAGCGTAGACCGGCAGCCCGTGGCGCCGAAGCAGGCGGGTGGCCGCCGCGCCGCTCTTCCCGAGACCGACGACCGCGACTTCCCGTCCGGTGCGGCGCCACCGCTCGAACAGCGCGATGGACACCCTCAGCGCACCTTGAGCGTCGAGAGCGCGACCAGCGCGCACAGGAGCCCGAGAATGTAGAACCGGGTCACGACGGTGGTCTCCATCCAGCCCAGCTTCTCGAAGTGATGGTGGAGCGGCGCCATGCGGAACACCCGATGGCTGTCGGCGTATTCGCGCCCGCGGGTCCGCTTGTACCACTTGTAGACGCCGGTCTGGAGTATGACGCTCACCGCCTCCGCGGCGAAGACGCCGCCGATGAGGAGCAGCAGGAACTCCGCCTTGAGCAGGATCGCCACCGTGCCCAGCGCGCCGCCGATCGCCAGGCTGCCGGTGTCGCCCATGAACACCTGCGCCGGATGGGCATTGAACCAGAGGAAGCCGATCGACGCCCCCATGAGCGCCGCGCAGAATACCGCGAGCTCGCCCGCCCCCGGGAGGTAGAACAGGTTGAGGTACGAGGTGATGTCCACCCGGCCGAACAGGTAGGCGAAGACGGCGAACGCCGCCGCCGCGATCCCGGCGAGCCCGGTGGCCAGGCCGTCCAGGCCGTCGGTCAGGTTGACGGCGTTGCTGCTCCCCGTGATGACCGTCGTGACGAACACCGCGTACAGCCAGGGGGCGAAGTTCACCGCCAGGTACTTGAAGAACGGCAGCGAGGTGGCCGTGGGAGGGATCGTGTCCGGCGGCACCACCGGGTAGTAGATGAGGAACAGGCCCAGCAGGAGCCCGAAGCTCACCTGCCCCGCCAGCTTCCACCGGGCCACGAGTCCGCGCGACTTCCCCTGCACGATCTTGAGATAGTCGTCCAGGAAACCGATGCACCCCATCCACAGGATCGCGAGCATCGCCACCACGACGAAGCGGTTGGTGAGCGGTGCCCACAGCAGGGTCGGCACCACGGTGGCCATGATGATGATGAGGCCGCCCATCGTCGGCGTGCCCCGCTTGCTCTGGTGACTCGCCGGCCCCTCGGCCCGGATGATCTGTCCCACCTTGCGGGCGCGCAGCCGCGCGATCACCGGCGGGCCTACGAGAAACGCGAGCAGCAGCGCCGTCACCGTGGCGCCGGCCGCCCGAAAGCTGATGTAGTTGAAGAGATTGAAGATGATGTGGGTCTTGCCGAGCGGCGCGAGCCAGTGATAGAACATCGAGCCTCAGCGTGGAGGGGTCGCTCGGAGCGTGAGCGCCGGAAGTATACGTTCGAGGGCCACCCCGCGGGATGCCTTCAGCACCACGAGCTCGCCCCCTTGCAGCCGCGCGGCCACCAGCGGCCCCAGCGCGACCGGATCGGCCGCGGTGATCAGCCGCTCGCCGAGCCGCGCCGCGTACGGGGCCAGCGCCGGCACGAATTCGCCCACCGCGGCGAGCAGGTCGGGCTCGAGCGCCACGAGCTCCGCGGCGATCTCGCCGTGCAGCGCCGCCGCGTCGTCGCCGAGCTCCCGCATCGTCCCGGCGATGAACACCAGCCGGCGGTCATCGCGCAGCGCCCGTGCCGTCGCGATGACCGCCCGGAAGCTCTGCGGGTTGGCGTTGTAGCAGTCGTCGAGGATGGTGAGCCCGCCCCGCTCGAGCAGGTCGCCGCGGCCGCCGGGAATCGCGAATCGCTCCAGTGCCTGGCCCGCCGCCCGGCGGTCCAGGTCGAGTGCCTCCACCACCGCCCATACGCGCGTCGCGTTGTCCGCCTGATGCAGGCCGCGAGCCGCGAGCGTGAACGTGCTGCCGCCGAAGGTGAGCACGGGTCGCGCGTCGGGGCCGAGCTCGACCCGGTCCGGGACCAGTTCGGCGCCGCGGAGCCCGGCCGACCGCACCGCCCGGGCCCGCTGCCGGGCGCCCGCTGCCAGCTCCGCCGGGTCGGTCCCCACGATCGCCAGCGGGGCACCATCGGTGAGCGCCAGCTTCTCCGCCACGACGCCTGCCAGCGAGCCGAATCCCTCGAGGTGTCCCGCCACCGCGTTGGTGACGATGGTGAGCGTCGGCTCGATGATCTGCCGGTACCGGGCCACTTCACCGGGGAGGTTGGCGCCCGCCTCGACCACCAGCGACTCGGTCTCCTCCGGCGCGTCGAGGATCGTGGTCGGCACGCCGACGAGGTTGTTCAGGTTGGCTCGGGTGGCGTGCACGCGATAGCGGGTGCCGAGCACCGCGGCCAGCATCTCCTTGGTGCTGGTCTTGCCGTTGGTCCCGGTGATGGCGACCACCGGCCCGGTGATCTGGCGCCGGCGCGCGCGGGCGAGCAGCCCGAAGGCCAGGAGCGTATCCGGCACCTCGAACGCCATCAGCGAGGCTGGCACCCTCGTACCCCGCCGGACCACCGCGCCGGCGGCGCCCGCCGCCGCGGCGGCCTCGAGATAGTCGTGGCCGTCGAATCGTTCGCCGGCCAGGGCGACGAACAGCGCGCCGGGGACGATGGCCCGCGTGTCCGTCAGGACGCGAGTGTACGTCGCCGCCCCGCCACTCGATTGGGGCAGGCCCAGGGCGTCGCGCACCCGCGCGGCGGTCCAGGCGGTCACGCCCGCTCCCCGGTGGCCGCACGGACGATCTCCCGCTCGTCGAACGGCACCCTCTCGGTGCCGAGCACCTGGTAGGTCTCGTGCCCCTTGCCCGCCAGCAGCAGGGTGTCACCCGCCCGGGCTTCCCCCAGCGCCGCGTGAATCGCCGCCAGGCGATCGGGAATGCGGAGGTGGGGCACGTCGCCCATACCCTGCTCGATCTCGTCGATGATGGCGTCCGGGTCCTCGGTGCGCGGATTGTCCGAGGTGGCGATCGCGAGGTCCGCCCCTTCGGCGGCGATCCGGCCCATGAGCGGCCGCTTGCCGCGGTCCCGGTCCCCGCCGCATCCGAACACGACGATGACCCTTCCGCGGGTGAGCGGACGCAGGGTCGCGAGCGCCCGCTCGAGCGCGTCGGGAGTGTGGGCGTAGTCCCGGAGCACGATGCAGGGGACGTCGGAAATCCGCTCCATCCGTCCGGGCACCTGGGGCGAGACGGCCAGCCGCGCCACCACTTGCTCGAGCGGCTGGCCGAGGCCGAGCGCGCACGCGGCCGCCGCCAGCGCGTTGGAGACGTTGAAATCGCCCAGCAGCGGGAGCGAGGCCTCGGCGCGGCCGAAGCCGCCCTCGAGCCGGAAGCGGCTGCCCGCGGCGTCCAGCACGACGCCGGTCGCCCGCACGTCGGCGGCGGAATCGAGGCCGAAGGTTACCCGCCGCGCGCGGGGCGGCATGATGCGCCACGCTTCGTCGTCCAGGTTGACCACCTCGACGCCGCCGAGGCCGAGCAGGCCGATCAGCTTGAGCTTGGCCGCGAGGTAGGCCTCCATCGTCTCGTGATAGTCGAGATGATCGCGCGTGAGGTTGGTAAAGACGCCGGCGGCGAAGGCAAGCCCGTCGAGCCGGCCCTGGTCGAGACTGTGCGACGACGCTTCCATGACC
Organism: Gemmatimonadales bacterium; assembly: GCA_035699205.1. GTDB lineage: Bacteria > Gemmatimonadota > Gemmatimonadetes > Gemmatimonadales > GWC2-71-9 > CAVVWJ01. Next base: position 6,170 of record DASSBA010000264.1, read on the forward strand.
ACGTGGCTGGTGCCCCGCGCGAGCAGATCGGCCAGCGTAGCCTGGAGGTCGATCGGTCCGGGCGTGGTGAGCGAGCCGGCGGTGGACGGGACCGCCTCGCCGCTGCCATCGAAGGCGCCCAGCGTGCCGATGCTCCCCGCGCGGCCGGCGGCGTTGAAGAGGTGGCGGACCAGGCCCGTCGTCGTCGTCTTGCCGTTCGTCCCCGTGATGCCGATCAGCGTCAGTCGCCGGCTCGGCCAGCCGTACCATGCCTGTCCGAGCGCGAGCGCCGCGCGCCGGCCGTCCCGCACGAGGATCTCGGGGACCTCCGACTGCTGGGCGCTCTCGACCATCACCGCGGTCGCCCCTCGCCGCACCGCATCGGCGACGAACCGGTGGCCGTCCGCCTGCGAGCCGCGCACCGCGACATACAGCATGCCGGGGCGGATCGTGCGGCTGTCCATGCCGACGCCGCTCAGCGCGGGGCCATCGGCCGGCGCACCGGCCAGCACGTCGGCGCGCCGGAGCTCGTCCAGCAGGTCGGACCAGGCGAGAGGCATCAGGGCACTCCTGGGTGGTTCACGTCATTCCGCCAGCACCAGCACCGATGAGCCCGGCATCGCGTTCTCCCCCGCCGCGGGCACCGTCCGCACGATCCGGCCCAGCCCACGCAGATTGACCCGGAACCCCCGCCGGTGCAGCGCGAGCGCCGCCTCGCGGATCGAGCGGCCGGTCACGTCGGGCACCGGGCGCGCTGCCGCATCCGCCTTCGGCGGACGATACGGCAGCGTGATCACGATCGGCGCCGGCCCCGGCACCGCGGCCGGCGGCCGCCGGACGGTAAGCGCCGCCGTGTCGTTGGCGGCGAGCCGCCCGCGGTCGATGGCGACACGACGCGAGGCCAGCGCCTGCTGGAGCATCGTGCGGGTGACCGGCGCCGCCGTGAGACCGCCGTAGTAGCTCCCCCGCGGATTGTCGATCTTGACGATCACCACCAGTTGTGGGTGATCGGCCGGGAAGATGGCCGCGAACGACGCGGTGTACTGGCCCCGCACGTAGCGGCCGTTCACGAACCGGACCGCCGTGCCGGTCTTTCCGAGCACCGAGTAGTTGGCGAGCTGCGCCCGCCCGCCGGTCCCCTCCGCGCCAGCCGCCTCGCGCAGGAACTCCCGCAGCTCCGCCGCGACCTCCGACGTCACGACCCGCCGCACCGGCTCCGGCCGGTGCCGGTACAGCACGTTCCCGTCCGGGTCCCGCACCTCACGCACGAGCGTCGGGGCGAGCAGCACCCCGTCGTTGGCGATGGCGCCGTACGCCGCCGCGAGCTGCACCGGCGTCACGGCGAACTCGTAGCCCATCGCGAGGCTGGCCCGGGTGTACATCGGCTGCCACCGGTCGGGAAACGCCAGGATCCCGCGCGACTCCCCCGGGAACTCGGCGCCCGTGGGCGTGCCGAAGCCGAAGTCGCGCAGCATCTCGAACTGCTCTTCGGGCCGGAGCCGCTGCGAGAACTTGGCCATCGCGATGTTGCTCGACACCTGCACCGCGCGCGCCAGCGTGAGCATGCCCCGGGATACGTGGGCATCGCTGATCCGGCGGGTCCGGCCGCTCGACGTCGTCGGCATGTCCCACACGCCATTCTCGCCCGAGACCGCGTCGGTCGGGGCCACCCGCCGGTGCATGAGGAGCGCGGCGGCGGTGAACAGCTTGGCCGTCGAGCCGGGCTCGAACGGGTCGGTAAACGTCGACGCGCTGGGCGCGCCGCCGCTTGCCGCCTGGCGCGAGGCCAGCGCCAGCAGCTCCCCGGAGTTGGGATCCAGGAAGACCACATCGCCACCCTCCGCCCGCATGTCCGTGACCGCGTCATCCAGCCCGCGCTCCGCGATCTCCTGGAGCTCCGCGTCCAGGGTGAGCGTGACGTCGTTGCCGGCCACCGGGTCGCGGGTCTTCCGCGCCGGCGAGTCGTAGCGCCGTCCCGCGCGGTCCTTGAGCAGCACCGCCTCGCCCGGCCGCCCGGTCAGCACGGAGTCGAGCGCCCCCTCGAGTCCGGCCGCCCCCACGGAGCGGTCCGGGGCGAGCCCGCCGATGATCGGCCGCGCGAGATCCCGGGAGGGATAGAAGCGCTGGAACTCACCCGTCAGATGGATCCCGCGCACCCGCCGCAGTGCCTGGACCTGGGTGGCGTTGAACGGCCCGTGGAGATAGATCCAGCGCTTCCGCGCCTGGAACTCGCGGTCGAGCGCCGGCGCCGAAACGCCGAGGTTCCGCACCAGGAGGACGAACGCCGAGCGGATGTCCTCGAGCTCGTTGGGCGCCACGCCGACGTGGTAGTACTCCTGGGTGATGGCGAGCGGGACTCCGTTCCGGTCGTAGAGCGCCCCGCGGCGGGCGGGCAGCACCACCTTCTCGGTGCGCTGCCGCGCCGCTTCCTGTTCCCACCGCTCGGCGTCGACGATCTGGAGCTGGGCGGCGCGCGTCAGCACCGCCAGGATGCCGACGGCGAAACCGAACTGGATCGCGGCGATGCGCGCGGCCGGCTTGGCCATCAGGGCCCGGCCGGGCCGGGCGGGCCGGCCGGCGGCAGCGCGAACAGGACGAGCTCCGAGTCCGCCGGCTCGTGCAGGCCCAGCGCCCGCTCGACGATCGGCACCAGCACCTGGCGGCTCGAGCCGACCCGGATCCGGCGCTCGAGCTCGGCCCGGCGGGCCTCGAGCGCCATTCGCTCCTCGCGGAGCTCGCGCAGACGGCGCGCCGTGCGGAACCCCGCCGTCTGCCGGGCGGTAATGGCCCCCAGCACGCAGAGGAGGAGAACGAGCCAGAGCATCAGCCAGTGCCGTCCCTTAAGCCGCATCGTCTGCCTGGAAGATCCGGAGGTGCGCGCTGCGCGCGCGGGGATTGGCCGCCATCTCGCCGGGGTCCGGCACGATCGGCTTGCGCGGGGACAGCCGCCCGAGCGGCCGGCCGCGGCAGGTGCACACGGGCTGCCGCGGCGGGCAGATGCAGGCGCTGGCCCACTCGCGGAACGCCTGTTTCACCAGGCGGTCCTCGCCCGAGTGATACGTGATCACCGCCAGGCGGCCACCCGGCGCCAGTGCGTCGCGGAGCGCCGGCAAGGCCTGCGCCAGCCCGGCGAGCTCGTCGTTGACCTCGATCCGCACCGCCTGGAACAGCCGGGCGAATTCCGACGGGCCGGCCCGGGCCCCCAGCGTGGCGCGCACGGCGTTGACCAGATCGTCACTGATGGCGAACGGATGGCGGACGCGCCGGCGCACGATCTCCCGCGCCAGGCGGCGCGACTGGCGCTCGTCGCCGTACTCGGCGAACACGCGCGCCAGTTCCGCTTCGTCGGCCCGGTTGAGGAGCTCCGCGGCCGACGTTTCCGCTGCCCCCATCCGCATGTCCAGCGGGGCGCCAGGACGGAAAGTAAATCCGCGCTCCGTCTCGTCCAGTTGGCGCGAGGAGACGCCGAGGTCGAGCAGGATGAAGTCGGGCTGGAAGGCGGCCACCGCGGCGAGCGCCTCGGCAGAGCCGTAGGGCGCCTCGAGATAGCGCACCCCCTCCTGGCCCAGCCGGCGGCGGCTCACGGCAATCGCCGCCGGATCGCGGTCGATCCCCAGCACCTCGGCCCCCGCGCGCCGGAGCGCCTCGGCATGGCCGCCGTCGCCCAGCGTCGCGTCCACGGCCCGGCGCGATCCCGCTGCCGCGGCGAGCACCGGGCCCAGCAGAACCGGGACGTGCACGGGGGTGGTGGGATCGGCCATGTCCGGCGGCGCCGTGGGTGGAAACGAAACACCCCGTCCGGCGGGACGGGGTGGCACGTTCTCGACAGAGGGAGCGGGGCTGACGGGGCTCGAACCCGCGACCTCCGCAGTGACAGTGCGGCACTCTAACCAAGCTGAGCTACAGCCCCTTGGAACGGCCGGGTGAATATAGAGGGTCGGGAGGGGGGAGTCTAGTGTGAGTCGTGAGTCATGGGTCGTGAGTCGTGAGCTGTCGCCGGAGCAGCTCGGGTACCCGGCACGCCTCCACGACTCACGACTCACGACTCACGACCTGCGACTTACGACTTACGACTACTTACAGTACGCCTTCAGCATCGACGCGATCCGCGGCTTGTACTGCTTGATGATGCCGAGGTTCTTGTCCACTGCCTCCGGATTGACCGTCCGGCCGGCCGTCAGCGCCGTCTCGGCCTCGCCAAGCAGTGTTTCCTCCTGCCTGGCCAGGTCGCACGACTTCTGCTTCTCCGCCTGCGGATCGATCTGCGGCACCTGGAACAGCGTCGCGAGGCCCAGCAGATAGTTGGACGCGGGCTGCACCTTTCCGGATGGGTTGGCGGCGGCAACCGCCATCCGCAGCAGCTCGGCCGCGCCCTGGAGGTCCTGCGGCTGTTGCAGCAGCGGGGCCGCGGCGGTGTACAGCAGCGCCGCGGCGTTTTCCTTGGCCTGCGGGTCGCCGTGCTTGATGGCGAAGTCGAGGAACGGCACCGCCTCCTTGGGCCGCTTGGCGTCCACCAGTGCCTTGGCCGCCGACAGCGCGGGCACCACATCGGTGGTGTCCATGGCCATGAGGCGGTTGGTCACCGCCACGACGCTGTCGGTCCGGCCGGTGAGCGTGTAGGCCTTGTTGAGGTAGCCGAGCAGTGTGGGGTTGTCCGGATATTTCCGGGTGCCGATCTGCGCCCACTTGAGCAGGGCGGCCGTGTCCGGCTGCTCCCCCTCCGCGGCGGCGGCGGCGATCTTGGTGAAGAACAGCGTGTCCGCCTTGGTGCTGTCGGTCTGATAGAGCGTCTCGAGCGCCTCGACCGCGCACTTGAAGTCGCTCAGGAAGAGGCAGGCGTTGCTCTTCAGGTCGTACAGGTCCGCGTTGTACGGGTCCAGCTTGAGCCCTTCGTCGGCCACTTCGCGGGCCGTCTCCGGATGACCCGACTGCAGGAAGTACTTGAAGAGCTCCTCGCGCAGCTTCTGGTTGGTCGGCGCGACCCGCAGCATCTCCTTGAACGCCGCCAGCGTGTTGGCGGTATCGTTGGCCTGCTGGTACTGGGTGGCCAGCGCCGTCCAGACCGGCAGGCTCAGCGGGTCGCCCTTGGCCGAGGCCTGCAGGTGCTTCACGACCTCCTCGCGGGGCGCCTTCTTGTCTTGGGCCAGCAGGGCCATGCAGTACTCGGCGAGGCCGTTGTTCGGCGCGTTCTTCAGGGCCTTCTTGGCCGCGTCGGCAGCCTTGTCGGGCTTGGCGGCGCGCTGGTCCACGCACGCCTTGGCGTCGGCGAGGGACTTGACGGCGGGCTCCAGGGCCTCGGCCAGCCGCTTACCCAGCGCCTCGGGGGTCTCGCCCGGATTCTGGGTGAGGGTGGCGACGGTGCCGGCATCGTCGTTGACGCCGACCACACGCGCGGTGACCACGTACCGGCCCCCCTCGCCCTTGTTCAGGGTGGAGCTGATGAGATAGCGGGCCTGGATGTTCTTGGCCAGCGTCGTGGCCAGCGCCGGGCTCAGGATGGCGTCAATGGGATACCCGTACTGCTTCAGGGCATCGTTCATCTGCGACTGCTCGATCACCTGGTAGTCGCGCCCGACCACATCCTTCATCTCTTCCCGGAGCGCCGTCCCGACCTTGACCGCCGTGGCCGAGTCGGCGGCGGCATAGGCGAAGGGGTTCGCGACCATGAACCGCGGCGCGGTGTTGACCGTGGTCGAGGTTCCGCGCGCCTTCCGGGGAATCCCCTGTGCCGAGAGCGGCATCAGGAGCGCACTCCCGAGGATGGCCAGAGTCACGAGGCGAAGCAGCGACATGCAAGTGCCTCCACATGGGATCGGCCTCTCAGGGCCGGCAACGGCCGCGCGAAGGCGCGGATGGGAATGGGCGAAGAGGGATTCGAACCCCCGACATCCTGCGTGTAAGGCAGGCGCTCTGAACCAGCTGAGCTATTCGCCCGACGACGGGAGACTCGACTTCGCAACCGGGAAATACGTCATTGTGCAGGGACCGTGCCGTGACGACGCGCACGCCGCTAGAGGGCGATACCGACCGGAAAGAGTATGCAGTAGCCGATGACCAGCAGGACCGCGGCGGCGCTCGCGTGCCCCGCCGCCAGCGTCAGGTACCCGGCGATGAGCACCAGGACGGCGGCGGCGAGGATGACGAGATTGCGTCGTGTGAGGAAGGAGCGGCGCACCACTGGTCGAGGGCTGGGCATAATCATGGAGGCTATCACCGTTCCCGGGTCGGGTCAAGTTCGGGCCCCTCCTCACTTTCGGGCTCGATCTCCCAGCCTTCGTCCAGCGCCGCTCGGCGGACCCGGTCGGCGCGGCGGCGGCGGCGGACGAGCCACACGAGCAGGATGCCGAGCACCGCCCAGCCGCCCCCCGCGATGAGCCAGTGCCCCAGGCTGTAACGCCGCCGTACCTCCCGCAGCCACGCCTGTTCGAACCGATCGAGGGTGAGGCCGGTGGTTGCGAGCACCGCGGCCCCGAAGTCCTCCCCCGCTTCCAGACGGGTGAGCAGTGGCGCGAGCGTCCCCGTCGGGTTCCGGCGCGCGAGCTCGGTGACGGCGGAAACGGCCAACGCGTAGGCATCGGACGCGCTCGCCGCCGGGCCGCGGAGCGCCCCGTCGAGCTCGGTGAGCGACGGGATCGCGCCCCGTACCACCGCCAGGTTGAGCTCCAGCCCACCGAGGCGGTCCCACTCGCCGGCGGCCCAGGACGCGTAGCCCTCATCGAACCAGAGCGGCACCCGCACCGGGACCGCCTCGTGCAGCGCCAGGTGCGCCAGCTCGTGGCGCAAGGTGCGCACGACGTCCACCTCGTCCGCGCGCAGGAGGATGGTGCGGTTGTCGGGCAGGGCCACGGCCGCGCCCCAGGCGGGAGCGCGGCCGTCGGTGAGCGAATCGAGGAGGCGGCCGCTGGGCGCGATGATCAGCCGGAGGGGTCCCGGATCGCGGCGGCCCAGCCCGGGCCATTCCGTGGGGCGGTCGGCGATCCGGGCGAGCTCGAGGGCCAGCGAGCGCTGCGCCGGCCAGGCGACGGCCGTCACCCGACCGACCTGCACGGCGGACGGTGTCCCCTGGAGGAGCAGCGCGAGGGCTAGGAGAGCAGGCTGCGCGGGACCTCACCTCCCGCGGCGGCCACGTCGAGCATCTCCTTGCAGCGTTTGGCCCACGGATTGAACTTGTTGGCCTTGTGGCCCTCGGCCCAGGCCTGCATGGCATCGTCCCGCCGCTCCGCGAACCACAGCGCCCGCCCCAGCTCGAAGTGAGCCTCGATCAGGTTCGGCCCCAGCTTCAGCGTCTTGCGGAGGAAGATCTGCGCGTCCTCGTACATCTCGCGCTCGAGATACACGAGCCCGAGGTAGTAGTGGGCGTACAGGGTGGCCTTGCGATCGTTGTCGAGCCGGATCGCCTTGGACAGGTGCTCGATCGCCTCGCCGAAGATCCGCTTCTTGAGGCAGATGTAGCCGACATTGATCCGGGCGAGCGCGTTGGCCGGTTCCTTCATGAGCACCCGGGAGAACGTGCCCAGCGCGTCGTCATAATCCTCGTGGAGCATCTGCGCCCACCCGAGCAGGGACTGCGCCTGAATCTCGTCCGGCGCGAGCGCCAGCGCCTTCTCGAGCGACAGGATGGCGCCGGGGTAGTCGCCCAGCGAGATGAGGCTCCAGCCCTTCTCGATGTAGGTGGAGGCGCCGAGGTGGTCGGCGTGGACGGCGGGGCGCGCACCCGTGAACTGCGGCGCCGCGGCCACCGCCGCCGCCGCCGCCGTCCCCTGCTTGTAACGCTCCACCAGGCCCCTGATGTCTTCCTTCATTCGTCCCAGATCCGTGAGCGCCCCATCCACCCGCTTGAACAGGGCAATGATCTCGCGCTTCACCGCCTCCCGCTCCGCGGGCTCGGAGGCGGTGCCGAGGCGGGCCTCGATCGCCTGGAACTGGCCCTTGAGGGCCGCCAGCAACGGCTCGCTCATCTCACCTGTCCCCGATCCCGGTCAACGCCATCCGCTCGGTGGCCGAGAGCAGCTTCCGCGCGTTCAGGATGATGATCATCCGCCCCGGACGCGTCACGATGCCGGCGATGTAGACGGCGGCCAGACCGCTGACCATCGGCCCCGGGGCGCTGATCGTAGTGCTGTCCACCCGGAGGACCTCCCGCACCTCGTCCACCAGCACGCCCACGCGGTGGTCACCCACATCCACCACCATGAGCCGGGTTTCCTCGCCGATCGGCGCTTCCAGCTCGAACCGCTTCCGGAGGTCCACGACCGGTACCGCGCCGCCCTCGTAGGAGACCACCCCCTCCAGGAAGCCGGGCGAGTTCGGGAGCGGCGCGGGCGCCACGTGCCGCAGGATTCGCTCGACCTGCAGGATATCGAAGGCGAACTCCTGGGGCCCCACCCGGAAGCTCACCAGCTGGATGTAGTCGTCGCCGGTCGTCATGCCACCGTGGCCTCCAGCATGCGCGCGCCCAGCGCGGTCAGGTCCAGCAGCGGCACCAGGCCTCCGTCGGTGCGGGCCACCGCGGCGGCCCAGGGGAGGGCCGCGCCGGCCGGGACCGGCAGGCCGGACCCGTAATGAACCGACTCGGCCGCCTCGACCTCGAGGCAGAGCCGGCGTCCCGCGAGCTCGACCAGCACGCCCGTCTCGCTCCGGCCGGGGGGGCAGACCGTGTCATCGAGCAGCGCCCCGAGATGAACGAGGGGGAGAATTCGCCCGCGGACGATCGCCACGCCCCGGACCGCCGGCTCGAGCGAGGGGACCGGAAACGCCGCGCCGGGATCGAGCACCTCGACCACCTGGTCCAGTGGGAGGCCGACGAGCCGGTCGCCCGCCCGGACCAGCAGGTGCCCCGCCGCGCGGCTCACCGGGCGGCCATCCGGGCGAGCTCGGTGTCCACGCGGGCCGCGATCCGGCCGATCGGGAGCACGTGATCGACCCCACCCGCCTGCACCGCCGCGCTGGGCATGCCGAAGATCGTGGCCGTCTCGCGGTCCTGCGCGATACCGGTCCCGCCCGCGTCGCGGATCGCACGCAGCCCGTCCGCGCCGTCCCGCCCGAGCCCGGTGAGCACCACGCCGACCGCTCGGGGCCCGAACATCCGGGCGACGCTCCGGAACAGCGGGTCGGCCGCGGGGCGCACGCCCCAGATCGCCGCCTCCTGGTCCAGCTCGATCCGCAGGCCCTCGGGCCCGGCCGCGACGCGCATATGATAATCCCCCGGTGCGATGTACGCGGTGTCCGCGAGGACCGGCGTGCCATGCTGCGCCTCGACGACGTTGACCCGGCTCTGCGCCGCCAGCCGCTCCGCCAGGCTGTGGGTAAACCGGGCCGGCATGTGCTGCACGATGAGGATCGCCGCGTTCCGGCCCGCCGCGAGCCGCGGCACCAGCTCGGCCAGCGCCCGGGGACCGCCGGTGGACGCGGCGATCGCCGCGCACTGGCGCGCCCGGCCCGGAAGGGCGAACGTCGCCTGCGGCTGGGCGCCCTGGCTCGGGCGCGCCAGCACGGGCATGCGGAGGATCGAGGCGCTCCGCACCGTCCGCAGCACCGCCAGCAGTCGCTCGCCGAACCGGGCGAGGCTGAGCTCGCTGCGATCTTCTTCCTTGGGCACGAGGTCCACCGCGCCGAGCTCGAGGGCCCGGATGGCGGCCGCGGTCCCGCGTCCCGCGTAGGAGCTCACGACCACGATCGGCCGGGGCGACTCGGACATGATATACCCGATGGCTCCGAGGCCATCGAGCTCGGGCATTTCGAGGTCCATCAGCACGAGGTCGGGCTCGTGCTCGTGCACCTTCTGCAGCGCGTCCATGCCGTTCCGCGCCGTCCCCAGCACGCGGAACTCCCCGCTCCCATCGACGAGCTCCGTCAGCAGCCGCCGGAAGAAGGGGCTGTCGTCGACCACCAGCACGGTGCGTCGCTCGGGCGGCGGGTCAGATCGCCTGGAGGCCATGCGCCACCGAGGTGATCTCCACCCGGCCGTCGGCGGTCCAGAGCCGCACCGTCCTGCCGTAGTCGCCGCCGGTGGCCTCGCCGGTGAGGGCGAGGCCGTGCTGGCTGAGCACCTGCCGGCAGGCCACGACGTTCCGCTCTCCCATCTGGATCGTCCCCGGCGCGGCGAGCGAGGCGAACATGCTGGCCCCGCCCACGAGCCGCGCCGTCACCCGCCGCGTGCTGGCGCCCCGCTGTCCCATCAGCTCGAGCAGGCGCGGGAGCGCGCTCTGCGGGAACTTGGCGGGATTGGCGTCGGCCCGGCTGAGCGCCGGCGACGGCAGCAGCACGTGCGCGAGCCCGCCCACCTGCGCGACGGCGTCGTACAGCAGGATCGCCACGCAGCTGCCGAGGCCGACGGTGAGCAGGACGTCGCCCCCCTGCCCGGCCCGGAGGTCCGCCACGCGTACCAGGATCTCGCTGCCGCTCACGCCGGCCGCCGATAGATCCGCTCCCGCGGATCGACCAGGGTAAGCCGGTCGCGCGCCGGCCCGAACAGCGTCTCCACCTTCCCGAGCACCAGGAACCCGCCCGGCACCAGGGCGTCGGCGAAGGTCTCGAACAGCCGCTCCTGTATCCGCCGGTCGAAGTAGATGACCACGTTCCGGCAGAGGATCAGATCGTAACCGGTCCGCAGTGGCGGCTCCGCGCTCAGATCGAGCGGGCGCACGTGCACCCGGCGACGGACGCGGTCCACTACCCGCCTGCCCGGACCGTCCGGCTCGAAGTAGCGGTCAGCCAGGCCGTCGGGCAGCTCGACCAGGCCTTCGACCCGGTACGAGCCGGCCTGGGCCCGTTCCAGGCAGGCCCGGTCGATGTCGGTCGCATCGATGGTCACTCGCGCGAGGTCGTCGCCCCGGCCCGCGCGATCCAGGTGGTCCGCCGCCAGCATCGCCAGGGTGTACGGTTCCTCTCCCGAGGCGCAGCCCGCGCTCCAGGCGCGGAGCTCGGCCCACCGTCCATCCAGGAGCACCGGGAGCACCGCGCGGCGGATCAGGTTCCAGGTCTCCGCGTTGCGGTAGAAGCGCGTCACGTTGATGGTGAGCGCGTCCCGCAGCCGGTCATACTCGTGGGGCGAGCCGGCGAGCAGGGCGCGGTAGTCGTCGTAGGTGTGCACGCCGCACGCCCGCATGCGCACGGCGATGCGCCGCCGGATGCACTTGTCCTTGTAGGCCCCGACCACGAACCCGCTCGCGCTGGCGATCTGGCGCGCCAAGGCGGAGAATCCCGCGTCTTCCTCCGTCATGGCGTCATGTCCAGCATGTCCAGGTTCGCCCGTGCCAGCGCATGGCCGGGGTTGAGCGTCGTGGCACGGCTCCAGCTCTCCCGCGCCTGCGGCTTGTCGCGCCGCTTGTAGGCGATGTTCCCCAGCTTGAAGTACAGGTCGTCCCCCAGGTCCGGGGCGATCTTCGCCGCGCGCTCGTACGCCTCGCGCGCCTCGTCGTAGCGGCCATTCCGGTAGAGGATGTCCGCGAGATTCTTCGACACCTGGGGGAGTGACGGGTCCTCCGCGAGCGCGGCGCGCAGCGCCGTCTCGGCGGCGGCCGCGTCACCCACCTGCTCGAGCAGGACGGCGAGATTGTTCTGCAGCACCGCGTTGGCGGGGTGCGCGCGGGCGCCCTCGCGGGCGTTCCGCAGCGCGCCGGCCGCGTCGTCGAGGCCGGCGCTCGCCAGCGCCGCCGCCCAGTGCCAGGCCGCGGGCACGGGCCGGTCGCCGAGCAGCTCGCGGGCGCGGGCCAGCCGGCGCTGGGCCACCTGATGCTCCCCGCGCTTCAGCGCCACGATGCTCCACCCCAGCACGATGCGCGCGTCGTCGGGGGCACGGCCCGCGGCGTCCCCGTACGCCGTCTCCGCCTCCTCGAGCCGCCCCAGCCGCTCGAGGGCGTAGCCCATGTTGTGGAGCGCCGCGGGCCGGCCGCCACCCGCCTCGGACGCCTGGCGGAAGGCGGCGACGGCGTCCTCCCAGCGGCCCTGGCGCAGGGCGATGAGGCCGAGGTAGAACGGCGCGCTCGCGTCGCCGGGGCGCAGGTCGGCGACTCGGCGGAACTCCCGCAGGGATTCGTCGTGCATGCCGGCCTTGTAGAAGGCGACACCCAGATTCCGGTGCTCCTCGACCCGGCCGTCGTTCACCGGCGGCGCCGCGGCGGCCGAGGTGCCTACCCGATGGGCAAATCCGGCGGTGATCAGGCCGAACAGCGCCTTCCCCAGCTCGAATTCAACCAGGCCCGAGGAGTCGATCAGTGCCTGGACGTCGCGGGTGCCGTCCAGCAGCGGCAGGAGCCGCTGCTGCTCGGCCGAGAGCGTCGGCGCCGACTCGCCGATGTGCGCGGGATCCACGGCGAAGATGAGGTCGAAGGTCGGGATCTTCTTCTCGATCAGGCTCCACTCGTCCACCCGGCGGGCGCCCTCGAGCAGCAGGAACTCGGGGTTGATCCGGACCAGGAAATCCTCCTGCTCCGGCCGGACGCCCGCCTCGAAGTTGAAGGTCCCCGTGCTCCAGGTGAACAGGTAGTAGACCGCCTCCTCGATCTGGAGGCGGATGTAGCTCTCGAGCTCCTCCCGGGTGAGGGCGCCGAGCTCGAGCAGGATCTCGCCCAGCTTGTGCTGCCGGTCGCCCTCCTGGCGCTCGATGGCCCGGGCGAGCTGCTCGGCGGTGATCCGCCCGCTCCGGAGCAGGATGTCGCCGATCCGGTCGCGACGGTTGACGATCGCCGCATAAATGATGTGCCCCTCGTCGAAGTACACCGTGCCGAAGTTGTGCCGGTCGGCGAGCGCGAGGCAGCCGGTCCGCCGCCCGAGAAAGAGCAGCTGGATGACGTCGGGGAGACTCGCCTCCTTGAGGCTGCCCTTGATCGCCATCAGCGCCACTCCTCGATGACGCGGTCGCCCACGTGCGGCCACTCCCACACGGTCTTCTCGCGGCTCCGGGTGGCGCCGGCGCCGGGCGACACGATCCCGCTGGCCCGGGCCGGGGTCGGCGCCGCCGGCGCGGCCGGCGCGGCCTCGAGCACCTCGCGCGCCAGCGTGGGGCTCGGCGGGACGTGCCGGGCCGCCGCGGCGTCGAGCACGCGCTGGAGCAGCGCCTGGGCGGCGCGCACCGAGTCCGCGGGATGCGAAGCGACGTAGGCGGCCAGCTCCGGATCGCCGGTGCCGAGCCTGGCCTCGATGTCCCGGGCGATCACTCGCTCCCGGACCCCGGCGTCCGGCGGCGGGAGCTCGATCACCAGCCCGCCCTCGAGCCGGGAGCGGAGTCGAGCCTCCACCCCGTCCAGTTCGGCCAGCGGCGCGGCGGTGGTGAAGACCAGCTGCCGGCCCGCGTCGACGAGGGTGTTGAACAGCACGAAGAGCTCGTCCTGGGTCCGGTCCTTGGCCGCGATGAGGTGCACGTCGTCCAGCAGAAAGGCGCCGGCCCGGCGGTACCGCGCACGCCAGCCCGCAACGGCGTCCCGGTCGATGGCCGCGATGAGCTCCCCGGTGAACTCGGGCGCGCTCAGGCAGGCCACCGGCCCTCCCCGCTCCGCGAGCGCGTTGCCGACGGCGTGCAGCAGGTGCGTCTTGCCGACCGCGGCGCCGCCGACGAGAACGAGCGGGTTGTAGCGCGCCCCGGGTTCGGCCGCGACCGCCCGCACCGCCTCCAGCACGACCCGGTTGGCGGGCGTCTCCACCAGGCCCTCGAGGCGCCAGAGCGGCGAAGGCGCCGGCGGCGGCGGACCCTCCTCGCGAGCCTGGCGCAGCGCCTCTTCGGCCGCCGGCAGATCGGCCGGATCGCGGAACGCCGCGGAGCCGGCGAGCTCCGGGGCCAGGTCGGCCGCTTCGGCCTGCATCTCCCGCAGCCGCTCCACGTCCTCCTCGAACTCGCGGAGCGCGCGTTCGGGATCGGCCAGCATCTCCTGCGCGAGCAGCGCCTCGAGCTGCGCCGTGCGGAACCCTTCGCCCTGCCAGCGCAGGATGGCGGCGCTCACCTCCTCGCGCCACCCGTCCACCTGCTGGGCGACGGTGGCGGCGATCTCGGACAGGAAATCGTCGAATTCGTCGGAAGCCGGCGCGACGGAGGGACGGAGGGACGGCGGGGGACCGCCGCTCGGAACGGCTGGTGTCTCTCCGTCCCTCCGTCCCTCCGTCCCTCCGTCCTCCTGCCCCCCCACCAGCATCCTCGCCTGCTCGGGCATCAGCGGCTTGTCGCTCACCGCCTGAAAGGCGATCAGCCGGTTGAGGGCGCCAAGCAGCTCGCGGACATTGTCGATCTCGAGCGCGGCAACCGCCTCGAGCACGCCCGCGCCGAAGCCGGCGCGCCGCTCTTCGGCCTTGCGGCGCAGGATGGCGACCCGGGTCTCGTAGTCCGGCGCGGCGACGTCGATGATGAGGCCGCCCGCGAAGCGCCGGATGAGCCGCTCGTCGAGCGCCTCGATTTCCGCGGGGGGGCGATCGCTGGTGAGCACGATCTGTCGGTTGGCCGTCTGGAGCGCGTCGGTGAGCCGGAGCAGCTCGGCCTGCATCTCGCGACGGTGAGTGAGGAACTGGACATCGTCCACCAGCAGCAGGTCCACGTCGTGAAACCGCTTGCGGTACGCCTCGCCGTGCCCCGCGGCGATGGCGGCGTGGAACGCCTCCACGAACTCGTCCAGGGTGAGATATTCGACGGTGGCGCGCGGGTTGACGGCCCGGGCCGCGTGGCCGATCGCCATCAGCAGGTGCGTCTTGCCCAGGCCCGGCTGCGCGTAGATGAAGAGCGGGTTGTACACCGTGCCCGGCGACTCCGCGACGGCCTTCGCCGCGGTGGCGGCGAGGCGATTGGCCGCCCCGACCACCAGGGTGTCGAACCGGTAGTGGGGGTTCAGGGTGACGGTCACGCGACCGGACTCCCGACCGCGAGCCGCTTGAGCACCAGCTCGGAGACGCCGCGCAGCGTCTCGAACACGCCGCTCCCGTGCAGCGCGTCGGCCGGGAAGCTGGGCACCGCGCGGAAGTTGAGCGCGTCATCCATCTCTTCATGAGAGAGGATCAGGTCCCGCGGCAGGTCCTGCTTGTTGTACTGGAACACCACGGGCAGCTGGCGCACGTCCACGCCCTGCGCCAGAAGATTGTCCTGCAGGTTCTGCAGACTCTCCAGGTTGTCGTCGAACCGGCGGGCCTGGCTGTCACCCACGAAGACGACGCCGTCGGCGCCCTGCAGTACCAGCTTGCGGGTGGCGTTGTAATAGCTCTGTCCCGGCACGGTGTAGAGCTGGAACTTGGTGGTGAAGCCGGAGATCGTCCCCAGCTCCAGCGGCAGGAAGTCGAAGAACAGGGTCCGGTCGGTCTGGGTCGCGAGCGACACCATCCGGCCGCGCCGGCTCTCGGGCACGCGGCCGTAGACATACTGCAGGTTCGTGGTCTTGCCGGACCGGCCCGGCCCGTAATACACGAGCTTGCAGGTGATCTCGCGCGCGGTGAAGTTGACGAGAGACATGCCGGTTACCGTCCGAAGAGCGCTTTGAGGCTGGCGTCGAGCTCGGTCTCGAAGTTCTCCGCGAGCATCGGCGCGGCGGGCTGTTCCCGCGGCGCCGCCGCCGCGAGCTGCTGGACCATCTGATCGAAGAACAGCCGCACGATCCCGACCGAGGTCTCGGGTCCGAACACCACCAGGCCGATCCAGCGCCCGCGCGGCGTGCCGAACACGGCGAGCATGCAGCTCTGCCGCTGCCCATGGTGCACCAGCGCCTCGAATCGCGCACCGCCCATGAGCCGCGCCAGCTCGTCGGTGGACGCCACGATCCCCGCGCCGAGGGCGGCGGCGGTCATCACGTCGAGCGAGCGCGAGAAGCCATGCTGGGCCACCACCTGCCCCGAGGACGTCATCAGCAGCGTGAGCCGCGCCGCGCTTTCGGCGAGGAAGGTCTCCAGCGGCTGCACCACCCACGGCTCCAGCGCCCGCATCAGGCGAGACGCCCCGCGGCCTCGATCATCTCCAGCCGGGCCAGACCGAGATTGGCATCCGGTCCCACCACTGCGACCAGCACCAGATCGTCCGGCCCGGGTGCGGCGAGCACGCTCCCCGAGTCGCCGCGCAGGTGCACGAACGCGGGCGGCCGCAGGCCGGCGCTCTCGGCAGTGCGGGCCAGCCGGCCGACCAGACTGCCCGTCAGCGCGGCCGCCGCCTGGCCATCCACACCGTCCATGAGCTGCTCGGCCACGACGAGCCCGTCGGCGGCCGCGACGACCAGCGCTCCGCGCACCCCGGGCACGCGCGTCACCCGGTCGAGTGCCGTCTGGGTGGCGGTCATCCCTCGGCCTCCAGCCACGCGCGCGCCGCGCGGGCGGCGCGCTCGGCGAGCAGGGTCACCCGGCCCATCGGCAGCGATGGGTCGCGGCTCGCGAGGAGCACCGTGTCGGGCGTCGGCTGGGCCAGCACCAGGTGCGCGTCGGGAGATTCGACCGCGATCGAGTGCCAGCTCCCCAGACCCAGCAGGCGGCTGGCACGGGCCGCCTCACGCGAGACACCGGCGAGCTGGGCCGCGACGCGGTCGCCGGCGGCATCGCCATCCTCACCGGCCAGGCGGCCGCCGAGCCGGAGGCCATTGCCGTCCACGAGCAGGAGTCCCTGTTCCCCGCCGTCCAGCTCCTCGAACAGCCCATGGCGGCGCCTCGCGCCCGGGGGCGCCGTGGCGGCGGCGGACGCGGGCGGCAGCTCCGGCGGCGCCGATTCCACAGGCGGGGGCGGCGTGGGCAGCGGCGCGGCCGCGAGGCGCGAGATCGCCTTCGCGATCGCCGGGTCGTCCGGATCCACTTCGAGGGCGCGTTCGAGATGGGTCAGCGCCGCATCGCGGTCGCCCGCCCGGAAGTAGAGAAACGCGATCCCCTTGAGCGCGCTGGTCCGCATCGGATCGAGCTGGAGCGCGGAGGACCACGCGTCGAACGCGCCGGCGAGGTCGCCCTGGTCGCTCAGCACCCGCGCCATCAGGTCGTGCGCGTCCGCCAGCCCCGGGTACCGGGACACGCCTCCCCGCGCGACCTTGTAGGCCGCGTCGAGCTGCCCGCGGCGGCGGAGCGCCTCGGCGAGCTCGAGAAACGCGAGGCTTCCCGGCTCGTCGGCCATGCGGGCGGTCAGCGCACGGATGTCGTCAGTCACGGTAGCGCTCCAGCTCTCTCAGGATCGTCTCGGCGGCCTGGCGCATCCGCTCGACGGCGGGAGCCTCGGTCTCCTCGCCCGGTGACCGGGTGCCCAGCCGGCCCCACGCCTGCCAGCAGTCGAGCGCCTCCCGGAATCTCCCCAGCGCGGCGTAACACACGCCGAGCAGCCGCCGGGCCTCGGGCATCAGCGGGTCGTTCCGGAGCAGCTCCTCGAGCGCGCCGGCGGCCAGCGCATACTCCTGCTGCGCCAGAGCCTCGCGCGCGGGCACCAGCAACCCGGCCAGGTCTCGGCCCGGCTCGGCCTCCTCGCCGGGGTGGGCGGGATCGCCCAGCACGACGATGCCGGCGTTGGTGAGGCCGTAGACCGTCCGCGCCACCTCGAACTCGGAGCGCCCCAGCACTTCCGCCAGGGAGTGCAGGTCACGGGCGCCGTCCACCGCCGCGAGCACCTCCCACTCGAACGGGACCAGGTCGAGCTGCTCGCTCCCCTGTGCCTCCGGCGGCGGGAGCCTCGGCACCAGCCGGAGGTGCGAGACCTTCGACCCGATGCGCGACCATTCGTCGATCCGGCGGGCGGCTTCCATGAGCAGCGCCTCGGTCGGAAAGCGCACGGGAGCCTCGACCGCCGCGTGGCAGGGGGCGCCCTCCTCGAACCGGAAGTACCCCTCCGACCAGCGCAGCAGCTCGAACACCGTCTCCTCGATCTGGGCCTTGAGCTGGCGGTCGAGCTCGCGCCGCGAGATCACCCCGAAGCCGACCAGGATGTCGCCCAGCCGGCGCGGGTCGCCGCCGTTCTGCAGGCTCCGCGCACGGTCGAGGTCGGCGGCCGTGATTTTGCCGGTGCGCACCAGCCGCGCGCCCAGCGGTTGCGGGTCGCTCCCCACCGCGGCCGCCACGACGCCCCCGCGGTCGAAGCACACCGTGCCCGCGCTCTGGCGCAGCTCGGACGTGACCCGCAGCATCCCGCTCTTCCGGCCGAGCTCCAGCAGCTGGAAGACGTCCTGGATGTGCAGGTCCTTGAGCGTGCCCTCGAGCGCCACGGTCTAGCCCGCCGAGGCGGCGAAGATGTGCTGGAGGTCGCGCGCCGAGCGCGCGCGCGTCCGCGCCTGGGAGGCGTAGGGGCCCGCGGGGTCGAGCTGCACGACCCGCTCCCAGGCCTGCACCGCCTGCTCGAACTGCCGCTGGCGCGCGAGCGCGGCGCCCTCGAAATACAGCGCGCCGGCGTGCTCCGGGTCGAACCGCAGCACCCGCTCGAACGCCTCCAGCGCCTGGGTGGTGCGGCCGTCCTCGAGCAGCGCCCGGCCCAGCGCGGTGAGCGCCTCGAGCTCGTACGGGTCCGCCTCGAGCACACGCACGAGCACGTGCACGGCGGCGCGCGGCGAGTCGGTCCGCCGGAGCAGATCGGCGAGCGCGCGGGCCGCCGCCCCGTAGGTGGGCAACAGGTCGAGCGCGCGCTCGTATGCCGCGCGGGCGGCGGCCCAGTTGCCGCGCTCCTCCTCGATCCCGCCGAGCTCGTACCAGACCCGCACCAGCGACGGGTCGAGCTGCAGCGCGGCGTTGAACGCGGCAAGCGCCGCCGAGCGGTCGCCCAGGCGAGCCGAAACCTGGGCCTGGAGATGGAAGAGGTCGGGCCGCCCCGGGGCGAGCCCCTGCGCCTCCCGGATGCAGTCGAGCGCACCCAGGGCGTCGCTCACGGCCAGCCGCACGCGGGCGCGGGCCACGAGCACCTCGACATCGCCGTGGACCCGGCGCGCGAGCTCGTCCGCCAGCGGCGCCGCGTCGGTCGCCCAGCCCAGCGCGAGGAGCGCGCGGATCTCGCCCAGGGTGGCGTCCGGATCGTCCGGGGCCGCCGCGCGGGCCTCGCGGTAGCGCTCGAGCGCCTCGCCATAGAGGCCGCGCTTGGCGAAGATGTCGCCCAGCAGGACCGCGGTGGCGGCGCCGGGCGCCCCCCGCGCCGCGGCCCGGCTCAGCTCGGCCGAGGCGAGGTCGAGCAGGCCCTTGGCGATGTAGTCCCGGGCCAGGTCGAGCGCATCGCCCGCCACGCCGGCGCCCGGCGTGGTGGAGGCCTCCGGCGTGAGCTCCGCGAACAGCTGGTCCAGCGCCGGCGGGTCGAAGGCGAACTCGCCCGCGAGCTGGTCCCCGCCGACTTCGGCGGTCAGTTCCGGCGCGATCGCGATCGTCGGGTCCTCGTACTGCAGATCGATCGTCAGCGAGAACTTCTGCGGCACGTAGATCGGCTCGAGCTCGAGGGCGCGGCGGGTCTCGCGCAACGCGCCGTCGAAATCGCCGAGCTGGCTCAGGACGAAGCTCAGGTTGTAATGCGCGCCGGCCATGGCCGGATCGGCGTCCACCGCGCGCCCGAACGCATTCCGGGCGTCCTCGAAGCGGCGGAGCTCCATCAACACGAGCCCCACGCCGTTCCACGCCACCGCGCTGCCGCTCTGCTCCCCGAGCGCCCCCTGGTACTCCTCGAGCGCAGACCGGAGCTGGTGCTTCTGGAGGAACAGAAGGCCGAGGTTGAGCCGGGCGGCGAAGAGCGGGCGCTCGCCGGCGAGCGCCTGGCGGAAGGCGGCGATGGCCTGCGCCCCCTGCGCCGCATCGCCAGCGCGCACGACCCCGAGGTTGTTCCACGCCAACTGGTAGCCGGCATCCACCGCCACGGCCTGCTCGTAGGATCCCACGGCCTCGGCGCGGCGCCCCGCCTGGTGCAGGCAGACCCCGCGCTCGTTCCAGAGCTTGGGCGAGTCGGCGTAGTCGCGCACCAGCGCGTCGTACAGCTCGAGCGCGGCGGCGAGCTCGCGCCGCAGGAGGTGCACCTCGGCCATCGCCTGGAGCGTCATGCGGCGGTCCTCGCCCGCCTCGAGCGCCAGGCGGTACTCGCGCAACGCCTCTTCGTGCAGCGCCTTCTGCCGGAACGCCAGGCCGAGATTGTAATGCGCGAGGGCGCCGCCCTCGACGATCCGCGGCCGCTCGCCGTTGCGGGCGGCACCGTCGGAGGCGGCGTGGCCGGCGTAGCGGTCGAGCGCGAGATTCGCCTGGGCGCGCGCGAGGGTGGGGTTCAGCTTGACGGCATGCCGGGTGGCTTCGCGGGCCTCCTCGTGCCGGCCGATGTCCCCGTAGACGAACGCGAGCAGGTAGTGCGCCTCGGCGTACTCCGGATTCCGCGCGATCGCCTCGCGCAGCGCTTCGAGCGCCGGCTCGTTGAGCCCCCGGTTGTAGAGCACCTCGCCGTGGTAGAAGTGCGCGACGGCGCTCGCCGGGTCGAGGGCGCACGCGCGGGCGAGCCAGTCCGTGGCGGTGTCGAGGTTGCCACGCGCCTTCTCGGCCAGCCCGAGCTGCAGCATCGCGGGTACGTCGGCGGGGTTCCACGCCAGCAGCGCCTCGAACTCGGCGATGGCCTCCGGGTGGCGGCCGAGGGCGGCGTAGGCCCGGCCGAGCTCCCAGCGCGCGTCGCGGTCCTCGGGGTGGCGGCGCACCCGCTCCTGCAGATCGGTGATCCGCCGGTCGTAGTGTCCGCTCTCGCGGTAGGCGATGTCGAGGTTGCCCTGCGCCACCTGCATCCGCGGATCGAGCTCCAGCGCGCGGACGAACTCGGTGGTGGCGTCCTCGATCAGCCCCTTCTGGTAGTAGAGGACGCCCAGGTTGTTGTGGGCGCCGGCGTCGGAGGGATCGATCCGGCGGGCAAAGGAGCGCAGGACGGCGAGATCGCGCTCCGACAGCACGGGGCCGGGCATCGGATCAGGGCAGGCGGATGGCGTCGAAGATCGCCCGCAGCGACGGCGTGTCGGGCAGGAGCAGGAAGTGGCCGCGCAGCGGCTGGGTATCACCCTCCACCCGGAACGACGTCTCGACGCAGAAGACGAAGTCCCGGTCGTGACCGAAGTTGAGGTAGGTGGTGGTCAGCACCGCGGCGCTGAGGTCGATGACCAGGCTCGGGACCGACGGCACCAGCATCATCCCCATGAAGTCGCTGAGCGCGTTCATGTAGGCGCTGGCGAGGATGTTGCCCGCCTCCTTGAGCCCCGACTGCTCCATCGGGCCGAACTCGCCGGTCGTCCCGGCACTCCGCCTGAACAGTATATCACAGAGCGTTCGGGCCGATCCTTCGGGGAAGAGCACCAGCGTGCGCCCGGTGAGATCGCCCATCATGTGCATCAGCACCGCCGCCACGACCTCGTCCGGCCGGCCGACCAGATCGGTGACCTCCTCGAGCGGCCGGACATTCACCTCCGGCACCGCGATCATGATCGTGTGGTTGGTCATCTGCGACAGCGCCGTCGCGGCATGGCCGGCGCCGATGTTGGCCACCTCGCGCAGCGCGTCGAGCTGCAGCTCCTTGAGGCCCCGCACGTCTTCCATGTGTGCTCTCCCTACAGCAGTGCGGCGGCGTCGAGAACCAGCGCCGGAGCGCCGTCGGCGAGAATCGTCGCCCCGCCCACGTACGGCGGCATGCCGCGCGGGGCGTCGAACGGTGCGACCACGATATCCTGCTGCCCGAGCAGGGCATCCACCACGAGGGCGGTGCGGCGCTCGCCGACCTCCAGGATGACGGTCGGGCGCCGCGCGGGCGCGGGATGCTCCCGGCTGGCCACCAGGTCGCGCAGGTGGACGGTGGGGATCACCTGCTCGCGCACCACCAGTGCCTCCCGGCTCCGAAGCGCGGTGACGGCGCGGGCGTCGAACTCCACCGTCTCGGCCACATAGGCGAGCGGCACCGCGTAGCGCTCGCCGCCCGCGTCGGCCAGCAAGGCGCGCACGATGGCCAGCGTCAACGGCACCCGGATCGTGAACGTGGTCCCCTTCCCCACCTCGGAACCGATCTCCAGCGTGCCCCCGAGCGCCCGCACCCGGGTCATGGCCACGTCCACGCCCACACCGCGTCCCGAGACGCCGCTCACCGCCCGCGCGGTGCTGAATCCGGGCCGCGCGATGACGCGGAGCAGCAGGTCGTCGCTCAGCGCGTCGGGAGCCACGTCGGCCAGCTCCCGGGGAGCCGCCTGGGCCAGGATCGCGGCCCGGTCGATTCCGGCGCCGTCGTCGCTCACCCGGAGGGCGACGCTGTTTCGCTCGCGCGTCGCGGAGAGCAGAATCCGGCCCTCGGCCGGCTTGCCGCCCCGCACGCGCACCTCGGGCGACTCGATGCCGTGATCGGCCGCGTTCCGGATCAGGTGCAACAGCGGGTCCCCGATTTCGTCGAGGATGGAGCGATCGAGCTCGATCTCCTCGCCTTCCATGTCGAACCGGATCCGCTTGCCGAGCTCGCGGGCCAGGTCCCGCACCAGCCGCGGGAATCGCTCGAACACCTCCCCGACCGGCGTCATTCGCGAGGCGATCACTTCGGCCTGCATCTCCGACACCAGCCGCGAGATGCGGTCGCTCAGCTCCGCCAGCGCGGCATTCCCGGCGCCGGCGGCGAGTATGCCGAGCCGGTTGCGCGCCGCCACCAGCTCGCCCACCTGCTTCATGAGTCGATCCAGGCGGGCCAGATCCACCCGGATCTGCCGATGCCGCTCCACCCCGTCCGCCGCCGCGCTCGGCGTGCCGAACAGCACGGCCTCGACCTCGCCCGCGGTGCGGATGGCGGCAGCCACTTCCTGGTCGGTGGCGCCGGACTCGATCCGGAATGCCAGGCGGCCGTCGAACTCCTCGCGCTCGAGCTGCACCATCGGCGGACGCACCGCGGACACGAGGCCCAGCACCTCGGCCCGGCGCACCGCCAGCACCGCCCGGGCCCCGCGCATCACGGCATCGGACCGGATCATCACCTGCACCGACCGGCCGCGGGGACGGTCGGTGGCCCGCCGCCGCGGGGGTCCCGCATCGGCAACGGGTGCGCCGGCCGGCACCGGTCGTCCGGCCCCGCCGATCGCTTCGTCCAGGGCGCTCGCCAGCGCCGCATCGGGCGTCACCTCCCGGCCGGCGGCGGCGGATTCGACTGCGAGGCCCAGCGCATCCACCGCGCGGAAGAGGAGCTGGAAGGTCCGCGCGTCCGCGGTCATCCGGCCCTGCCTCAGGGCATCGAGCAGGCTCTCCAGGCGGTGGGCCAGTTCGGCCACACCGGAGAAGCCCATGGTGGCGCCCATGCCCTTGATGGTGTGAATCGATCGGAACAATCCGCCGACGGGATCACTGGCGGCGGGATCCCGTTCCCACCGGAGCAACAGCTGATTGCAGCTGCTCAGGTGCTCCCGGCTCTCGGCCAGGAAGAGGGCGGCGTACTTCGACAGGTCCACGCGTCAGCCCAGGACGCGCTGGACGGCCTCGAGCACGCGGGACGGCTGGAACGGCTTGACCACGAAATCCTTCGCGCCGGCCTGGATGGCTTCCACCACGAGTGCCTGCTGCCCCATCGCGCTGCACATCAGGATCTTCGCCTCGGGATCGGTCCGGCAGATCTCCCGGACCGCCTCGATCCCGCCCATGTCGGGCATGACGATGTCCATGGTGACGAGATCGGGCTTGAGGGTGCGGTACTTCTCCACCGCCTGGGAGCCCGACTCCGCCTCGCCGACGATCTCGAACCCGGCCTGCGTCAGGATGTCGCTGATCATGGTGCGCATGAAGATGGCGTCATCACAGACGAGCACTGTGTGGGTCACGGCCCCTCCGGATCGTGGTAAGTCGTGAGTCGTGAGTCGTGGGTCGTGAGACGTGTCATCGTTCGTCAGTGTTCCCCGTCCGGCGGATGGCTCGCGATCCTTGCGGTCACCTACGACTCACGACCCACGACTCACGACTTCCCCTCAACTCCCGATGATCGGCCCCACCAGCGCATCCACGTCGAGCAGGATGAAGTGCCGGCCGTCGTGGACGCCGACCGCCTTCACCAGCCGGGGATCGATGCCCGGGAGGTCGCTTCGCTGGGCCACCGACGCCCCGGGCACCTCCAGGAAGTCCATCACCCCGGACACGGCCAGGCCGTAGCGGCGCCCTGCCACCTCCACCACCACGATGGCGCCCTCGTCCCCCTCCCGAGGCGGCTGCTGGAGGAGGACATGGCCATCGAGCACGGTGAGCAGGGACCCACGGACGTTGACCAGCCCTTCGATCGCCTCGGCCACGCCGGGAATGCGCGTCGCCGGCAGGCGCGGGAGGATCTCCCGCACGATCCCTGCCGGGGCCGCGCAAACAAGCGCACCGATGCGAAAAATGACGGCGTGTAGCGTCGGGGAGTCAGGCATCTCTATTGAAGAAAACAAGATAGCCAAGGGGGTCGGGGCGAGCAACCAGATCGTCGGCACCCAGTGCATGCAGTGCCGGGCGCAGATCAGCGGGCCACTCCGAACGGAATTCGAGCGCTTCGCCCGACGCGGGATGGCGGAATGCCAGAGCGGCCGCGTGAAGCGCCTGCCTCGGAGTGGCTCGTTCCAGCGTCTCGGCCGCGCGGCGGGGTGCGCCCGAGATCCGACGGCTCCCGCCCCCGCCATACACCGGGTCGCCCACCACCGGATGGCCGATGTGCTCGAGGTGGACCCGGATCTGGTGGGTGCGGCCGCTGTGAAGCTCGAGCCGGAGGAGCTCGGCCACCCCGAACCGGCCCACCACCCACGCGTCGGTACGCGCCGGCCGGCCGGCCGGGGTGATGGCCATCCGCTTCCGGTCCTGCGGGTGGCGCGCCACCGGCGCCTCGATGACGGTCGGGCTCGCCTCGAGGTGTCCCCAGGCGAGCGCCGCGTAGGTGCGGCGCACCCTCCGCGCGGCGATGGCGGCGCCGAGGCGGCGATGCGCGAGATCGGTCTTGGCGACCACCATGAGGCCGGAGGTGTCCCGGTCGAGCCGGTGGACGATGCCGGGTCGCCCCTTCGCGCCGCCCGAGAGCGTCGTGCCGCGCGCGACGAGGGCGTTCACCAGCGTGTCGTCCCAGTGGCCCGGCGCGGGGTGCACCACGAGTCCGGCCGGCTTGTCGATGATGGCCAGGTGCTCGTCCTCGAATACGATGGAGAGCGGAATGGCGGCGGGCTGGAGGGTGCGGGGCGGTTCGTGCTCGGGGAAGTGGACGGTCACCTGCTCGCCGCGGGTGAGGAGCCGGGAGGCACGGACCGGCTTGCCGTCGATCGTCACCGCCCGGCCGGCGACCAGCCGCGCGGCCTGCGTGCGCGAGAGGCCCAGCTGGTCGGCGAGGAACCGGTCGAGGCGCTCGGTGGCCTCGGCCGAGACCGTGAACGTCAGCTCAGGCAGCCGAGGCGGACTCCGGCTCGGGACGGCGGGCGTCCTCGCGCCAGAGGGAGATCGCGAGCGCGATCGCGCCGCAGCTCACGGCGATGTCGGCGACGTTGAAGGTCGGCCAGCGGAGGGCGCCGATGCCGACGTCGAGGAAATCGACCACCCCGCGGGCACTCCGGATCCGGTCGATGAGGTTGCCCGCGGCCCCGCCGGCCACGAGCCCGAGCGCGAGTTGACGGAAGCGGTCGCCGACGGGCGCGCTGCGCGACATGCGCGCCAGCACGAACACGGCCACCAGCGCCACGCCGAAGAAGATCCAGCGGGAGTACGGACCGACGTGCAGGCCGAACGCCGCGCCCTGGTTGTACACCAGGCGGAGCTGGAACCAGTCGCCGACGACGGAAATGCCCGGCGTCCGCAGCAGGGTGGCCTCGGCGACGAGCTTGGTGATCAGGTCGAGAACCACCGTGACCGCCGCCGCCGTCCAGAACACCCGGCGCTCGGCGCCGGGGGCCAGGATGTCAGCGGCGCTTTCCATCTTCTTCTTTCTCCTTGCAGGTGATGCAGAGCCGCGCGTGCGGCAGCGCATCCAGCCGCTCGAAGTTGATCTCCTGGCCGCACTGATGGCAATGGCCATACTTCTCCGGCGTGCCGTAGAGCCGCCGGAGCGCCTCGTTCACGTGCCAGAGATAGCGGCCCTCCTGCGAGGCGAACAGGAACTGCTTCTCGCGCTCCATGGCGTCGGTGCCCTGGTCGGCCATGTGGAACGAGTAGGACGACAGGTCGCCGTCGGAGGACTGCAGGGTGGCGTTGAAGGACTCGTCGTAGTAGCCCAACTCCTTCATGACGCGGGCCCGCTCCTCCAGGAGACGCTTCTCGAGATGTGCGAGCTGTTTCTTGTTCATGCCGAGTCCGTGAGTTGAGGGGCGTTGCCGATCCAGCCGTCCCTGTCGCGTTGCACTCCCACCAGGATGCCCTGCCCATCGATGTCCACCCGCCGCTCCAGATCGGGCGCCGGCGCCCGCGTCCCGAGCTCGAGCCGGCGCGCCAGGGTCTCGCCGCGAATGAACTCGGCGTGCGCCCGCGCCGCGTCCAGCACGACCGCCTCTCCGTCCATCCAGACGCCGATGCGGTCGGTGTAGACGTACCCTGCTTCCTTCCGGAGCCGCTGGATCCGATGCACCACTTCGCGCGCCGTGCCCTCGGCCCGGAGCTCGTCGGTCAGCCGCGGGTCCAGCGCGACGACGAAGGGGCCGTCGCTCGCGACCACCCAGTCGCTCGCCACTTCGCGCTCGACGACGACATCCTCGGGCAGAAAGGTGGCGGGCTCGCCGTCCAGCTCGACCGTGGCCGCGGTGCCCCGCTCCAGCCCGCGCAGCTGCTCGGGGCTGAGCGACGCCGCGGCCGCCGCCACAGCCGGCGTCCGCTTGCCGTAGCGTTTGCCGAGCGAGCGGAAGTTCGGCTTCGGACGGAGCCGCACCAGCTCGGCGTCGGAGGCGACGACGTGCACCGTCTTCACGTTGACCTCGAGCCGGAGCAGCTCGAGCAGCTCGTCGAGCGCGGGGCCGCGCACGTGGGCCGGCACCGCCACCTGAAGGCGCGCCAGCGGCTGCCGGACCGGGAGCTTGCGCTCCTGCCGCGCGCCGTGGGCCAGCGAGGCCAGGCGCCGCACCGCGTCCATGGCCGACTCGAGCGCCGGATCGCGCCGGCCGGCCGTCTGCGGAAACCGGGCAAGGTGCACGGAGGTTCCCCGGAGTGCGCGGTGCAGCCAATCGCTCACGAACGGCGCGGCCGGGGCCAGCAGCCGGCTCACCGTTTCCAGGGCCTCGTACAAGGTGGCGAGCGCGGCGGGGTCGGCCACGCTGTCCACCGCCCAGAAGCGGGCCCGGTTGACCCGGACATACCACTGCGAGACATCCTCCACCACGAATTCCATGAGCGCGCGCACGCCGGCGGTGACGTCGTATTGCGCCCACGCCGCGGCGACGGCCTCCACCGTGGCGTCGAGCCGGCTCAGCAGCCAGCGGTCCACCAGCAGCCGGGCGGACGTCGCGGGCGCGGTGTCCGGCTCCCACTCGCCCGCGTAGCCCGCGAAGAAGACGTAGCTGTTCTTGAGGGCGTTGAGGAATTTCCCGGCCACGTCCTTGATCGTGCCCGGGTCGAACCGCTTGGGCAGCCAGACCTGGCTCGACGCGAGCAGATAGAGCCGCACGGTGTCCGCGCCGAATTCGCCGATCAGCGTCCACGGGTCGACGACGTTTCCCTTGCTCTTCGACATCTTCTGGCCCTCGGCGTCGAGAACCAGCTCGTTCACGATCACGTGCCGGTAGGCGAGACCGTCGAACGCCGTCGTCGCGATGGCGAGCAGCGAATAGAACCAGCCGCGCGTCTGGTCCACTCCCTCGCAGATGAAGTCCGCCGGGAAGTGCGCCCGGAACTCGGCCTCGTGCTCGAACGGGTAGTGCCACTGCGCGTAGGGCATCGAGCCGGAGTCGAACCAGGTGTCGATGACTTCGGGGGCGCGGCGCATCGTGCCGCCACAGGCGCAGGTCCAGGTGTAGGCGTCGATGTACGGCTTGTGGGGGTCGAAGCCGTCGGGCAGCGGCCGGCCCCAGCGCTCGGCGAGCTGGCCGTAGCTGCCGATCACCTCCACGTGCGACGGATCACGGTCGCAGGCCCAGACCGGCAGCGGCGTGCCCCAGTACCGGTCGCGCGAGAGGGCCCAGTCCACGTTGTTCTCGAGCCACTCGCCGAACCGGCCCGCGCCCACCTCGGGCGGATGCCAGTCCACCTGCCGGTTCAGCTCGAGCATCCGGTCCTTCACCGCCGAGGTCCGCACGAACCAGCTGTCGCGCGCGTAGTAGATCAGCGGGCTCGAGCAGCGCCAGCAGTGCGGATAGGTGTGCGTGTGCGGCTGGGTCAGATGCCAGCGGCCCTCCTGCTTGAGCCGCTGGATGATCAGGTCATTGGTCTCGCGGGCGGTGACCAGCCGGCCCTCGATTTCGGGCCAGGCGGTGCCGGCGAACGTCCCGTCGGCCGCGACCGGCCGCACGAGCGCCAGGCCGTGCTCGACGCCGGCCTGGAAGTCGTCCGCGCCGAACGCCGGCGCCATGTGGACCAGGCCGGAGCCGTCCTCGGCGGTGACGAAATCTCCGGGCACCACGACGCGGCTCGCCCTGTCGTCGGGGAGCGGCACCACCTCGAGCGGACGCCGGTATCGCAGTCCGATCAGCTCGCGGCCCGGGAAGGTGCGCACGGCGCCGAGCTCGGCGAACGTCGGCGCGCCCCTGGCCGAGCTGCTCGGGAGCACGGCGGCGCGCGCGGTGGCCAGGATGAGCCGCCGGTCGCCCACCTGGTACTCGCCGTACTCCATGTCGGGATGCACCGCGACCGCGACGTTCGCCAGCAGCGTCCACGGCGTCGTGGTCCAGATGAGCAGCTCGCGCGACGGGTCGTCGGCCAGCGGGAAGGTCACGTACACCGAATTGGTGGTGACCTCCTCGTAGCCGAGCGCGAGCTCGTGGCTCGAGAGCACCGTGCCGCAGCGAGGGCAGTAGGGCAGCACGCGATGCCCGCGATAGAGCAGCTCCCGCTCGTGCAGCCGCCGGAGCAGCCACCAGACGGTCTCGATGTAGTCGTTGCTGCAGGTGACGTACGGATGCTCGTAGTCCAGCCAGTAGCCGATCCGGTCGGACAGCGTCTCCCAGTCGGACTGATAGCGGAACACGCTCGTCCTGGCCCGGGCGTTGAACTCCTCCACGCCGAAGCGCTCGATGTCTTTCTTGCCGCTGAGCTTGAGCTCCTTCTCGACCTCGATTTCCACCGGCAGCCCGTGGGTGTCCCATCCCGCGATCCGGGTGACCGCCTGTCCCTGCATGGCGTGATAGCGGCAGACCAGGTCCTTGATGGTCCGGGAGAAGACGTGGTGGATCCCCGGCCGGCCGTTGGCGGTGGGCGGCCCCTCGAAGAACACGAACGGCGTCCCGCCACGTGCGGCCTCGAGCGTCCGCCGGAAGAGGCCCTCGGCCTTCCACTGCGCGAGCAGGTCCTGCTCGAGCCGGTCGGCGGAGAGATCGGGCCAGGAGGAAAACGCCATCTAGGACAGCCGCTCCGTGATGGTGGTAACGAGACGCGTGAGCGCCGGCTCGGCCCGGCCCGCCGTGTCGATGATGCGGCCGATGTCCGCCGGCTCGAGCGCGTCGGGAAGGCACTGATCGGTGATGATCGAGATCCCCACCGTACGCATCCCCTGGTGGTTGGCGACGATGACTTCGGGCACGGTGGACATGCCGACCACGTCCGCGCCGACGCTGCGCAGCATCCGGTACTCCGCCCGGGTCTCGAGGTTGGGCCCCGGCACCGCCGCGTAGACCCCTTCCCGCAGTGCGATCCCGAGCTCGAGCGCCGCGGCCCGCGCCAGCGCGCGCAGCTCCGGGTCGTACGGCGCCGACATGTCGGGAAAGCGGGAGCCGAGCCGCTCGTCGTTCGGTCCCACGAGCGGGTTGTCTCCCAGCAGGTTGATGTGGTCGCTCAGGAGCACGAGGTCGCCCGGGGCCCAGAGCGGGTTCATCCCGCCGCAGGCGTTGGACACGATGAGCGTCCGTGCGCCGAGCGCGTGCATGACGCGCACGGGAAAGGTGACCTGCTGGAGGTCATAGCCCTCGTAGCGGTGGAACCGTCCCTGCATGGCCACCACCGGGCGCCCAGCCAGCCGGCCGAGGAGCAGGCGGCCGGCGTGTGACTCCACGGTCGAGAGCGGGAACCCCGGGATCTCCGCGTACGGTACGTCCGCCTCGACCGCGATCTCGCCCGCGAGGCCTCCGAGGCCCGTGCCGAGGATGAGGCCGACGTCGGGCTCCAGTGCCGATCGGCGGCGCACCACCTCCGCGGCGGCGTGAACCCGGTCGTACAGCGTTGTCGCCGTGGTCATGCTCGAGGTCCTCTCGTAACCCCTCCCTCGCTCCGCGCTCCGAAGAGCACCGTGCCGAGCCGGATCATGGTGGCACCTTCCTCGACCGCGGCGGGATAGTCGCCCGACATCCCCATGGACAGCTCAGGCAGGCGGTGGCCGGATCGCTCGGCGGCGTCTCTCAGCTCCCGCAGCATTCGGAACGCCCGCCGCTGCTCGGCCACATCGGCGGTGAGGGCGCTCATGGTCATGAGGCCGCGGACGTCGAGATGCCGGAGCCCCGCGAGTCGCTCGAGCAGGGCGGCCAGCGCTTCGGGCTCCACCCCGCCCTTCTGCGGCTCGCCGCTGCAGTTGACCTGGACGAGCACGGCCTGGCGCGCGTCGGGCGGCACCCGCCGGTCCAGTTCGCTGGCAAGATCCTCCCGGTCCACCGAGTGGATCAGCGCAAACCGCCCGGCCGCGTGCCGCGCCTTGTTCCGCTGGAGCGTGCCGATCAGATGCCACGCGACGGGCACACCATCGAGCGCGTCCTGCTTCTGCAGCGCCTCCTGCACCCGGTTCTCCCCGACATCCGTCAGCCCGGCCCCGACCGCGGCCCGCACTGCGTCCGGACCGTGGGTCTTGGTGACCGCCACGATCCGGACCGGGTGGGCCCAGCCGCCGGCGGCCTGGTGCCTCGCCACGGTCTCACGGACCTTGGCCAGACTGCCGGGGAGCGCCTGGAAGTCCATAGCCTTTCAATTTACTTGGGGTTGGACCGTTCTTGCAGGGGACCGCTACCTCGCGTGGGCGGAGGCTGCGGGTCGGCCGGCGTGGACTCGAGGAGCGCTTCGAGGGCCGGGCGGAGCTCCGGACTGGCGGAGAGCGCGACGGCCAGGTCGAGCGCGCGTTCCATTGCCGCCCGGTCGCCCCGGGCCTGATACGCATAAACCAGCGACACGGCGGGGAGCGAGAGGGTGGACGCCACGCCCGCGCTGGTGCTCTCGAGCCCCTCCGCCCCGTCCCGGAGCAGCCCCGCATAGCGGTAGGTCTCGAAGGTGAGCCGCTCGGTCATGGGCACGTCGAGTGGTACGCCGGCCGGCCCGCGCCACTCTGCTCGCGCCGAGGTGTCGGGGCCTGCGGGGAGCAGCTCGAAGCCCAGCCCGCGCTGCACCACATGGTCGCCGAGTCCGGCAAAGCTGCGCCCGGCCGTCGGGGCCCAGACGATCGGCCGGTGGCCGAGGTTCTGCCGGATCACGGCGAGCGTCAGGATATCGTTCGGGTAGAGCACCGTGCCGGCCGCGATGGTGCGGCTCAACGGCCCGAGCGCGACCTCCTGGGGCTCCCGCGCGTAGTAGCCCGCCATCGCCGTGCCGATCGCCGAATCGCTCAGCGAGTGGAGCGGCAGTGTTGGCCGGGGAATCACCCGGTCCCGCCAGACGCCGGGGAGAGTGGCCGGATCGAGTGGTCGCGCGGGCGCGTCGCGGAGCTGGCGCATGTACCAGTCGGTGTTGGCCAGCGCCAGGCACACGACGGTCACGTCCCGCCGGATCCCCTCCACTTCCTGGGCCCACCAGAGCGGAAACGTATCGTTGTCGCCGTAGGTGAAGAGGACCCCGTAGGGCGGGGCGCTGTTGAGCAGGTCGTAGGCGAAGTCGCCGGCCAGCCGCGCGTCGGCCCCGTGCCGGCGGGAGGCCGCGCTCCAGTTGAAGGCGATCGGGACCGCGGCCAGCAGAAAGCACGCGGGCGCGGCCCGTGCGAGGAGGCCCGCGCGTGCCGCGATTGCACGCGCCACCGCCGCCAGCCCCATGCCCGCCCAGAGC
Organism: Gemmatimonadales bacterium; assembly: GCA_035699205.1. Taxonomy (GTDB): domain Bacteria; phylum Gemmatimonadota; class Gemmatimonadetes; order Gemmatimonadales; family GWC2-71-9; genus CAVVWJ01. Next base: position 38,108 of record DASSBA010000264.1, read on the forward strand.
CCCCAGACGATGAAGCTCACCACGAAGAAATAGTCGCGCTCGCGAACCTCGTGATCGGCGGGCTGCGGCCACATCTCGTACCAGCGCGCGTAGCCCGGTCGGAAGTTCATGTAGGCGACGAGCCCGAGGCCCGTCACCAGGAAGAGCGTCAGCAGGAGCCACCACGCGGGCCGGTCGCTCCGCCGCTGCGCTGCACAGCCGCGCAACCCGAGCCAGGCGAACACCAGCGTCACGAGGGTCCGGACCGGCAGCGGCCCCACCCTGCCGCGGAGCGACCGGGCCCACTGCCAGTCGAAGTAGACGAGATAGTCGCCGACCTGCGCGCCAAGCAACTGGAGCGAGCGCCCCGGGTTCCCCGCGCCCGACGGAAGCGTCGGGTCGTCCAGCGGCGTGCGCGGGGGGTACTGCGCCCGCCGGATCACGGCGAGGAGGGCGTCCAGCGTGGCCGGAGCGGCTTCGTTGATCGGGGGGTGCTGGGCGGCGCGGAGATAGAGGTAGAGGTACGGGGTCACCGCGATCACGGCGAGGGCGAGCCCGGCCAGAGCGAAGCGGCCCGCTCCGCCGCGCGCGGCGACCACCGCGGTGGCAAGGAAGCAGAGCGCGCCGGCCGCCACCAGCGTCGTGCTGCCCAGGCCGGTCCCGATCAACAGCGCCCACACCCCGGCGACCACCGCCACCTGCCCCCGCTCCGCGCGGCGCACCGCCGCATCCCCCGCCGGCTCCGCCCGCAGCGTGGCGACGAGAAACGCCACGACCGCCGGGCCGGCCAGCAGCGCCAGCAGATGGTTGCCCACCGAGATTCCCGCCAGGTAGATGATGAGCAGGAGGAGCCGACCCGACCTCGGCTCGCCCCGGCGGCGGCGCCAGAGGAGCGCGAGCCACGCCATCGCCGCGATGGTGAACGTGGCGACGGCGTACACCTCGGTCTCGTTCGAGTTCTGCCAGTTGGTGAAGGTGAACCCGCCCAGCAGCGCGCCCGCCGCGGCCCCGGCGAATCGCAGCGTCGGCGGGAAGTCCCGGAGCGACTCGTGCGCCACCAGGAAGAAGCAGCCGGCCCCCGCGGCGCTGAACAGCGCGCTCAGGACGTTGGTGCGCAGGGCGAACTCGCCGGCGGGCACCACCATACCCCACACGTGGGCGACGAGCACGAAGAGCGGCGTCCCCGGCGGATGCGGGATGCCGAGCGTCCGCGCGGCGGCGATGAACTCGCCGGCATCCCAGAAGGTCACGCTGGGCGCCAGGGTGAACACGTAGCCCGCCAGCACCGCCGCGGCGGCGGCCGCCGCCGCGCGATACGGCGGTGCGCCGGTCGCGCTCATGCCCGGGCGGCCGACGATGCCGCCGGCGTGCCGTGTCCGGCGGGCCGGCCCCCCAGCGCGGCGGCCACCTGCTCGGGATCGAGCCCGCGCTCGAGCGCACCCCGGCGCGCGAGCGAGATGATCGCGCTCTCCTCCGACACCACCAGCACGAGCGCGTCGGTCTCCTCCGACAGGCCGAGCGCCGCGCGGTGGCGGGTGCCGAGCGAGCGGTCGCTGACCGGGTTCTGGGTGAGCGGCAGGATGCAGCCGGCCCCGACGATCTCGCCGCCGCGCACCAGGACCGCACCATCGTGGAGCGGCGAATACGGGCTGAAGATCGTGGCCAGCAGGTCCGCGGAGACGGTGGCCCGCATCGGGGTGCCGCTCTCGAGGTACTCGTCGAGCCGCACCTCGCCCTCGATCGCGATGATGGCCCCCGTGGCGCTCCGGCTCAGCCGCTCCACCGCCTTCGCGATCTCGTCGCCCACGCCGGGGCCCGGGGCCGCGCCGAAGAGACGGAAGATCGGACTCTGGCCCAGCCGGGCGAGCGCCTGGCGCAGCTCCGGCTGGAACACCACGAGCGCCGCGAACACGCCGTAGGTGAAGACCACCCCGAGCAGGTAGGTGATCATCGACAGCTTGAGCAGGAAGGCGACGAGATAGATGGCGGCCAGCACCAGCAGGCCGAAGACGATCTGGAGTGCGCGCGTGCCGACCAGGAACCGCAGCAGGACGTAGACGACGTACGCGACGATGAGGATCTCGAGCAGGTCCCGCCAGCCCGGCGTGGGGAACGGCAGCTGCCCGAGGGGCACTACGGACCTCCGAGAGCCTGAGCCAGCGTGAGGGCGTCGCGCGCGGCGCCCGCGTCGTGCACCCGGAAGAGCCGCGCGCCCCGTTCCCAGGCCAGCGCGCACGCCGTGGCGGTGGCGCGGTCGCGCGCCTCCAGGGGCAGGCCCGTGACGGCGCCCAGGAACCGCTTGCGGGATGGACCGACCAGCACCGGACGTCCCAGGGCCTGCAGGGCGTCGAGCCGGTCGAACAGCAAGATATTTTGCTCGACGGTCTTCGAGAAGCCGAACCCCGGATCGATCACCGTCGCGTCCGGCGCGACGCCCGCCGCCGCCGCGGCGGCGAGCGCGGCGCGCAGCTCCGCGATCACCTCACCCACCACGTCACCGTAAACGGCGTGCTCGTAGGAGGCGATCTCCAGGATCGTTCCGCGCGAGTGCATGAGCAGCAGGCCCGCGCCCGCCGCGGCGACCACGCCGCCCATCGCGGGGTCGAGCCGCAGCGCCGAGACGTCGTTGATGGCCGCCACGCCGGCGTCCAGCGCCGCGCGGGCGACCTCGGCCTTGACCGTATCGACCGTCAGCACCAACGATGGGTGGCGGCGCACCACCGCCTCGATGACCGGGAGCACGCGGCCGAGCTCGACATCCGCGGGCACCGGTTCGCTGCGCCCGGGACGGGTGGACTCGCCTCCGATGTCGAGGACGCCGGCGCCGGCCTCGAGCAGCGCGTCCGCCTGGGCCAGCGACGCGTCGAGGCCGGTGAACCGTCCACCGTCGCTGAAGCTGTCGGGGGTGACGTTGAGAATGCCGAGGATGACGGGCCGATCGACCGCCACCGGACCGCGCGCCGTCAGCCACACCGGCGGCGGCTCCGCGGGCAGGGCCAACCCCAGCGCGACGGCCAGTTCCGAGAGCGGCGCCGGAACCAGCCAGGGCCGCGCCAGCGCGCTCAGGCGGGAGCGGCTGCCCGCGAGGACTGCCCAGCCCTCACCGGTGAGGACCTCGAGCCCGAGCGAGCCGGCGAGCCGGACCAGCGCCTCGAGGACGGCCTGGTCCAGTCCGGTCAGATGAAAGGCGAGGGGATGAATGCCGCCCGCAGCCAGCGCCGCCTGGCCGTCGTCCCACCCGTGCGCGCGGAGCGTATCCCGGACCGCGCGCGGCGAGTGGAGCGCGAGCGGCGCGACATTCACGCGCCGGCGGGTTCGGCCGGCGGCGCACCCAGGATGGGCGTTCGCGCCGGCGACGCGCCGGCTTTGGGAGGCGTGGCCTGCGGCGCCGGCGAATCGGCCGGTGGCAGATTGCGAGGCGGCAGCGGCAGGTTCTTCACCAGCCGGTCCAGGTCCTCGCGGTCGATCGTCTCGCGCTCGAGCAGCGCGTCGGCGATCCGATCGAGCAGCTCGCGATGCTCCATGATGATCGTGGTGGCGCGCGCGTATGCCTCGTCCACCAGCCGCTTGACCTCGCCGTCCACCATCTGGGCGGTGCGCTCGCTGATCTCCCGGCGCTGGGCGAACTCGCGGCCGAGGAAGATCTCCTGCTCCTTGTCGCCCACGGCCAGCGGGCCGATGAGCTCGCTCATGCCGAACTGCGTGACCATCCGGCGGGCCAGCGCGGTGGCGCGCTCGATGTCGTTCCCCGCCCCGGTCGTGACCTTGTCGGCGCCGAAGATGATCTCCTCGGCCACCCGCCCGCCGAAGAACATGGCGAGACTGCCGATGAGCCAGTCCTTGCTGTAGTTGTGCCGGTCCACCTCGGGCAGCGAGGCCGTGAGGCCCAGCGCCCGGCCGCGCGGCACGATGGTGACCTTGTGCACCGGGTCGCTGCCCGGAATCTTGAGCGCCACGATGGCGTGGCCGCCTTCGTGGTAGGCGGTCAGTCTCCGCTCCGCCTCGGTCAGCACCAGACTGCGGCGCTCGACGCCGAGCATCACCTTGTCCTTGGCGTCCTCGAAGTCCACCATGTCCACCAGGGTCTTGTTGCGCCGGGCTGCCAGCACCGCCGCCTCGTTGACGAGGTTGGCGAGGTCGGCCCCGGCCATCCCGGGGGTTCCTTTCGCGATGGTCTCCAGCCGCACGTCGGAGCCGAGCGGGATCTTCCGGGTGTGGACCCGGAGAATTCCCTCGCGGCCGCGCACGTCGGGCGCGTCCACCACGATCTGCCGGTCGAACCGGCCCGGTCGGAGCAGCGCCGGGTCGAGCACGTCGGGCCGATTGGTGGCGGCGACCAGGATGACGCCCTCGTTGGACTCGAAGCCGTCCATCTCCACCAGGAGCTGGTTGAGCGTCTGCTCACGCTCGTCGTGCCCGCCGCCGAGGCCCGCGCCCCGGTGCCGGCCCACGGCGTCGATCTCGTCGATGAAGATGATGCAGGGCGCGTGCGACTTGCCCTGCTCGAAGAGGTCGCGCACCCGGCTGGCGCCCACGCCGACGAACATCTCGACGAAATCGGAACCCGACATCGAGAAGAACGGCCGGCCGGCCTCGCCGGCCACCGCCTTGGCCAGCAGGGTCTTGCCCGTGCCCGGCGGGCCCACCAGCAGGGCGCCCTTCGGCAGCCGCCCGCCGAGCCGGGTGAACTTCTGCGGGTCCTTGAGGAACTCGATGATCTCCTGCAGCTCCACCTTGGCCTCGTCGGCGCCGGCCACGTCGGCGAAGGTGACCTTGGGCGTATCGCCCGCCAGGAGCTTGGCCTTGGACTTCCCGAACGCGAAGGCGCGGCTCCCGCCCGCCTGGAGCTGGCGCAGCAGGAAGAACCAGAGTCCGAGAATGACGATCCACGGCAGCGCGGCGATGATGATCGCCGTGATGCCGCCCTTGGGCTCCTTGGCGGTGATCGGAACGCCCGCGTCGTCCAGTCGCTTGATGAACTCTTCGCTGTTCGCGACCGGCAGCAGCACCTGGAAGCTCTTCGCGGTCCGGTTGTCCTTGGTGACGCCGTTCTTGAAGTCGCCCTCGAGCCGCTTGCCGTCGAAGATCTCGACCCGGGCAATGTTGCCCTGGTCGAGCTGCCGGCTGAACTCCGTGTAGGAGAACTCCTGGGTCGGGTTCCGCTGGCGGCTCATCATCTGGAACAGCGCGAGCGCCAGCAGGCCCACCAGGAGCCAGAGGGCCAGATTCTTGCTCAGGTTGCCCCAGTTGGTGCGCGGGGGTCGAGACGGAAGTCGGTCTGCCATTTATTCCAGGTCCGCGATGAACGGAAGATGACGGTAATTTTCGGCATGGTCGAGTCCGTACCCGACCAGAAAGGCCGACGGCGCCCGAAA
>DASSBA010000265.1:0-12111 GCA_035699205.1 Gemmatimonadales bacterium
CTGTACTTTCCGCAACTTTGTGTAGCTGAGGCGGTGTCGGTCGGGGTGTAGACGAGTGCCGGCCCGGCCGGGAGGATGGGGGTTACCAGACCGACCCAACCCCCGGACGGACTCGGCCATGTCATCCTCGCACACGACCGCCCGACTGGGCCACTGGTTTTCCACCCTGGCATCGGTCCTCGACAGGCGGTCGGCCCCGCGTCTGACCCGCCTGGTCCTCGGGGCGATCCTGGCTTGCGGACGGCGGACCGTCACCAGTTGGATCCGGGCGGCTGGTCTGAGCGACGAGTTCCGGCCGTGCTACACCACGGTGTCGGCGGCCGGCAAACGAGCCGATGGCATCGCCGCCCGGCTCGCCCACGAGGTCGTCCAGCCACTGCTGGCCGGCCGGAACCGGTTGGTGTTCGCGTTGGACGACACGCCGACGCCGCGTTACGGCCCCCAGGTCCAAGGGGCCGGGGTCCACCACAACCCCACGCCGGGACCGGCCGGTAGCCCGTTCGTCTACGGGCACGTGTGGGTCGTGCTGGGGCTGTTGGCCGCTCACCCCCTGTGGGGCGTCATCGCTCTGCCGCTGTTGGCCCGCCTGTACGTCCGCAAGAAGGACCTGGTCCCGATCGGCCCGAAGCACCGGCCGGCGTTTGCGACCAAGTTGGAGTTGGCCGTCGAGTTGGTGCGGTGGGCGAAGTGTTGGCTGGGGTTTCTGGGCCAGCCGCTGTGGGTCGTGGCCGACGGAGCCTATGCCAAGGCCGCGTTCCTGAAGCCTTTGATCGCCCTGGGGGTCGTGGTGGTCAGCCGGTTGCGTAAAGACGCGGCGTTGTGGACGGTGCCCGTCAGCCAAACCGGGAAGCGAGGTCGCCCCCGGAAGTACGGGGCGTGCCGGATCGAGTTGGCCAAGCGGGCCGGGCAGAAGCGGGGGTGGACGACGGGGACGTTCGCGTTGTACGGCAAGCCGACCCCGAAGAAGTACAAGACGTTCCTGGCGACGTGGCGTCCGGTCGGGGGTGTGATCCGGGTGGTCCTGGTGGACGAGCCGAAGGGGTGGGTGGCGTTCTTTTGCACCGATCCGGGGGCGAGCGTGGCCGACATCCTGGGTCTGGTGGCCGATCGGTTCAGCCTGGAGACGGCGTTCCGAGATGTGAAGGACATCGTCGGGGCGGGTCAGCAGCAGGTCCGGCACGTGGGGGCGAGCGTGGGCTCGTTCCACGTCTGTCTGTGGGCGTTCACGCTGACCGAGGCGTGGGCCTGGAACCGGGACGAGGATGGGTTGGTGGTCCACCGGGGTGCGAGTCCGTGGGACGACCAGCCGCGTCGCCCCAGCCACGCGGACAAGCGTCGGGCGTGGCGACGGGAGTTGCTGGGCGAGGAAATCCGTGCGGTTCTGCGCCCGGGAGTGACCGAGCGGGAACTCGCGGCGGCCGCCGAACGACTGCTCAGCTTGGCTGCCTGATCGTTATGGAGTCGCGGAAAGTACAGAACAGAGCAAGTCGTTGTAAAACCATCCCCCAAAGCGTTGCCGAGCAGTGCGAATTGTATGATTCTGCTGCTCTCGATCACCCGTACTCGCCGAGGATCGGGTCCGCGTGTGCAACAGCCACTCGCCGGAAGGGGACTGTGTGGTTTCATCACGAGGATAGACAGTCGCCTCGATACCATCGAAGGAGACAAAGTCGTCCTCACCGTACCAGGAAAAGTGACGTGACCCTTCGGGCCAGTTCCAAAGGTGGTTGCATGCCGAGAATCCCAGCTCCTGAAGGTGGTCAGTCAGCTCCTCCCGGGAAGCGTTGGGTGGATACAGGGTGATCTCGATACTCACGCGTCCGCCTCTCCGCCGCTGAATCACTGTGTCTCCGGTCACTCGGCCGGATAATCACCCGGCATTAAACCTGGGAGAATCGGCCCGTACAAGTCACGCTCTCCGATCGGGCATCGCCTTGCGACGAAATGCTTGCCGCGATATGCGGCGTTATGGTCGTCCGAACCGGAACGCTCGCCTCGCCACTGGTACGCCGCCCGCGCGACTACCGGCGGCCGAACGGCAGCAGGTCCGCCAGCTCGAACGGCGCATCTGCCGGCCGTGAAGTGATTACCGCGTCACCGGCCGGCGCAGGTCGAACAGGCCGGACGGCGCCGTCGAGGTCGGCGCAACGATTAGGTCAGGTCGCCCCCACCGCGTCCGCCGGGTGCAGGCTGAGGTACTCCCGGACTTCGCGCTGCATCCGGTCGATTTCCGCCAGGAACCCGGCGGACGCCGCCCGGTAGTTGGCCGGGTTGGCCTCGGTCCGGCGCAGGGAGACGACCTGCCACTGGAACCAGGTGATCCGATCCATCGTCACTTGCAGTTGTTGATCGTCGGCGATCATGTCCCACCCGGTACGATCTCGATGATACCGCGCCGGCCGCCCTCGCGGCGGGCCTGCCAATACTCGACGAACGCCTGCTCCCCGCCGAACGCCCCGGACCGGCACGCCCAGAAGATGCTCGCCCCGAGTTGGGCGTCGGCCGCCGCATGGTCGAACACGATGGCGACTTCGCCGGGGGCCGCCGTCAGGTCGAACGAGTCCTCCATCAGAAGGACCACGTCCACGTCGCGCGGGTCGGCCTTGGCGGTGACGAACGAGCCGAACACGACGAACCGGGCGAGCCGGCCGGCCGAGGCCGCCAGTCGGTAGATCCGGGCGAGCCGGGCCCCGACGGTCCGCCGCTGGGCCGACCCCTGGCCGAACCGGTCCAACGCCTCGGCCAGGGTTACCGGGTAGACGCCCGGCGGCAGGTCCCCGTCGATGAACGGCGGTAGTGGCATCACCCGAACCCCGGCGTCGCTGGGATGATCGTATCGGAGTCGGTCTTCGCCCGCAACTCGGGCGCCGCCATTACCGCGTCACCGGCCGGCGCAGGTCGAACAGGCCGGGCGGCGCCGTCGGGGTCGGCGCCGGCCTCGCGCCGGACGGGGCCACCGTCAGGTTCACCCCGCCGCGCTGCGACACTCGCTCGCCCGGCTCCAGCCCCGGCGGCGTCGAACGCCACGCCGCCCCGCACGCCGCTTGACGAACCCCCTCGTCGAACATCCGCGTCATCTCCGCCGGGTCGAAGTCCGTGCTCGATGCCGTCGTCGAGAAGTCCTGCGGGATCGCCGTCAGCCGGTAGTTCATCCCCGTCAGCACGCACGCCGTGTACAGCTTGACCAGCTCGTCCCGCGTCTGCGCGTAGATCAGCGTCGAGACGCTCGTCGCGGCGATCGTCAGCGTCCGCATTGGCACCGGCTCCGGGTCCGGGTACAGCTTGCCGGCCACGATGATGTACAGGTCCGAGTCGTACAGCGACGTGGCGATCGGGTCGTTGCGCTTCTCCGGCGGCACCCACGGCATGCGGAAGAACAGCGCCGCGGTGACACCGCCATCGACGTGCCGCTCCTCGTAGAGTTGGCCGTCGGCCGAGATCGGGATCTTCACCGGGGGGAAGAAGCCGGGGATCGCCGCCGACGCCAGGAGCACCTTCACGATCAGCCCCGCCGCCTCCGGGGTGCCCTGCGTGGCGATGGCGCCGATGTCCCAGACCACCTGTCGGCGGCCGTCCAAGTCGGTGGTGCCGACGTAGAGCCGTCGGCCGCGGGCGTGCTCGGCCGCCAACCGGGCCACGGTCTCGGGGGTGACGAACGACTCGATCTGCCGCGCCAGCGGCGCGTTGTCCGCCAGCCCCTCGGAGAGCAGCGACCGCACCGACCGGCGGAAGCGGAAGATGTCCTTGCTCTGAAGGGTGGTGTAGACTCGCCGCAGTTCGCCGTCGTAGTCCGGGCCGAGGAACGCCAGCGCCGCGACCAGCGCGCCGGTGCTGACGCCCGTCACCACGTCGAACTCCGGCCGGGTGCCGGTCCGCGTCCAGCCGACGAGCACGCCGGCCGAGTAGGCGCCGTACGCCCCGCCGCCGGAGAGGACCAGTATCGACTTCTTCGGCGGCAGCACCGCCGGGCGGCGCTCGCGGCGGATCATCTCGGCGACGCGGTAGAGGTCGTGCAGGGCGCACGGGCCGCAGGAGTCGGCCTCGGCCAGCGGGTCCACGAGGTCGGCCGGGTTGAGGCCCGCCGCGGTCGGGGTCGGCAGCGGCGGCTTCATCGCCGCGCACCCGACCGCCAGACCGAGCAGCCCCGCAACCAGCAGTCTTCGCACGGTGGTCCTCATGACGTTCGTCCAGTGTAGTAGGCACACTCCGTGTGCCGTTCTCCAAAGACGGCACACGGAGTGTGCCTACTACACTCTTCCGCGGCTACTTCTCCTTCACCGGCCGCGGGGCGGGGATGGCCTCGGTCCTCGCCGGCACCGGCGGCGGCGGCACCGGCGGCGGCTCGACCGTCAGCGTCAGGCTGGACCGCGCCCGCAACTCCTCGCCCGGCTTCAGCCCCGGCGGGTAGTCCTGCCACCCCGGGCCGAGGATGACCGACTCGCCCTTGGCCTTGTTCTCGCGGATCACGCGCACCCCCGTCTTGCCGGCCAGGGACTTCGTCGGCACCCGCCGCACCACCCCCTGCCGGCCCAGGTCGTACCCCAGGTTGAATAGCCGGGTCATGGCCGCCGGGTCGAACTTGAACGCGTCGTCGCCCGTCTCGTACCTCGGCGGGATGGCCGAGATGAAGTAGTTCATCCCGGTCAGGACGCTGTAGCTGTACAGCTGCGCCAGGTCGCCGCGCGTGTTGGCGTAGAGCAGGCTGGACAGCGCCGCCAGGGCGATCCGCAGCGCCCGCGGGCGGACCCCGGCCGGGTCGGCGTAGATCTTGCCGGCCACCAAGACGAACAGGTTCGACCGGTACAGGGCGAACCGGGTCGGCGCCTCCAGCTGCGACGGCGGGATGTACGGCGGGCGGAAGAACATCGACCGCGTCACCCCGCCGTCCACGTGCAGCTCCTCGTAGGGCACCCCGTCGATGGTCACGTTGAACCGGCTGGGCGGGAAGAACCCCGGGGCGGCGGACGACGCCAGCATCACCTCGACGATCAGCTGGCGGGCCTCCGGGGTGCCGCGGGTGGCGATCGCCCCCATGTCCCAGACCACTAGCCGCTTGGTGTCCAGGTTGGTCGTGCCGAGGTACAGCCGGCGGCCCTTGGCGTGCTCCGCGGCCACCCGCCGCATCCGCTCGTAGGTGACCAGCCCCTCGATTCGCCGGCGGAGCGGGGCGTTGTCGGCGAACGACTCGGCGAAGAGCGACCGGACCGGCGGCCGGCGGGTGAACAGGTCGTCGTTGGTGATGGTGGTGTACTCGTGCCGCAGGATCGGGTCGAAGTCCGACCCGAGGAACGCGAACGGGGCGATCAGCGCCCCGGTGCTGACCCCGGTGACCACGTCGAACGTCGGCCGGGTGCCGGACGCCGACCACCCGACCAGAAGCCCGGCCGAGTACGCCCCCAGCGACCCGCCGCCGGAGAGGACCAGGATGTTCTTGCGCTCCTTGTCGGTCGGCTCCTTCCCCTGCATCTCGGTGGCGAAGAACCGGCGGATGAGCCGCTCGGCCTCCTGGAGTTCCTCGGCGGCCAGCGGGTTATCGGCCTCCAGCTTGTGGTCGCGGTCAATCAGCTCGTTCGGCTCGACGCCGGGCGGCAGCGGGACCGGGCGTGGCCGCCGGGACGACAGGTTGCAGCCAAGGGCGACCCCGGCCGCGAGTCCGATCAGGCAGACGAACCGCACAGAAAGTTGTGTGCGGGCCGACATGACTTCCCCCCCAGCCGCACCGCGCGGCAGCGGGACATACCTGCCGGCGCGGGGAAATGCAAGGCGTTCACCACAAAGGTACAAAGGTCACGCAAAGACACACAAAGAGAAGAAAAGAGAAGGCAATCCTTGTCTTCCTTTGTGTCTTCTTTGTGTGACCTTTGTGCCTTTGTGGTGACGCCTTTGGCCTGACATGCCCAGGAGCTTGCGAGACGAGACGGAGCATCACTCCGATCCCCGCCAGTTGACTCGCCGCCGCCGGCCGCTTACCCTCGCACCACACCCCACCCGCCGGAGACCCCCCATGTTGTCCCGCCGCGAACTGCTCGCCCTGTCCGCCGCGTCCGTCTGCCCCGCCTGCCTGCGGCTCACCTTCGCCGCCGACCAACCGGCCGACGCCCGGCTCGGCCCGCCCAAGACGCTCAACGGCTACTTCCCCTTCACCCCGCCGAAGTCGAAGGAGGAGTGGGCCGACCGCCGCCGCAAGGTCCGCGAGCAGCTGCAAGTCGCGCTGGGCCTGTGGCCGACGCCGGAGAAGACGCCGCTCAACTCGACCATCCACGGCAAAGCCGCACACGACGGGTACACCATCGAGAAGGTCTCTTTCGCGTCGCTGCCGGGCCATTACGTCACCGGCAACCTGTACCGCCCCCAGGCGAACCCCGAGCGGAAGCGAGGGGGTGAATCTCTCCACCCCGCGGTGCTCTTCGCCCACGGCCACTGGGCCAACGGCCGCTTCCACGACGCCGGCGAGAAGACGGCCCAAGCGTCCGTCAAGTCCGGCGGCGAACCGGACCTCGACCGCGGCCACTTCTTCATGCAGGCGATCCCGGTCCAGCTCGCCCGGATGGGCGCCGTCGTTTTCCAGTACGACATGGTCGGCTACGCCGACAGCACCGCCATCCCGCACCGCGAGGGGTTCAAGGACGCGCAAGCCGAACTGCGCCAGCAATCGGCGATGGGCCTCCAGACCTGGAACAGCATCCGCGCTCTGGATTTCCTGAGCGAGCTGCCCGGCGTCGATGCCAAGCGGATCGGCGTCACCGGCGCCTCCGGCGGCGGCACCCAGACGTTCATCCTCTGCGCCGTGGACGATCGGCCGGCGGCAGCGTTCCCGGCGGTGATGGTCTCCACCGCGATGCAGGGCGGCTGCGTCTGCGAGAACTGCTCGCACCTGCGGGTCGGCACCGGCAACGTCGAGATCGCAGCCCTGTTCGCCCCGAAGCCGATGGCCTTCTCGGCGGCAAAGGACTGGACCCAGGAGTTCATGACGAAAGGCTTCCCCGAGTTGAAGCAGCTCTACAAGCTGCTCGGTAAACCGGAGAACGTCGCCGCGAAGGCGTGGCTGGAGTTCGGCCACAACTACAACCGCCACTCCCGCGAGTTCATGTACGCCTGGTTCAACAAGCACCTGCTCGGCAAGGACGAGGTCGTCTCCGAGAAGCCCTACGAGCCGACCCCGCCGAAGGAGCTGTCCGTCTATGACGCCGAGCACCCGCGGCCGACGGACGAGTTGCCCGCCGACAGGCTCCGCGAGCGGATGACCGCCGCCTCCGACGCCCGGATGGCGAAGCGGGTGCCGTCGGACGCGAAGTCCCTGGCCGAGTTCCGCCGGGTGGTCGGCACCGCCCTGCGGGTGATGGTCCACGACGAACTGCCGACGGAGATTGCCGTCCGCACGGGACCGGTGGCGTCGAAGATCGACGGCGTGACGATGCACCGGGCCGTCCTCGGCCGTAAGGACGAGAAGGACGCGGTCCCGGCAACCGGCGTCTTCGGCGCGAAGGCGGACGGCCGGCTCGTCGTTTGGGTCCACCCGCGGGGCCGGGCGAGCCTCTTCGAGAACGAGAAGCTGGTCCCCGCGGCGCGGCTGCTGGTGGATGCCGGGTGCGCGGTGGTCGCCCCGGATGTGTTCGGCGTCGGCGAACTGGCGAAGCCGTACCCGGTGGACAAGAACTTCGCCGGCTACACCTACGGCTACAACCGGTCGGTGCTGGCCCAGCGGGTCCACGACGTGCTGACGCTGGTGGCGTTCGGCCAGTCGGTGGTGAAGGCGAAGCGGGTCGATCTGGTCGGCTGGGGCGAGGCCGGCCCGTGGGTGGTGCTGGCGAAGGCGCTGGCCGGCGACGCGGTGACGAAGGCTGCCGCCGACCTGAACCAGTTCCGCTTCGAGACGATCCAGGCGACCGACGACCCGATGATGCTTCCCGGCGCGGTGAAGTACGGCGGCTTGCCGGCGTTCCTGGCGCTGGCCGCTCCCGGCGCGGTGCTGGCGCACAACCACAAGGGCACCTCGTCCGGCAAGCTCTCGAAAGCCACCTACGCCGCCGCCGGCGCGGCGGACAAGCTGACGCGGGTGAACGAGAAACTGCCGCCAGAGAAGGTGGCCGAGTGGCTTATGAGGTGACAGCTCTCGTAGGGTCCCTACAAAACTATGTGCCCAGCGGGGGCGCGTCACGGAACGGTCGGCCGTGGCGGTACAGCGCGAGCCGGTGCTCGTACTCGTCGCGCTGGTCGGCGGGGGTCATGGCGACGACCTTCTCTTGCCAGCGGACGGCGGGGGCGAACTGGCTGGCCTCGGCGTATGCCGCCGCCAGGGTGTCCAGGTAGCCGGCGACCGCGTGGCCGGTCAGCTCGCACGCCCGCGCCGCGTCGGCCACGGCCAGCAGCCCGTCGCGGATCGCGTCCGCCGGGCAGGTCGCCCGCAGCCACGCCAGCGAGTTGAGCGTCGCCGGGTCGTCCGGCTCGCGGTCGCGCGCCGCCTCGTAGTCGGCCAGCGCCAACTCGTACTCGCCGACAGCGTACCGCACCGACGCCCGCAGCGCCAGCGCCGCCGCGAAGGCCGGCCGCAGCTCCACCGCGGAAGTCGCGTCGGCCACCGCCGCCTCGCGGTCGCCGCGCTGCCGGTGGGCCACCGCGCGGGCGTAATAGTACCGGGCGTCGTCCGGGGCCAGCCGGACCGCGGCGCTGAAGTCCGCCGCCGCCCGGTCCGGGTCGAGCAACTCCAGGTGCGCGTAGCCGCGCTGCAAGTAACACGATGGGTCGTCCGGAGCCAATTCGATCACGCAGGTGAAGTCGGCAACGGCCGCCTCCCACTCGCGCATCCGCGCTCGGGTCAGCCCTCGGTTGAACATCGGCCCCGGGTCGGTCGGGTCCAGTTCCGCGGCCCGCGCGAAGTCGGCGACCGCCTTTGCGTGCTCCCCGGTCTCGGCCAGCGCCACCCCGCGCAGGTTGTGCGCCTGCGCGTGGTCCGGGTCGAAGCGCAGCACCCAGGTGTAGTCGGCCGCGGCCTTCGCGTGCTCCCCCAGCGCCGCCCACAGCCGAGCGCGGTGCCAGAACGCCTCCGGCGACCGCGGGGCCAGCCGCAGCGCCGTCGTCAGGTCGGCGATCGCGTCGTGCGGCCGGCCGAGGTGCTCGCGGCAGACCGCCCGGTACAGGTACGCCCGGGGGTTGCGCGGCTCGGCCGCCAGCGACGCCGAGTAGTCGGCCTCGGCCTCGGCGTACTGCTTGCGGCCGGACAAGCAGTTGCCGCGGTTGAACAGCACCCGCGGGTCGCCCGGGGCCAGCGCCAGCGCCGCGGCGTAGTCGGCCAGGGCGGCGTCGGCGTCGCCCAACCGGCTCCGCGCCACCCCACGGCCGTTGAGCGGGTCGGGGTCGTCGGGGGCCAGCCGGATCGCCTCGGTGTAGTCGGCGACGGCCGCGTCCAGGTCGCCGCCTTCGGCGTGGGCGGTCGCTCGGTTGTGGTACGCGGCGGCGTGGTCCGGCCGCAGCCGGATCGCTTCGGTGAAGTCCTCGGCGGCGAGATCAGACTGCCCGGCGGCGGCGTGGGCGTTGCCGCGCTGGTAGTACAGGTCCGGGTCCACCGGGTCCAGGTCGATCGCCCCAGTGAACGCCTCCAGCGCCTGGTTGTAGTCGTGCCGCCGGGCGTACGTCTGGCCGCGGTGGACCAGGGTCGTCAGGTCGGGCTGTCGCGGGTCCATGATGGGAATTATACCCGCGATGACCGCCAATCCCCGTAACCCCTCCCCCCAGTCCCCTCCCCGAAACGGGGAGGGGGAGCCAAACTCTTTCTCCCCTCCCCGCTTCGGGGAGGGGCCGGGGGAGGGGTTCTTCGCCCTACCCCCTCGCTGCCGCTTGGGGTTCGCCAGGATCATCCCGGTACGGTTCGCCCCGGCGATACCGCTCCAGCCGCGCGGCGTACTCGGCGGCCAGCTCCGGCGCGGCAAGCGCGATCGCCTTCTCCTGCCACTGCACGGCGGCGTCGAACTCGCCGCACTCGGCGCAGGCGGCGGCCAGGGTGTCCAGACAGGTCGGGTCCTGCCACTCGGTCAACTCGCAGGCGCGGACGGCGCACTCCTTCGCCCGTTCTCCGTTGCGGATCGCGTCGTCCGGGGCGGTCGCCCACAGCCAGGCGAGGTGGTTGAACGCGGCCGGGTCGCGCGGCGACCGCTCCAGCACCGCCAGGTGATCGCGGACCGCGTCGGCGTACCGGCCCGCCTGCGCGTGGACCGCGGCCCGCAGGTTGTACGCGGCCGCCGGCTTCGCGGAGAGGCGGATCGCCTCGGAGAAGTCGGACACGGCACCGTCCAGGTCGCCGAGTTGCTGCCGGCACGCCCCGCGGAGGGTGTACGCCTCGGCCCCGGTCGGGGCGCGGCGGATCACCTCGTCACAATCGGCGATCGCCTCGTCGGGCCGGCCCAGGGCGAGCCGGACCCAGGCCCGCAGTTGCCGGGTCAGGACCGCGTCGGGGTCGAGCCGGATCGCTTCGGACAGGTCGGCCTCGGCGGCGAGGCCGTCGCCCAGCTCGCGGTGCGCTAGCCCGCGAGTGCGGAACGCGGCGGCGCTCTCCGGGTCGAGCTGGAGGACGGCGGTGCAGTCGGCGGCGGCCTCGGCGTAGCGCTCGCCGTCGAGGTGCAGGTTGGCGCGGGCGAGCAGGTAGTGGGCCGCGTGGTCGGGGTCGCTGGCGATGGCCGCGGCGAAGTCCGCCAGCGCCTTCTCGGTCCGCCCGGCGGCGGCGTAGCACTGCGCCCTCAGCCCGTGGACGGCGGCCCACCCAGGGTCCAGTGACAGCACGGTGTCACAGTCGGCGGCGGCCGCGTCGTGGGACTTCTGGCGGAAGAGGAGTTCGGCCCGCTCGGCGTAGGCGGCCGGGTCGTCGGGCTTGAGGCGGACGGCGCGGTCGAGGTCGGCCAGCGCCTCGCCGCGGCGGTCGAGAGCGACGTAGGCGCGGGCGCGGGCGCGATACCCGGCGGCGACGTCCGGTCGTAGCGCGACGGCGCGGGTGAAGCACTCCAGCGCCTCGCGGGGGTCGGCGGCAGCGAGGGCGGCGTGGCCGCGGTCGAACAGGTCGCGGGCGTCGGCGGTCGGGTCGGCGGACATGGCAGGAGTCAGGAGTCAGGAGTCAGGGGTCAGGAGTCAGAATACAGGGTCTATTGGCTCCTGACTCCTGACCCCTGACTCCAGACTCCTGACTCCTGACCTCTGGCCTCATCCGTCCACGCCGAGTTGGGTGCGGAGCTTGCGGATTGCCTTGTACTTCTCGTCGCTGACGCGCTCGGGGGTGGTCCGCAGCTCGGCCGCGATGTCCGGCACCGCCCATCCGTCGGCCGTCAACTCCACGATCTTCCGCTGCCGCGAGCTGAGCACCACGTCGGCCGCCCGGGACACCTCCTCGCGCTGCTCCCGCAGGCGGGCGTCGCCGCTGTCGCGGTCGTCTCGCACGTCCGCCGACACCTCGACGTACTTCCGCGCCCGCTGCGTCCGCTTCTTCACCGCGTCGATCGCCCGGATGAACTCGCGCCGGTCCTCGGCATCGTCCTTCAGGAGCGTGTGCCACTTCGCCACGTCCACCCGCTCCAGCAGCCGGGCGAACACCTGCTGGGTGCAGTCGTCCCAGCGGTCCATCGGCAGCCGGGCGTTCCGCCAGCAGACCTGACAGTACCGGGTGATGTCCCGGACCGGGTCGGTGTCGGCCGCGGCGGATCGGACTGGGATGGCCGCGTGGCTCGTGGCGGCAGACAGGGCGGTCCCCAGGACCACCGCCGCCATCACCGACCGCGACCGGGCCGCCGCCGAGGGGATGATTCGTCGCATCAGGCCGCGTCCTCCGTACAGACTCCTCGGGATTATACGGGACAATTGACGACGCAATTCTCGCAGTTCGGAAGTCCCGGCGAACCCCGAGCGGTAGCGAGGGGGTAGCTTCCCATGTCATGACGCTTGGAGCAACAGCGAGC
Organism: Gemmatimonadales bacterium; assembly: GCA_035699205.1. Taxonomy (GTDB): domain Bacteria; phylum Gemmatimonadota; class Gemmatimonadetes; order Gemmatimonadales; family GWC2-71-9; genus CAVVWJ01. The sequence goes on from DASSBA010000265.1 coordinate 11,937, forward strand.
GCGTGATTCTGGCCCCAGTTACCCCCTCGCTGCTCAGCTTATTGCGTGTCGCGGAATAACTACTGGCGCGAAAGGGAGTTGGTGCCCACGATAGTCCCTGAAGTACCACCCTCAGGAGGCTCGCCGTGGAGCACCAACTCTGGACGGCGATTGTCGCACGCACCACCCCCCTCGA
>DASSBA010000266.1:0-7456 GCA_035699205.1 Gemmatimonadales bacterium
ATCCGCACCGGCGAATCGAAGGTGAGCTTCCGCGGCGATGCGGAGGCGGGCCTCGCGCTCACGCTGGCCGATCACTGGGACCGCGGATCACGCCGCGGCGGGTTCCGCGCGGCGGTCGAGGGACTGGTCCGCTTCCCGACCGGACAGGTGGCCCGGCTGGACCGGCTCCTGGCGCTTGGCACCGGAGAGGGGCAGACCGACGTCGAGCTCCGCCTCACCACCGACCTGGGCTCGGGCCGCTGGGGACTGCGCGCCGAGGGGACGTACACCCGGCAGTTCGCGGCCAACTACCTGGTGCGGGTCGCGCCGCCGACGCAGCCGCTCGCGGGGATCGATCGGCTGAGCGTGGTGCGGCGGGATCCGGGAGACGTGGTGAGCATCGCGGTGCGCCCGTTTTTCCGGCTTGCGCCGACGCTCGCCATCCAGGGGTCCGCGATGCGCTGGTCCCGCGGCGCGGACGAGGTCGGCTATCCCGCACCCGCGGATTCGATTCCCGGCGTTGCCGCCTCGGTGGTTGCGCAGGACACCAAGGCGGGCGCCACGGTGCTCGGCATCGGAATCAGCTACAGCAGCCCGGGACGGCTCCGGCCGGGCGGCAAGGGACTGCCGGTGGACGCGAGCTGGACGTACGAGCGGGTGGTCGGCGCCTCGGGCGGCATCGTGCCGGACGTGCATCGCATTCGGGCTCGCCTCCGCGTCTACTTCGGACTGTTCTGATCCAGCGCCGGCGTGATGGGCCAAAATTGCCCATAGGCAAATGGGTGCATCCTGCCCATTTTGGGCCTTGGCACCCGAATCGATCCCTACATCACAACGGTCCGGACCGGCTCGGAATCGCGGCCTTCGACCGGTGTGTCATAGCCGTTTCAGCAGGAGATGGTGATGAATACATCCCCGTCGATCGCACGGACGCACGGCCATGCCGCGCCCCCGGTCCACCTGGATCGGTTCGAGAAGGCCGTCAACCTGCTCCTCACCCCGCTGGACCGAGAGAGCCACGCCTGGCGTCAGGAGGTCACCCGGGAGCTCCGGAGTCTCATGGATGCCGACCGGGCGGTCATGATGCTCTGGCGGGGCGGAACGCCCTCGTACTACAGCGAGGGGCTGCCTCACGAGGTGATCAGGGAGTACCTCGACCACATCGCGCCGCTCGACCACGGCATGGCCCGACGCGACGCGCTGGGCCTGACCCTCTGGAGCCGGAGACAGCTCTGGGACCGGAGCACGCTCCTGCGGAGTGCATACTTCCACGAATTCGCGCTGCGGCACGACCTGCAGGACGCCGTCGGCCTCTCGCTCGACATCGAGGGGATTCCGACCCACGTGCGGGTGACGCTGTCGTACGGCGGCGCGCCCCTGCCGGACGACACGGTGGATACGATGCTCCGGCGGCTCGGGCTCATCCTCCCGGTCCTCCGCACGGGCCTCGGCATCAACCTGCGCTACGAACGGTGGCTGGGCGCCATCCCCTCCATGCTCGACCGCGTGGGCGAACGGCTCCTGCTCTACACCGTCACCGGCCGCGAACTCTATCGCAACCTCACCATGCGGCGGGCGCTGGATCAGGACTCCGAGCGCGAACGGATCCTCGAGTCGGCTGCGGCCGTGGCGCGCGCGGTCATGGCCCATGCGCGCTCCGATGGCCGGATGGCGGGCTCCTCGCTGGGCGCGCCGGCCGCCTCACGCCTGGTGATCCAGACGGCCATGGCGCGCTATCGGCTGCGCGGCTGCATGCTGGGCCCCGACACGGTCGATGCCGAGTCGGCGGTGCTGGTGTCGGTGGACCGGCTCAACCCCGAGCCGCCGACCCCGAATGCGTTGCGCGAACGGTTCGGGCTCACGGCGCGGGAGGCGCAGGTGGCCTGTCTGCTCATGCAGCGGCTCACCAACGACGAGATCGCGAGCGCGCTCGGCATCAGCTCGCACACGGCGAGACATCATACGGAGAGCGTGCTGATGAAGGTGCGGGTGAATTCCCGGCGCGCCCTGCGGCAGGCCCTCGGCGGCGACAGCTAGGCCGGTCAGCGCTCGCGACGGGTCCGGCTTTCCCGGCGCAGCAGCGCCTGCGCGTGGCGCCGGGCCGCGTCCCCCTCCGCGTCGCCGAGCATCCGGGCAATCTCCCCCACCCGGTCCTCCCCGTGGATCGGCTGCACGTCGCTCGTGGCGATCCCGCCCCGCGACTCCTTGCTCACCTGCAGGTGGCGGTCGGCCCGGGCCGCGATCTGCGGCAGGTGGGTGATGACCAGCACCTGGTGCCGCTCCGCCACCTCCGCCAGAGCCGCACCCACCTGCGCACCCACTTCCCCGCCGATCCCCTGGTCCACTTCGTCGAACACGAGGGTGGCGATCGCGTCCTGGTGCACGAGCACCACCTTGAGCGCGAGCATGAGCCGCGAGAGTTCCCCCCCAGAGGCCACGCGCGCGAGCGGCTTGGCCTCGAGCCCGACATTGAGGCGGACCTCGAACCGCACGGTCTCCTGCCCGTGCGACATCGGCTCGGGGAGCGACGCGAGAGCCACGAGCAGCTTCCCACCCGGGAGACCGAGGTTGGGGAGCGACCGGTTCACCCCGCGCGCCAGCCGGTCGGCGGCGTCGGCGCGCTTGGCCGTCAGCGCGGCAGCCGCGGCCCGAAGCCCCGCCTCGGCCGCGATCCGGCGGGCGGCGAGCGCGCGGAGGTCGACGTCGGCGGTGTCGAGCAGGTCGAGCTCGGCCGCGCTCTCGTCCCGGGTCGCAAGCACTGTTTCGATGGTCGGCCCGTACTTCCCGGTGAGCTTCATGATCAGGTCGCGCCGCCGTTCGACCTCGGCCAGCCGCTCGGGGTCCTCCTCGACCTCGCCGGCGTACGCGGCGGCGAGCCGGGCGAGCTCGGCGAGGTTGGTGTAGGCGGTGTCGAGCATCTCGCGCCAGCTCGTGACGCCGGGATCCACCTTCTCGAGCGCGCCGAGCGCCCGGTCGGCCACGCCGAGCGCGCCGAGCGCGTTGCCCTGGTCGCCCTCGAGCGCGTCGGCCATCCGCTGAGCCAGCTCGCCGAGCGCGCCGGCCTGGCTCAACCGCCGTGCCTCGGTCTGGAGCGCCTCGTCCTCGCCCGGGCGCAGGCTCGCCTGCTCGATCTCGCCCACCACGTGCCGCAGATAGTCCGCGCGGCGGCGCACCGCGTCCCGGCGCGCGGCGAGCGCGGCCTCCTCGGCCCGGAGGGACGCGAGCGCGCCGGACGCCGCGGCCACTGCGCCCCGCTCGGCCTCCGCGTGGGCGAACGCATCGAGGATGTCGCGCTGCGCGTCCGCGTGCAGCAGCGACTGCGTTTCGTGCTGCCCGTGCAGGTCCACCAGCAGCGCGCCGAGCTGCCCGAGGACGGCGGCTGTGGTGGGGCTGCCGTTCACCCACGCGCGGGACCGTCCCTCGGCCGATACCTCGCGCCGGACGATCGCCCGCCCGTCCTCCAGATCCAGCCCGAGCGCGTCGATCTCGCGCCGGGCCCGGGCGTCGATGCCGTCGAACGCGCCTTCGACGATGGCCTTCGAGGCACCGGGCCTGACGTTTCCGCTCGCCGCCCGCTCGCCGAGCAGCAACGCGAGCGCGTCCACCAGCATCGATTTGCCCGCGCCGGTTTCGCCGGTGAGCACATTGAGGCCCGGACCGAGGTGGAGGGTCACGTCGGCGATGGTGGCGAGGTCGCGGACGCGGAGCTCGGTGAGCATTACCGCACCGCCTCCCGCTCCGACAGGTCCCCCCAGTGGAGCTTCTGGCGCATGCGGGTGAAGAAACCGTCCCCGCCGAGCCGGATGAGGCAGACGCGGTGGTCGGCGCGGCGGACGTCCACGCTCTCGCCGGGCGCCAGGGTCGTGCCGGTCTGGCCGTCGAAGGAGACGAGCAGGTCCTCCGCCCAGCCCTCCATGGGCTCGATGACGATCCGGAAGCTGGCGGGCACCACGAGCGGGCGGACGGCGAGCGTGTGCGCGGCGATCGGGGTGACGATGATCGCCTCCACGCCCGGGACGACGATCGGGCCGCCCGCGCTCAGGCTGTAGGCGGTCGAGCCGGTGGGCGTGGCCACGATGATGCCGTCGGCGCTGTAGGGTCCGACGTTGTCGCCCTGGATGAAGACGTTGACCCGCACCACGCGGGCGACGCCGCCCTTGTGCACGGTCACGTCGTTGACCGCGACCTGGCGCAGACGATGGGTGCCGACGCCGTCCTTGATCACCGCCTGCAGCGCCTGCCGGCGCTCGATGACGTACCGGCCGGCGACCAGCGCGTCCAGCGCCGAGTCGAGCGTCTCGCGCGTGGCGGTGGTCAGGAAGCCGACACGGCCGAGGTTGACGCCCAGGATCGGGATCTCCCGTGCGCCGCACAGGCGCGCGCCCCGGAGCAGCGTGCCGTCGCCACCGAAGGTGAGCAGGGCCTCGAGCTCGACCCCCTCGAACGGCGGGATCTCGCGGTTCCAGAACTCCCGGAGCCGCTCCTCGCTGTAGAGCTCGATGTCGCGGTGGGGCGCCTGGAGGGCCACGTGCTGAAGCACCGACTTCAGGTCGGGGTAGCGCGGATTCCCGACGACGCCGACCTTCATCGCGCCTCGAGGCTCTCCTCGTGCTGCAGCGCGGTGATCCGGCGGGCGATGCCGGCGGCGGTGAGGCCGTACAGCTCGAGCTGCTCGGCGCGGGGCGCCTGCTCGATCAGTTTGTCGGGCACGCCGAGGGCCACGACCCGGACCTCGGGATGGGTGGTCTGCAGCGTCTCGGCCAGATAGGCGCCGAAACCGTTCACGATCGTCCCTTCTTCGATCGTGACCAGGATCCGGTGCTCCTGCATCAGCAGCTCGAGCATGGAGAGATCGAGCGGCTTGAGGAATCGCGCGTTGACCACCGCGCAGTCGATCCCGTCGGCCGCGAGCAGCTCCGCGGCCTGCACCGCGGGCGGCACCATGGTGCCGACGGCCAGGATCGCGACGTCCTTTCCGGCGCGGAGCCGTTCCCACGTGCCGTAGGGCACCGCCGGGATGTCCGCCGCGGGGCGCGGATCGGCCGGCGCCTTGTCGCGGGGATAGCGGGTGCAGAACGGGCCGCCGGGGTGCGCCAGGGCCGTGCGGAGCAGCCCGATCAGCTCGTCGCCGTCCTTCGGCGCGGTCACGGTCATGCCCGGCACCGCCAGCATGTAGGCGATGTCGTAGAGTCCCATGTGCGTCTGCCCGTCCTCCCCCACCAGACCCGCGCGATCCATGCAGAACGTCACCGGCAGGTGCTGCACGGCGATGTCGTGGATGACGTTGTCGTACGCGCGCTGGAGGAAGGTGCTGTAGATCGCGACGACCGGCCGGATGCCCTGGGTCGCGAGCCCGCCGGCAAAGGTCACCGCGTGCCCCTCGGCGATCCCCACGTCGAAGAACCGCGCCGGATACCGCTTCTGGAAGATGTTCGTGCCCGTGCCGCTCGGCATGGCGGCGGTGACCGCCACCAGCTCGGGGTGCTCGCCGCCGAGGGCGGTGAGGCCGTCGCCGAAGATCTGGGTCCACGTGGGCGGGCCGCTCGCCTTCTTCCGCGCCTCGCCCGTCACCGGGTCGTAGGCCGCGAGGCCGTGCCATTTCTCCTGGTTGTCCTCCGCGAAGGCGAACCCCTTTCCCTTCTGGGTCATCACGTGGATGACCCGGGGCCCGCTCATCCCGCGCACGAACCGCAGGGTGTCGCAGAGCTTGGGGAGATCGTGCCCGTCGATCGGCCCGAAGTACCGGAAGCCGAGCTCCTCGAACAGCATCCCCGGCGAGAACATGTTCTTGACGCTCTCCTCGAGGTTCTTGGCGAACTCCACCACCCCGTCCCCGAAGACGCCGCCGAGGGCCAGGGTCATCCCCTTGATCTTCTCGCGCAGCCGGTTGGTGCGGGGGTCGGCGACGACGCGGCCCAGCGTGGTGCTGATGGCACCGACGTTGGGAGAGATGGACATTCCGTTGTCGTTCACGATCAGGATGATGTCGCGATCGGAGTGCCCGGCATTGTTCATCCCCTCGTACGACAGGCCGCACGTCAGGGCGCCGTCGCCCACGATGGCGACGACCTTGTGGCGCTCCCCCCGAAGATCGCGCGCGGTGGCCATCCCGAGCGCGGCCGACATCGCGGTCCCGGCATGGCCCGCGCCGAACTGGTCGTGTTCGCTCTCGGCCCGCTTGAGAAAGCCCGAGATGCCGTCCCGCTGCCGGAGCGTCGGGAACGCGTCGTCGCGGCCGGTGAGCAGCTTCCAGGCGTACGCCTGGTGGCCCACGTCCCACACCACCTTGTCGGTCGGCGAGTCGAACTCGTACAGGAGCGCGATGCCGAGCTCGACCACGCCGAGGCTGGCGCCGATGTGGCCGCCCGTGAGCGACACGCACTCGATGAGGCGGTCGCGGACCTCCTGCGCGAGCTGGGGCAACTGGTCCCGGCGCAGGCGCTTGAGGTCGGCGGGGGTATGGATGGTGGAGAGGAGGGTCATGGGAGAGGGGGTCGTGAGTCGTGAGTCGTGAGTCGTGAATCGTGAGTCGTGAGTCGCAGGTCGTAAGTCGTAAGTCGTAAGTCGTAGACCGTGGGGACAACTTATGACCTACGACTCACGACTGCCTGCTCGCAATATATCCCGCCAGTGCCCCGAGCGCCGTCGTCGGAACCCCCGCCCGCCCGAGGTGCTCGACCGCCCGCGCCGCCAGCCGCGCGGCCTCCTGGCGCGCCCCCGCGACTCCCAGCAGCCCCACGTAGGTGGACTTGGCGAGCAGCGCGTCGCGGCCGGCCGTCTTGCCGAGCTCCTCGCTGGTGCCGGTGCAGTCGAGCACGTCGTCCGCGATCTGGAACGCGAGCCCGACATCCTCCCCGAACGCCGTCAGGGCCTCGACTTGCGCCGGCGCCGCCCGTGCCGCGATGCCCCCGAGGGTACAGGAGGCACGGATCAGCGCCCCGGTCTTTCCACGGTGCACTTCCATCAGTTGCGGCAGGGTCAGCGTCCGCCGCTCCGCCTCGAGGTCGAGCCACTGGCCACCCACCATTCCTTCGATACCGCCGGCCTGGAACAGCTCGGATGCCATCCGGCCGAGGATCGCGGCGGGCAGCTCCAGCGCCTCGGCGGCCGAGGCGAGCACCCGCGCCGCGATCGGCACCATCAGGAATCCGGCGGTCGTGGCGGTGGCGACGTCGAACTGCCGGTGGGTCGTGGGGCGGCCGCGGCGGAGATCGTCATCGTCCATGCAGGGGAGGTCGTCGTGCACCAGGGAGTAGGCGTGCACCGTCTCGACCGCCGCCGCCACGCCGGCGATGCCGGGCGACGAACCCCCGGCCGACCGATAGGCCGCCAGCACAAGCGCTGCGCGGACCCGCTTCCCGGGCGTCCGGAGCGCGTACGCAAGCGCCTGGCCGTGACGGCCGCCGATCTCGTCGCGGAGGCGGTCGGCCCACGAGGCCAGCAGCGCGTCGGTGCGCTCGCGGGCCTCGGTCAGGAG
>DASSBA010000267.1:0-5449 GCA_035699205.1 Gemmatimonadales bacterium
CGCGGGCCCCAAGACGCTCGAGCACATCGTGGACACCGTGCTCTACTTCGAGGGCGAGGCCACCCTCGACTACCGGCTGCTCCGCACCACCAAGAACCGCTTCGGCTCGGTGGACGAGCTCGGCGTCTTCTCCATGACCGAACACGGACTGGTGGCGGTGCCCAACCCCTCGGCGGTGTTCCTGGCCGCGCGGGCGGACGGCATCAGCGGCAGCGCGGTCACCGCGCTCATGGAGGGCACGCGGCCGGTCCTGGTCGAGGTGCAGGCGCTGGCCGCCAAGTCCGGCTACGGCACGCCGCAGCGGGTAGCCACCGGGCTCGACCCCAGGCGGCTGGCGGTGCTGCTCGCGGTACTCGAGCGGCGGGCCGAGACGTCGTTCGCGGATCTCGACGTGTTCGTGCAGGTCACCGCCGGCGTGCGGCTGAGCGAGCCGGGCGCCGATCTGGCCGTGGCCGCCGCGCTCCTCAGCAGTCTGTACAACCGCCCGGCGCCGGCCGACGTCATCTTCCTCGGCGAGATCGGCCTGGGCGGCGAGATTCGGCCGAGCGGCGCGCTCGAGCGGCGCATCGCCGAGGCGGCCCGCCTGGGCTTCCGGCGGGTCTTCGGCTCATCGCGCAGCGGCGCGCAGGTGAGCGGCGTGTCCATGGTCGGCCTGGACCACGTCGGGCAACTGGTGCGGGCGCTTGCCGCGTGACGTGGGCGTCATCGTCGTGGCGGCCGGACGGGGCAGTCGCCTGGGCGGGGAGACGCCGAAGCAGTACCGGCCCATCGCAGGCGTCCCGATGGTCCTGCGCGCGCTGCGCCCGTTCACGGCTCACCCGGAGGTGGTCCACGTGGTGCTGGTCCTGCCGGCCGGGGACGTGGACGCGCCGCCGGAGTTCCTGCGACACCTGACCGGCTCGGGGCTTCGGCTCATTGCGGGCGGCGCCGAGCGTGCCGACTCGGTGGCCGCCGGCCTCGCGGCGCTGGATCCGGCATGCACCACGGTGCTGGTGCACGACGCGGCCCGGCCGTTCGTCGAGCGCGGCGTCATCGACGCGGTCATCGCCTGCGCGCGGGCGGGTGAAGGCGCGGTGGCCGCGGTGCGGGTGAGCGACTCGCTCAAGCAAGCCGCCCTCGCCGAGCCGTCCCGGATCGAACGCTCCGTCCCACGCGACGGTCTCTGGCGCGCGCAGACGCCGCAGGGGTTTCCGCGCACCGTGCTCGAGCGGGCGCACCGGGAGGCCGTGCGCGCCGGCGGCCCCGCCACCGACGACGCCGCCCTGGTCGAGCGCACCGGTGTCCCGGTCCGCCTGGTGCCCGACTCGCCGCGCAACCTCAAGATCACCACAGCCGAGGACCTCCAGCTGGCCGAGCTCCTCGCCGGGCGCGACGAGTGATCCTCCCGTTCCAGACTCCCGCGGAAATCGACGCGGCCCTCCCGGCGGTCACGGCCCACCTCGCCGCCGACCGTCTGCTGGCCTATCCCACCGAGACCGTCTACGGCCTCGGCTCGGCGCCCACCGTGCCCGCCCTGGAGGCGCTCTCGCGGCTCAAGGGACGCGCCCCGGGCAAGCCGTTCCTGCTGCTCGTGTCCGGGCGGCCGATGGCCGAGCGCTGGGGACTCGTCTTCACGCCGTCCGCCCGGGCGCTGTCGGGCGCGTTCTGGCCGGGTCCGCTCACCCTGGTGCTGCGGGGCGGGGAAGGCCGGCTGCCGGACGAGCTCCGCGGGCGCGAGGGCGGCATTGCCGTGCGGCACACGTCGCACCGGGGAATCGAGCGGCTGGTGGCCACGAGCGATCGGCCGCTCACGTCCACGTCCGCCAACCGGCCGGGCGGCCCGCCGGCGCCGGGCGCCGACCGGCTGCTCGAGCTGTTCCGTGCCACGGTGGACGAGGGGCTCCTGCTCGTGCTCGACGGCGGCGTGCTCGGCAACGTGCCGCCATCGACGCTGGTGGACTGTACGGGCCCGGTCCCGCGCATGGTGCGGGAAGGCGCCATCCCGCGCGGCGAGCTGCGACGGGCCGCCGGGCGGTTCGCCCCCTGAGTATGTTTCCGCCATGAGTACCCACGTCCTGTTCGTCTGCACCGGCAATACGTGCCGCAGCCCGATGGCCGAAGCCCTCCTCCGTCAGGCGCTTGCGGCGCGCGGGCGGGAGCAGGTGACCGTCTCGTCCGCCGGCACCGGGGCGTGGGACGGCGCGCCGGTATCGGAGGGCGCCTACCTGGTCGGACTCGAGCACGGCCTCGACCTCAGTGGCCACAGCGCGCGGCTGCTCACCAGGGAGATCGTCCGCGGTGTGGATCTCATTCTCGTCATGTCGGGCCACCATCTTGCCCGGGTGGTCGAGCTGGGCGGAGAGGACAAGGTCCACCTGCTCACGGCGTATGCCGGGCGTGACGACGACCATATCGAGGTCAGCGATCCCTTCGGCTCCGATCTCGCCAGCTACCGCACCACCTTCGCCGAGCTCGAGGAGCTGATCGGGTCCGTGGTGCACCGCGTGGCTGGCACGGTGCGGTGATCGACGGCACGACGCGCGTGTTCGCTCTCCTGGGCGATCCGGTCGCGCACTCCCTTTCTCCGGCCATGCACAACGCCGCGTTCCGCGTGCTCGGACTTCGTGCCGTGTACGTGCCGTTGCGCTGCGCCGCCGCGGACGTGCCGGCCCTGCTCGGCGCGCTCGGCCGCGCCGGCGGCGGCGGGAACGTCACGGTGCCCCATAAGGAAGTGGCGGCGCGCGCGGTGGACCGGCCGAGCGGCATCGTCGAGCGCCTCGGCGCCTGCAACACGTTCTGGGGCGAGGACGGACGCTGCGTGGGCGACAATACCGACGTCCCCGGCCTGCTGGCCGCGCTGGACGCCCTCGCGGCGCCACCGGGCGGGTGGCTGGTGATCGGGACCGGCGGGGGCGCGCGCGCCGTGGTCGGCGCCGCCGTCGAGCGCGGCGCCGCCGTGGCGGTCTTCTCCCGGTCGGACCAGCGCCGGCGGGCCTTCGAGGCGTGGGTGCGCACCCAGGGCGTGGGTGTCACCGACCCGGCCGACTGCGGCACGATCATCAACGCGACGCCGCTCGGCCTCGCTGCCGGCGACCCGCTGCCGCTGTCGGCGCCGCCGCGGTGCGCGGTCGTGGCGCTCGATATGGTCTACGTCGGGGGCGAGACGCCGTGGACACGCGCCATGCGGGCCGCCGGGCTCCGCGCCCAGGACGGCCGCACCATGCTGGTGGCGCAGGCGGCGGCCTCGCTCGAGCGCTGGTTCCCGGGCGTGCACGCGCCGGTCGAGGTCATGCGCGCCGCGGTCGATGCGGGCCTTCGCTGAGGCGCTCAGCGGGGTGGAGCGGTGGCTCCTGCCGCCCACCTGCCTGCTGTGCGAGGCGCCGGTGCCGGCGCGGGAGGGCGACGCGCTGGTCTGCGGCCTCTGCCGCTCCCGCTGGGAACCGGTGTCCGCGCCGTGGTGCGAGCGATGCGGCCAGCCCGCGTTCGGCGATCTCGAGTGCCGGCTCTGCGCGGGCTGGCCCGACGGCCTCGGCCGGGTGCGGAGCGCCGTGTGGCTCCGGGGCACGGCCCGCGACGCGGTGCACCGGCTCAAGTACGAAGGGTGGTGGCGGGTGGCGGGCGCGCTGGCGGAAGCCATGCGGCGGCTCGAGCCATTGACCGGCCGGGTATGCTTGATACCGGTGCCGCTGGGCGCCCGGCGGCTCCGGGCGCGCGGCTACAACCAGAGCGAACGCATTGCCGCGGCGCTGGCCGCGCTCGTCGGGCGGCCGGTGCGAACCGACCTGCTCGCACGCCGGCGCGAGACCCGGACCCAGACGGCGCTGACACCCGAGGCCCGGCAGGCCAACGTCGCCGGCGCGTTCGAGGCCCGGCCGGCGGTGGAACGCGCGTGCGTGCTCGTGGACGACGTCTTCACCACCGGCGCGACGCTGGCCGAAGCGGCGGCGGCGCTCCGCCGCGCCGGCGCCGAGCGTGTGGACGCGGTCACCTTTGCGCGGGCGGAGCCGCCGGTGACCCTGGCGTAGGGAATCCAACGACGGAGAGATGATGGCAATTCGAGTGGGCATCAACGGCTTCGGCCGCATCGGCCGCAACGTGGTCCGGGCCGCGCAGGCGATGGGAGCCAGGGAGATCGACTTCGTCGCGGTGAACGACATCACCAGCACGGCGACGCTCGCCCATCTGCTCAAGTACGACTCGGTGCACGGGCGCTTTCCCGGGGACGTCGTGGCGGAGAAGGACGCCATCATCGTCGCGGGCGACGCCATGCGGGTGCTGGCGGAGAAGGATCCGGCCAAGCTCCCCTGGAAGGAGCTCGGCGTGGACGTGGTGCTCGAGTCCACCGGGCGGTTCACCGAGCGCAGCCAGGCCGCGCTGCACCTGGAGGGCGGCGCCAGGAAGGTGATCATCTCGGCCCCGGGCAAGAACGAGGACATCACCGTCGTCTATGGCGTCAATCACGAGTCGTACGACCCGGCCCGGCACGACATCGTCTCCAACGCGAGCTGCACTACCAACTGCCTGGTGCCGATCGTCAAGGTCATTCTCGACCGGTTCGGCTTCGTCAACGGATTCATGACCACGGTGCACTCCTACACCAACGACCAGCAGATCCTCGACCTCCCGCACAAGGACCTGCGGCGCGCCCGGGCGGCGGCGGTCTCGATCATCCCGACCACCACCGGCGCGGCCCGCGCCACGTCGCTCGTGCTGCCGGAGCTGAAGGGCAAGATCGACGGTGTCTCGCTCCGGGTCCCCACGCCGGACGTGTCGGTCGTGGCGCTCACCTGCACCGTCGGGAAGGCCACCTCCGCGGACGAGGTGAACCTGGCCTTCCGCGAGGCGGCCAAGGCCGGTCCGCTCAAGGGCCTGCTCACCGTGAGCGACGAGCCCCTCGTCTCGGTGGACTACGTCGGCTCGCTCCACTCCAGCACCATCGACGCGCTTTCGACCAGCGTGGTCGCCGGGACCCTGGTCAACATCACCAGCTGGTACGACAACGAGATGGGCTACTCCGCGCGCTGCGTGGACCTGCTCCGCTACGTGGGCCAGCGTCTGTGAAGCGAACGCTCGAGTCGCTCGACCCCGCGGCGATCGAGGGGCGGCGGGCGCTCGTCCGGGTGGACTTCAACTGCCCGGTCAAGGACGGCGCCGTCACGGACGACACGCGGATCCGGGCGGCGCTTCCCACCATCAAGTACCTCCGCGACCGCGGAGCACGCGTGGTGCTGCTCTCGCACCTGGGAAGACCCACGGGCGGGCCCGACCCCAGGTACTCGATGGAGCCGGTCGTGCGGGAGCTCGAGCGGCTGCTCGGCGCCCCGGTCACGTTCCTCCCCGACCCGGCCTCCGACGCGGCGGCCGCGGCCACCCGGCGGCTGCCGCGCGGCGGCGTCGCGGTCGGCCAGAACACCCGGTTCTACCCGGGCGAGGAGGCGAACGACCCCGCCCTCGCCGAACGGTTCGCGGC
>DASSBA010000268.1:0-20093 GCA_035699205.1 Gemmatimonadales bacterium
CGGGACCTCGCCGCTCATCGACTTCCACGACGTGAAGGTGAACGGCGGCACGCTCCGCATCGCGCTGCCGTGGAACCCGGACCGCTCCCTCCGCACCAGCGCCAAACGGGACAGCGCGCTCGCGGCCGAGCGGGCCAAGCCTGGCCGGGTGATCGAGGACTCGCCCGACGGGCTCAAGCGCGTGGTGCTGTTCAGCGATCTCACCGCCCGGTTCGACCGCATGCGGATCACCACGCCCGACCGGCTCCCGTTCACGCTCGACATCGACTCGCTGGCCACCCGCATCAGCGACCCGGCGGTGACGCTCCGCGACGCGGTGGGGCGGCTGCGGCTGCACGGCGACAGCCTGGTGTTCAGCCTCTCGCGCGGCGCGCTGCCGAATTCCCGGTTTTCGGGCGGCGGCGCCGTGACCTGGCCCCATGACACCACGCTGTTCGACCTGCAGATCATCTCCCCGCGGCTGGACCTCGACGACCTGCGCTGGGTCTCGCCCGACTTTCCGTCCATGATCGGCAGCGCCGTCGTCACCGCCACGTCGGAGACCGGCGCCCGCACCGCCTATGACATCCGCGACCTCCACCTCCGGAACGGCGACCAGCGGATCGACGGCGACCTCGTGGCGCTCACCGACAAGCGGCGCGGGCTGGGCTTCCGCGACATGCGGGTGACGCTGCGGGACCTCGACCTCGACGCGGCCCGGGCCTACGTGGACTCGCTGCCGTTCTTCGGCACCCTCACCGGCAGCGTGACCGGCGGCGGCTACCTCGACGCCATGGACGTGGCGCTCGACTGGGCGTTCGCCGACGCGCGGGTGCCGGGGCGGCCGGTGACGACGATCCGGGGCAACGGGATCGTCGGCAGCACCCGCGACAGCGGCCTGGTGTTCCATGCGTTCGAGGTGGAGCGCTCGGACATCGACCTGCGCACCGTGCGCAGGCTCGCGCCCGCGGTGATCCTGGAGGGCCGGCTGGCCGCGGCGGGCACCCTCGACGGGCCGCTCAAGAACGCCACCTTCCAGGGCACCCTCCGGCAGCAGGACGACGGCCGCCCCGCCAGCGTGGCCGAGGGGACGGTGCACCTCGACACCCGGTTCGACTCGCTCTCGCTGGCCACCGACGTGGTGCTCGACCCGCTCTCGTTCGACGGCATCCGGCGCGCCTTCCCTTCGCTGGAGACGAAGGGCGACCTGCGCGGCCGGTTCCGCGGCGAAGGGAAGCTCAGCCGGCTCGCGGTGGACGCCGACCTGACCGGCGACCTGGGCGACGTCCGCGCCCAGGGTCACGTCACCCTGCTCCCTCCGAAGTGGGGCGCGGACAGCCTCCGGCTCCGGTTCTCCCGGCTCGATCTCGCGACACTCACGGGCGGCACGCTCTCCACGTCGCTGGCGGGCGAGCTCCTGGCCACGGGCAGCATCGACACGCTGCGCGCCCCCGAGGGCGAGCTCGAGCTGGCCCTGGCCCCGAGCCGGGTGCGGGAGTGGACGCTGGACAGCCTGTTCGCCCGCGGCGGGGTTCACGACAGCGTGATCCGGGTGGACACCGCGTACGCCGAGTGGCAGGGCGCGCGCGCGGCAGGCGGCGGCACCCTCGGCTGGAGCGCGCCCCACCAGGGCCGCATGCGGTTCGACCTGGCCGCGGACAGCCTGATCGGCTTCGACTCGCTCCTGCTCGCCGCCACCGGACAGCAGCGCGATACGGCGGCCGACGCGCGCCCGCTGGGTGGCCGGGCGGAGGGGCGCGTGGACCTGGCCGGGAGCCTCGACTCGCTGCAGGCGGACGCGGCGCTCACCGTGAACGGGTTCGAGTGGCAGCGGATCCGCTCGCCGCGAATCACCGGGAGCCTGAGCTGGCTGGGCGGCGGCCGCCCGCGGCTCACGGCGCGCGCGGAGGCGGACTCGATCCGGGTGCGGCAGTACGTGCTCCGCCGCACCGCCGGGTCGGTGGGCGGCTACGCGGACTCGCTCGCGTGGACCGCCGGCACCGACTTCGGCGACGCCTCGCGATTCGACGGGGCGGGGAAGTGGTACACCAGGGACAGTACCCGGCTGCTCTCGCTCGACTCGCTGTTCGCGCAACTGGCGGTGCGGCGCTACCGGCTGCAGGAGCCGGTCCTGGTGACGCTTTCCGATTCGGCGCCGGCGCTGAGCCCGCTCACGCTCCGGGCCACCGACGGCGCGAGCCTGCTCCAGGCCGCCGGCCGGATTCCGGGAACGGCGCCGGGCGACCTGACCCTGCGGGTGCTCGGCTTCGATGTCCACGACTTCTACAGCCTGCTCCAGCGCGACACCCTCGGCGTGGCCGGCGAGGTCGAGCTCGACCTGCACGTCGGCGGCACCGCGGAGGAGCCCACGTTCCGCGGCCTCACCCGCCTGGCCGACGGGCGGTTCGGCGAGTTCCAGGCGCCGTTCGTCCAGGGCGTCGTCAACTACGCGCAGCGCCGGCTCGACGCCAATCTCGACCTCTGGCGCACCGGCGAGAACATCCTGCAGGTCGAGGCGCACCTGCCGCTCGATCTCGGCTTCACCGGGGTGGAGTCGCGCCGGGTCGAGGGCCCGCTCTCGGTCCGGGCCCACACCGACAGCGTCTCGCTCGGCCTGCTCGAGGCGATCACCCCGGCGGTGACGCGGGTGGGCGGCACGCTGACGGCCGACGTGCAGGTCGAGGGGACCTGGGCGGCGCCGCGGCTGGCGGGGGCGGTGGACATCCGGAACGGCACCATGGCGCTCCCCGGCCTGGGCGTCCAGTTCGGCACGGTGCGGGGGGGCGCCACGCTGGCCGGCGACTCGGTGCGCCTCCGCGACGTCATGCTGACCAGCGGCGGCGGCCGACTGACCGTGGGCGGGACCGTCCGCCTCCAGGAGCTGGCGAAACCGGTGCTCGATCTGTCGTTCCATGCCGACCGGTTCCGTGCCGTGGACGTGCGCAACTTTCTCACGCTGGTGGGCACCGGCGACCTCGAGCTCGATGGTCCCGTGTTCGGCTCCACGCTGACGGGGAACCTCCTGGCCAACAGCGGGGTGCTCTACTTCGCGGACCTGGTCAACAAACGGATCATCGATCTCGAGGACCCGGCGATCGCCGACCTGGTGGACACCACGCTCATCCGCCGCGAGAACCTGGGCACCAAATTCCAGAACCGGTTCCTCGACTCGCTCCGGATCGAGGACCTGCGGGTCGAGATGGGCTCCGACGTCTGGCTTCGCTCGGCCGAGGCGAACATCCAGCTCGAGGGACGGGTGCGGGTCAGCAAGACGGAGGCGACCTACAATCCGATCGGCGACCTGAACGCGCCGCGGGGCAGCTACACGCTCAAGATCGGGCCGGTGACGCGCGACTTCACCGTGACGCGCGGCAAGGTGACCTACACCGGCGACCTCAACGCGGCGCTCGACATCGAGGCGCAGCACGTGGTGCGCAGTGTGCGCGGCGACGAGATCCCGGTCATCGCCAACATCTCGGGCACGCTCTACGCTCCCAAGCTCACGCTCACGAGCACCTTCCGGCCGCCGATCTCGGAGACCGACCTCGCGTCCTACCTCATTACCGGCTATCCGGCCAACGAGGCCACGCTGCTGGGGCAGGGAGGCGCGGTCCAGACCGGCCTCGCGTACCTGTCGAGCGCGCTCTCGAGCGAGCTGGAGCGGACCCTCATCCAGGATCTCGGCGTGCCGATCGACCTGATCGAGATCCGGCCCGGCGTCTCGACCAGCCCGACCGCCGGCGGGTCGCTCACCCAGCTCGCCGCGGGCTGGCAGATCGGGAACAAGACGTTCCTGACGTTCAACGCCGGGTTCTGCCCCGACTTCAGCCAGCTCAGCTACCGGAACCTCGGCGCCAGCCTCGAGTTTCGCTTCAGCCGCGAATGGAAGCTGCAGAGCACCATCGAGCCGACCATCCAGTCGTGCGGCACGTTCGGGGTCGGCAGCCGGCTCACCGCCACCAACCCGTACCAGATCGGCTTCGACATCCTGTGGGAGCGGGAGTTCTAGTGCCCCGGGTGCTGCTCGTCACCAACCCCGCGGCAGCCCGCACCCGGGCCCGCTCGGTGGACGCGATCGTGCGCACGCTCGACAGCGCGGGGTGGGAGACCGAGCTGATCGCCACCGGCGGCCCGGGCGACGCCCGCCGGCTCGCGGCCTACGGCGTGGCGCAGGGGGTGGATGTGGTAGCGGTCTTCGGCGGCGACGGCACCACGATGCAGGCCGCCGCCGCGCTGGTGGGCACGGAGGTGAGCCTCGGCGTCATCCCCGGCGGCACCGGCAACCTGCTGGCCGGCAACCTCCGCATTCCGTCGGCCCCGGCGCGCGCCGCGCGGGCGCTGGTCACGGCCACGCCGCGGCGGTTCGACCTCGGACGGATGGAGCGCGCCGACGGGTCGCACTACTTCGCCGTGGCGTGCGGGGCGGGTTACGACGCGCGGGTCATGGCCGGAACGCTGAGCCACCACAAGCGGCGCTGGGGGATGGCGGCCTACGTGGCCACGACGCTCCGCCTGATGTCCGAGCTCCGGACGGCCGCCCACGTCATCACCATCGACGGCGTCCAGCACGCCGCGGACGCCGCCATGGTGCTCGTGGCCAACTGCGGCGAGGTCATCCCGCCGTTCATCCGCCTCGGTGCCGGCATCCGCCCGGACGACGGCCTGCTCGACGTCGTCGTGGTGCGGGCGAACAACTTTGGTCAGAGCGTCCGGGCGGTCTGGGATATCCTCCGGATGGCGCCCGGGATCGAGGGCTTCGAAGGCCAGGTGAGCTACGCCCGCGGCCGGGAGATCCGGGTCGAAACCGATCCCGTGCAGCCGGTCCAGCTCGACGGCGAGGCCGGCGGGGAGACGCCGTTCACCGTCTCGGTGGTGCCGAGCGCGATCCGGATCCTGGTGCCCGAGCGGGAGGGGAGGTTTGGCAGGCACGCCCCGACTGACTAGTTTTTGGGCGATCGCTTCCACGCTACCCCTGACAGGCACCCCCATGGCCGGATCCGTCCTCCTCATCGACGACGATGTCGACGTTTTGCGCAGCATCGGGAACTACTTCGAGCGCATCGGCTACGAGGTGACCCGCGAGCTGAGCGGCGAGGCCGGGCTGGCCACGTTCGACCGCCTGCGGCCCGAAGTGGTAATCCTCGACCTCCGGCTGCCCGGGATCGGCGGGATGGAAGTCCTGGAGCAGCTGCGTGAACGGGATGCCGCCGTCATCCTCCTCACCGGCGAGAGCGACATCGCCACCGCGGTCCGCGCCATGCAGCTCGGTGCCGAGAACTTCCTCACCAAGCCGGTGGACATCGAGCACCTCGGGGCCGCGACCGCGCGGGTGGCGGACAAGGCGCGGCTCCGCCGGGTCAACGAGGCGCTGCTGGTGCAGAGCGCGCCGGGGCACGGGCTCGACTCGCTCGGCAACTCCTCGGGCATGCAGGAGTTCGCCCACCAGGTGGGACTGCTGGCCCAGAGCGAGCGGACGACGGTCCTGCTGACCGGCGAAAGCGGCACGGGCAAGGGCTGGGTGGCGCGGATGATCCACGACCTGAGCCCGCGCGGCCGGGCGCCGTTCGTCGAGGTCAACTGCGCGGGCCTCAATGCCACCTTCCTCGACTCCGAGCTGTTCGGCCACGAGAAGGGGGCGTTCACCGACGCCAAGGACCGGAAGCAGGGGCTGTTCGAGATCGCCGACCGCGGCACGATCTTCCTGGACGAGATCGGCGACCTGGCGCCCGAGCTTCAGCCCAAGCTGCTCAAGGTGCTGGAAACGAAGACGTTCCGGCGGCTGGGCGGGACCCGCGAGATCACGGTGGACGTCCGGCTGGTGGCGGCCACCAACAAGGACCTCCAGTCCGAGGTCGAGGAGCTCCGGTTCCGCGAGGACCTGTACTACCGGTTGAGCGTCATGCCGCTCAAGCTGCCCGCCGTCCGCGACCGCTCGCGCGAGGACAAGCTCTCGCTCATCACCCGCCTGCTCACCGACCTCCGGTCCGAGCTCCCCGATGGGCCGCCGACGCTTTCGAGCGAGGTGCTCGACCGGCTGCTGCTCTACTCGTGGCCGGGAAACGTGCGCGAGATGCGCAACGTGCTCGAGCGCGCGCTCATCCTCGGCCGCGGCGCGCCGGCCGTGAGCGTGGAGCACCTGCCCGGCGAGTTCCGCGCCCGTCCCGGCATCGGCGACCGGCGGCACACGCCGCTCAGCCTCGAGGACCTGGAGCGCCAGCACATCGAGCGCACCCTCAAGCACCACACCGGGAACCGCACCCGGGCCGCCATCGAGCTCGGCATCTCGCGAGCGACGCTGATCAACAAGATCAAGCGCTATAACCTCACCACCTGAGGTGGCCATGGCCGAGACCAGCGAGCACGACGCCATGGGTTGCCGCGCCTGCGGACGCGAGGAACGCGCGTCCGAGGGATATCCCTGCGCCAGGTGCGGGACCTTCATCTGCCTGATCTGCACCTTCCGGGGCGTGACGCTCTGCCGCGAGTGCGCCGCCAAGGAGGCCGCCCCCTCGTGAGGGCCGACGCCATCATCGCCCGGTCGGCGGTCGTCCCCGTCCTCGGCAGCCCGACGCTGCGCGCCGAGCAGGTGAGCCAGCTGGTGCTCGGCGAGACCGCCGCCGTGCTCGACGTCTCGGCCGACTGGCGCCGCATCCGGGGCACGCTCGACCAGTACGAGGGCTGGGTCCACGCCGGCTACTGCGCCGAGGTGGACGCCGACTCCGCCGCCGCCTGGCGGCGCGATGCCGAGGGATGGAGCGAGGGCGCCATGATGCTCGTGGGTGACGGGAGCGCCCGGCTGCCGCTCCGCGCCCGGGTGGCGCTCGAGGGCGACCTGGTCCGGCTCCCCGACGGGCGGTGCGGGCGGGTGGTGGAGGGCGCGGTCGCGCGGCCGGCGGACGCGGTGATGGCGGCCCGTGCCAGCGCCCCCGAGCGCTGGGCATGGGAACATTTCGCGGGCACGCAGTACCAGTGGGGCGGTGTCACCCCGCTCGGCGTGGACTGCTCGGGGATGGTGCAGACCACCTTCCTGGCCCGGGGCGTCTCGCTCCCGCGCGACTCGCCCCAGCAGGCGGCGTGCGGAGCGGGGGTGTCGCCCGACCAGATCCGGCCGGGCGATCTCCTCTTCTTCCGCGACGCGTCGGGCCCGCGGATCACGCACGTGGCCTTCGCGGCGGAGGCGGACACGCTGGTGCACTCGACCGTGTCGTGCGGGGGCATGGTGCACGAGTCGTGGCTCCCGGGCAGCCGGGCCGCCCCGCTTCGCGAGCGGCTCGTGGCCGTCCGGCGGCTGGAGGAGCGGTGACGCGGAAGCTGGTCCTGTTCGACATCGACGGGACGATCCTGCTCACGGCCGGTGCCGGGCGCCGGGCCATCCTGGCGGCGCTGGGCGGCGACATGGGCGACACGACCGGGTTCGACCGGATCCGGTTCGACGGGAAGACCGACCCGCAGATCGTGGCCGAGCTGCTGGAGGCGGCGGGCCGGCCCGCGCCGCGCGAATCACCGCAGGTGCGCGCCGTCTGCGAGCGCTACGTGGGAATGCTCGCGCGCGAGCTGGAGCTGCCGACGGCCCACACCACGGTCATGCCGGGGGTCCCCGCGCTGCTCGACCGGCTGGAGGCGGAGCCGGGCGTGGTACTGGGCCTGCTCACGGGCAACCTGGCGGAGGGTGCGGCGCTCAAGCTCCGGTCGGGCGGGATTGCGCCGGAGCGGTTCCGGGTGGGCGCCTACGGCTCGGACTCGGGACACCGGCCCGACCTCCCGACCATCGCGGCGCGCCGCGCGGCGCCGCTCTTCGGCCGAATCCCGCACGGCGCCGAGGTCGTCATCATCGGCGACACGCCGGCGGACATCGCCTGCGGGTCGGGGATCGACGCGCGCGCGGTGGCGGTGGCGACGGGGGCGTATTCGGTGTCGGAGCTGGAAGGGTGCGGGCCGCACGCGGTGTTCCGGGATCTGCGGGAGACGGACGCCGTGGTCGAAGCTATCCTATCGTAGGTCTGGGAGATGGAGTGGATCAGTGCTGTATTCACCACAGAGACACAGAGGGCACGGAGGAACACAGAGGGATTTGGAAACGGAGCACGTCGGGATGCGGAGCCACCACCAAATTGTTGGTGTTGTCCGGGTCCAAGGGGCCTTTTCTGACCGGAAACCCTCTGTGTTCCTCCGTGCCCTCTGTGCCTCTGTGGTGAACCCTCAGTGATGCCCGCCCTGAGATCCGAAACGCGGCCGCACCTCCGTGATGAGCTGGAGGCGCTAGATGGCTGAAGAGCTCGAGCTCAAGGCCGTCATCTCCGACCCGGCAGCGCTGCGCGAGCGCCTGCGTGCGGCGGGAGCCGAGCGGCGGTTCCGCGGCCGCATGAGCGACCGACGCTACGATCGCGACGGCGAGCTTGCCGGCCGGGACGAGGTGCTGCGCGTGCGGAGCTATCAGTACAATGACGGCCGGGTCGAGTCCGTGCTGGGCTGGAAGGGGCCGGCGCGCCTCTCGCCCGAGGGCTACAAGCAGCGCGAAGAGCTCGAGCTCACCGTCAGGGGCGCGGCCGGCGGCGACGCTTCCCCCCACGCCTTCCTCGGCAAGCTGGGCTACGGAACGGTGCACGCCATCGATCGTGACGTCGAGATCTACGTCCTGGCCGGCGCTACCGTCCGGCTCGAGCACTACCCGCGCATGGACCCGCTGGTCGAGGTCGAGGGCGACCCCGATTCGATCGAGCGCGCCATCCAGGCCGCCGGCCTCGACCGCGCCAGCTTCACCGCCGACTCGCTCGCCGATTTCGTGCGCCGGTTCGAGGCCCGCACGGGTCAACCCGCCCGTCTCGCCGACGCGTGAGCCCCACCGCCCGCTCCGAACAGCTCTGGGTCGTGCCGGAGCTCGGTCCCTCACTCGGCCGGCTGGTCGATCCGCCGCCGAGCGCGCCCGGCGCGCTCGGCGTGACGCTGGGCGACTTGCGCGTGGAGCTGGTGAGCCGGGTCTTCGACCTGGCCGGCGCCGCCCGCTCGTTCGCCGCCTCGGGCGATCACGCCGGCGCGATCGCGTCGCTCGGCCGGGTGGCGTGGCTCGGGTTGTGGGAGAAAACGGTGGCCGCGGCCGCGGCGCGGATCGTCGCGGGGGCCAATCGGGGCCTCGAGTCGGCAGCCGAGGAGTCCCGGTTCCCGGTGCGCCGGCTGCGCCAGCTCCGGCTGACGGACGAAGACGGGCGCGCCATCGGCGCGCGGCTCGGAAGCGGAGGGGCGCCGTTCGTCGCGGCGCTCGACGCGCTGGAGCAGACGGTCCACTCCACCGGGAGCGCACGCGGCCGCGGCGCGGAGGGCGCGCAGGCATGGCAGGCCGCGCTGGGCGCGGTGGCGCGACGCCTCGAGTCGGCCTGGCTCGCGCTGGAGGATTCGGCGCGCCGCGAGCAGGAGCGGTGGGGCGCCGAGATCGCGGGGGTTCGCGCGTGGCGCCGCCCGGCGTGGCCTCTCTGGCTCGTCACCGCGCTGGTCGTCGGCGCGGCCGTCTGGCTCGGCCTCGTGCTCGGCGGCTACGTGCCGGTGCCACCGCCGCTCGAGGGCCTCGCCGCGTTCTGGTGGGCACGATTGTGAACGTGATCGGCGTCGGCGTCGACCTGGTGGACCTCGAGCGCGTGGCGCGCCTCCTGGCCAACAAGGGCGAGCACGCCATGCAGCGATTCTTCACCGACGAGGAGCGGGCCTACCTGGCCACCCGGCCGGACCCCACGGGCCATGCGGCCGCCCGGATCGCGGCCAAGGAGGCGGTCTACAAAGCGCTCCAGTCGCTTCCGGGCGCCCGCGCGGTCGGCTGGCGCGACATCGAGGTCACCCGCGACGCCGACGGCCGCCCCGCGATCCGGCTCCATGGCCTGGCCGCCGACCTCGCGCGGGACTGCGGCCCGCTGGTGGTGCAGGTCTCCCTCACCCATTCGGCGACGGCGGCGGGGGCGGTGGCGGTGGTGGGGAGGTAGGGGAAGGCGGAAAGGCGGAAAGGCGGAAAGATGGAAGGACGGAGGGACCGAGGGATGGAGGGACCGGAGAGGAGGCGCAGAGCGGCACTGTCATCCCGAGCGAACGCGAGGGATCTTGCCCGGGAATGGGTCGATCCTGGCCAGCAAGATCCCTCGCTCTGCTCGGGATGACAGTCACGACGCTTCTCGGCAGGTACCTTCCGCCTTTCCGCCTTTCCGCCTTTCCGCCTTTCCGCCTTTCCGCCCTCCGTCTCCCTTCCAATTGCGACCGCCCCACTCTACTTTATTCCAGGCTACCTCAAACCGGGTGAAAATGGTTCTCATTGGCGGGATCCTCCCGATCCTCCTCGCGGCCACGGCGTTGCCGCCCCATCAGCAACAGCAGGCGACGCCGGTTCAGGATCGGGTTCCCGTCGCCCGCCGCATCGCGGCCACGGTCCAGCTCGCCGCGCAGGAGTACCGGATCGGGGTGGTGGACGGGCGGGTGGTGGCCAAGGGGGAGGTCGAGGAAGCCGAGTTGTTCCTGCAGGAGGCCCAGCGGTCGGTCGCGCTGCTGCCGGCGGACGTGGGGCGCCCCGCCGCCGCCGATATCGCGGCCATGCTCCGCCTCGCCCAGAGTACCGCCCCGCCCGATTCACTCGATGCGCGCGTCCGCTCGCTGACCGCCGGGCTCACCGAGCGGCTGGGCATCACCCTCGACGAGCTTCCGGCGCAGACGCCGTCGCTCGCCCGCGGGGCCGAGATCTACCAGGCCAACTGCGCGAGCTGCCATGGCGCGGTCGGCCGGGCGGACGGTCCGCAGGCCGCCGGGCTCGATCCTCCACCCGCCAACCTGGCCGACGGCGCCACGCTCGGCGGCGTCTCGCCGCTCGACTACTACCGCCGCATCAGCATCGGCACCGCCGGCACGGCGATGCCCGCCTTCGAGGGCCGGCTGCCCGCCGAGGACCGTTGGGCCGTCGCCCTCTTCGCGAGCGTCCTGCGTCTGCCTGCCCCGCGCGGCGAGGTCCCGCCCGCGCTCCGGACCTTCGCCACGACCGGCAAGATGACGGACGAGCAGGTGCTCGACGCGCTCGGCGCCGGGGGCCGGAGCGGGCCCGACGCGCTCGGCCGGGTGGCGGCGGTGCGGAGCTTCCATGCGGAGGACGGCGCCGCCAGCGCGGAGGTGTTCGCCCGGGTGCGGAAACAGCTCGACTCGGCGTTCGTGCTGGCGCGCACGGGCTCGCCGGCGGCCAGCGCGCGCGCCTTCGATGCCTACATGACGTTCGAGCAGGTGGAGCGCGGAGTGCGGGCCAAGAACCCGGGTCTCGCCGCGGAGCTGGAGACGGCGTTCGCCTCGTTCCGCACCCGCGCCGCGGGCGGCGCCACCCCCGCCGAGCTCGGTACCCTGCGCCGGCAGCTCGAGGCGGGGCTGGAGAACGCCGAGCGGACACTGGGTGACCAGCTCTCGCCGTTCAACCTGTTCGTGCAGTCGTTCATCATCCTGCTGCGCGAGGGGCTCGAGGCCATCCTCATCGTCGGCGCGCTGATGACGTTCCTCACGAAGATGGGCGCCGGCCAGCGGAAGCGGGACATCCACATCGGCGTCGGCGCCGCCATCGGCGCGAGCCTCCTCACCGCCGTCGCCCTGGAGACCATCTTCGTCCTGAGCCCCGCCCACCGCGAGGCGCTCGAGGGCGGCACGATGGTGCTGGCGACGGTCGTGCTCTTCTACGTCAGCTACTGGCTCCTCTCGAAGATGGAAGTGGTGAAGTGGAACCAGTTCGTGAAGAGCAAGGTGCAGGACGCGCTGGACAGCGGGTCGGCGCTCGCGCTCGCGTCGGCCGCGTTTCTCGCGGTCTACCGCGAGGGGTTCGAGACGGTGCTGTTCTACAAGGCCCTGTTCGTCACCGGATCCGGCGGCGGGACGATGGCCGTGGTGGCCGGCATCCTGGCGGGCTCGGTGGTGCTGGTGTTCGTCTACATCGGCATCAACCGGTTCGGCGTGCGGCTCCCGCTCAAGCCGTTCTTCGCGTTCACCAGCGCGTTTCTGTACTACATGGCGTTCGTGTTCGCGGGGAAGGGGATCGCGGAGCTGCAGGAGGGCGGGCTCATCAGCACCACGATTCTCCCGTGGGCGCCGCGGATCCCGGCGCTCGGGATCTATCCGACCGCCGAGTCGCTCGGCGCGCAGGGACTGCTGGTGTTCCTGGCGCTCGTCGCGCTGCTGTGGAACTTCGTCATCGAGCCGCGCAGGCTTCGCGGCGCCACCCCGGTCAGGGTCCGCGAGCGCGCGCCAGGCCCGACCGCCGATCCGCCGGCGAATCCGTTGTCGGTCACCAGCGCGCCCGGGGGCACCGAGGCGCCGCCGGCGTCGCTCGCGATTGCCCAGTCCTCCATGGTCGAGCTCCTGCGCTCGCTCGAGCGGATGGAGGCGGACCTGGCCGAAATGCGGGCGGAAGTGGAGCGGATGCGCCGGCACCTCCTCGCCTCGCCCCGCACCACCACACGATGATCGTCGCCACGGCCGACCTGTGCGACGAGTTCGGCGACGAGGTGTGCGTGGCCGAGCCGGTCTTCCGCGACTGGGGCGGCGTCGCGAGCTTCGCGGGGCCGATCGAGACGGTGCGGGTGCTGGAAGACAACGCGCTCGTGCGGCAGGCGCTGGAGACGCCGGGGCGGGGACGCGTGCTGGTGGTGGACGGCGGCGGCTCGCTCCGGTCCGCGCTGGTGGGCGGCCACCTCGCGGCGCTCGCCGGGCGGAACGGCTGGAGCGGGCTGGTGGTGCATGGCTGCATCCGGGACACCGTGGAGCTCGCGGCTACGCCCGTCGGTGTGAAGGCGCTCGCCGCGGTTCCTCGCAGGAGCGGCAAGACGGGGACCGGTGAGCGGCGCGTGCCGGTGACGTTTGCCGGCGTCACCTTCAGTCCGGGCGAGTATCTCTACGCCGATACGGACGGCATCGTCGTGGCGGAGCGGGACCTGCTGGGGAGCTGAGCTGGCTTGTCTGGGAGGATTGGGGGTCGGTATTCACCACAGAGGCACAGAGGGCACGGAGGTTCACGGAGTCAACAACTTTGTTGTTTTTCTCCGTGCCCTCTGTGCCTCTGTGGTGAATCGGATATCTGCCGCGCCCCGGTGCCTATTCGGCACGAGGGGGACCCCAGACCGGGAGGGCACCCCGGACCCGGACAATACCAACATATTGGTGGTGGCCCCGCCCCCCGATGACCTCCGTGCTTCAAGCCTCCTTCGTGCCCTTCGTGTCCTTCCGCTGCAGGCAAGCCAGCGATCCCAACCAGCAGCGCCCGGACATGCGAACGGCCCGCCAGTGTCGGCGGGCCGTCGCGTAGAGAGGTGGTAGATCGCCCCCTGAGTTTACGGATACGGACCGAAGTGCCCGATCCACCCTTCTTCGACCTACCACTTTTTCCGTGAAGTCCTCTGGACTTCCCGGTGTATTGTATGGGCAAGTCGGATGCCAAACTTGGCAGCGTGGAGAATCGTTGCAGCATAACGACTTAGCCGACTACCCGCGGCGCCGCCTCGGCGGCCGGCCCTGTCGAACGCTTGAACGCTTTCGGGCAATAACGTGGAACTGCTTGCGTCACCGGTAGTTATGCAGCTGTCGAAAGCTTTGACGCCTTCAGATTCTTGCCAGTCGTCAGATGGGCGCCCGGCTCCGGCCCGGTTCCCTCGCGCCAGGCGTTGAGCAGCAGGATCCCGATGACCACCAGGATGACCGACGTGAGCTGCGCGAGCGTGAACGGCCCGAGGAAGCGGTCGTCCTTGGCCCGCAGGATCTCGATGAGGAATCGTTCGACCCCCGCGAACACGAGGTAGAGCCCGAACAGCCAGCCGATCGGGCGCCCGCGCCGCCGCCACGCCCACAGGACCATGAACGCGCCGAGCATCAGGGCGGTCTCGTAGAGCTGCGTCGGGTGGACCGCGAGCACCGTCGCGGGATCGATCCCTGCCGGCACCGGGATCCCGAACAGATGCTGCATGTTCCCGGCGGTGGAGGGCGGCAGGCCCTGGGGAAACTTCACCGCCCAGGGCAGCGTGCTCGGGCGGCCGTAGTCGTCGTTGACCAGGAAGCAGCCCACCCGTCCCAGCGCATAGGCGGCCGCGAGCGCCGGGGCGGCCAGGTGCATCGTCCACCGCAGCGGGACCCGGAGGCGCCAGCCGTTGAGGATGACGGCGAGGGCGCCACCGATGAAGCCGCCATACCAGACCAGCCCGCCGCGCGAGAGGAGGGCCCCGGGATCGCCGGTGAGCGCCACGTACCAGAGCTTGGCCCCGATGATGCCGCCGATCACGGCGGCCGCCACCATGTCGGCCGCGTAGTCCTCCACCAGTCCGCGGCGCCGGAGTTCCAGCGCGATCAGCCAGCCTCCCATCAGGAACGCCACCATCATCATCAGCCCGTAGCCGGTGATCTCGAGCGGGCCGAGCGCGAACTTGAACGGGTAGATCGTCATCGGGTCCGTCCGGAGAGGGAGTCCGCGGTGACCAGGCCGGGCAGCGGCAGGTCGTCGCGCGGCTCGAGGTCCCAGCCGCTGCGCTCGCCGCGCGCGAGCCGCCAGGCGCCCGCGGCGGCGATCATGGCCGCGTTGTCGGTGTTGAGCCGCGGGGAAGCTACGCTCACCCGTGCCCGTCCCGCCAGCCGCTCGCGGAGCTGCGCCACGAGCGCGCGGTTGCACGCCACCCCACCGCCCACCATCGCCGAGGTGTAGCCGAGTGCCTCGACCGCGTGCGCGGTCTTGGCGGTGAGCACGTCGATGGCCGCGTCCTGGAACGCCCGGGCGATGTCGGCGCGGTCCGCGTCGTCCGCCACCGGCGGCTCCGCCCCCGTCACCGGGCGCACCACGCGGAGCACCGCGGTCTTGAGCCCGCTGAACGAGAAGGCGTAGCGGTTGGGTCCCTCGTGCCCGAGCTCC
Organism: Gemmatimonadales bacterium; assembly: GCA_035699205.1. Lineage (GTDB taxonomy): Bacteria > Gemmatimonadota > Gemmatimonadetes > Gemmatimonadales > GWC2-71-9 > CAVVWJ01. The sequence goes on from DASSBA010000268.1 coordinate 14,867, forward strand.
CGCAGCATCGGACGGGGAAAGTGGTAGCGGTCGGGCCGGCCCTCGCGCGCCAGCCGCTCGATCGGCGCGCCACCCGGGTAGCCGAGGCCGAGGAGCTTGGCCACCTTGTCGAACGCTTCACCCGCGGCATCGTCCAGCGTCTGGCCGAGCAGCCGGTACTCGCCCCAGGCCGGCACGTCGAGCAGCATCGTGTGCCCGCCGCTCACCAGGAGGGCGACGAACGGCGGCGCCAGGTCGGGGTCCTCCAGCGTCGGCGCGAAGATGTGGCCCTCGAGATGGTTGACGCCGAGCACCGGCCGGTCGAGGCTGAACCCGAGCGTCTTGGCGTACATGACCCCGACGAGCAGCGCGCCCACGAGCCCCGGCCCGCTGGTGACGGCGATCCCGTCGAGCTGCCCCAGGCCGATCCCCGCGTCGCCCAGGGCGCGGTCCACCACCGCGCCGATGGCCTGCACGTGCGCGCGGCTGGCGAGCTCCGGGACGACGCCGCCGAAGACGCGGTGGACGTCCTGCGACAGGATGACCAACCCGGCCAGCTCGGGCCCCGCCTCGCCCCGGCGGAGGACGGCGGCCGAAGTCTCGTCGCACGACGTCTCGATCCCGAGGATATGCTCAGCCATCGGCGCTCCGGCGCACCAGCTCGACGGTGTCGGGCGACGCGGTGGCCTCGAGCCCCGCGGGTGCGAGCACGCGGAGCGCGGCGCGTCCCGGTCCGGGCGGGCCGATCCAGTCCACCACCACGGGCACGCTGTCGGCGGCGAGCGCGCCGAGCCGGCCCGCGGCGCCCCGCACGCGTACGTCCACCGTGGTCCGGGCGGGCCGTGCCACCGCGGCGAGATCGCTCGACAGGCGCACCGGCACGCCGGTCAGCGTGCGCTCCCCGACCGCCTCGAGGTCCACCCGCACCGAGACCTCGGACGGCAGCGCCCGCGCCCGCCCGAAGCCGGACGTGTCCAGCGCGAGCGTCTCCTCCACCGGCCCGTCCGCCCGGGCCAGCTCGAGCGGCACCGTCTGCACCGAGTCGATCCGCTGGATCGCGTCGCGCGGGCCCACCAGGCGGACGGTGCCCGGCACCACGGCGATCGCGCTCAGCATGTGGCCCAGCCCGGGCGACAGGCGAACCATCGCGCGCACCGGCACGACGCGCTGATAGGTGGAGTCGAGGGCGACGGCCAGCAGGCGCGGCTGCACGTCCTGCACGTGGGCGTCCACCCCGCGCGGCATCTCGATGTCGGCCGGTCCGAGCTCGAGCTCGACCTGGTCGGCCACGGTGGAGTCGGGGAGCACGCGGGTGAGCCGCATGGGGGAGGTGGAGAGCTTGAGCAGCTCGCGCCGGGGACCCGAGACGAGGGCGCGCACCGGTCCACCGGCGTGCATCACGCGGCGCCCGGCGGGCGCCCGGACCAGGAGGTCCACCGGCAGCAGGGCGCTCGCCGGTTCCTCGCCCGCCGCCAGGAGCCAGAGGAACACGGCCAGGCCGAGCGAGGTCAGCTTGAGGGGCAGGTCGGCGGTGAGCGCACCGCGGAGGCTCACGTCACGACCCGGACTCGTCGAGCAGGCGCTCGACCAGCGCGCGGTTGGCGGGCGAGTTCCAGTCGTGGGCCCCGATGATCCGCTTGACGATGACGCCGTGGCGGTCGAGCAGGAAGCTCTCGGGGACCCCGGTGGTCTGGTACAGCTGCTGAACCCGTTGCGAGCGGTCCTGCAGCAGGTCGAAGCTCAGCTCGAGGTCGCGGCCGAACCTGCGCACGTCGTCGGGGCTCCCCTCGTCGATGCTCACCGCGGCGATGGCGAAGCCCTGGGGCGCGAGGTCGGTGTAGAGGTGCTCCATCGCGGGCATCTCGACCCGGCAGGGGCCGCACCAGGTGGCCCAGATGTTCACCAGCGTCACCTTCCCGCGGTAGCGCCGCACCAGAGACACCGAGTCGCCGGTGGCCAGGTCGACGGCGCGGAAGTCCGGCGCGGTGGCCCCGACCTCAACCCGGGCCACCTCGCTTCCCACCCGGGTCATGATGGCGGCGCCGGCGGCGACGCCGGCGACGATCAGTCCCGCGAAGATCCATTGCCTCGTCATAGTCTCCTCAGACGCGGACGGCGCAGCGGCGCGACAGCTCGCGCACCGCCTCCGCCGGATCGGCCGCGCCGAACACGGCGGTGCCGGCCACGAAGGTGTCCGCTCCCGCGCCCCAGGCCTCGGCGATGGTGGCGGTGGTGATCCCGCCGTCCACCTCGAGCGCCGCGCGCGACCGGTGGCGGTCGAGCAGCGCCCGGGTGCGGCGGATCTTGTCGGTGGCGGCCGGGAGATAGGTCTGGCCGCCATAGCCGGGGTTGACCGACATGACGAGCACGAGATCGAGATCGCCCACGACCTCCTCGATTCGCGCCAGCGGCGACGCCGGGTTGAGCGCCAGGCCGGCCAGCATCCCGTGCTCGCGCACCGCGGCCAGGTGGCGCTGGACGTGCACGGTGGCCTCGGGGTGGAAGGTGAACACGGCGGCCCCCGCGTCGGCGTAGTCGGCGATGTAGCGCTCGGGGTGCTCCACCATCAGGTGCACGTCGAGCGGCCGGTCGGTGAGCCGGCGCAGCGCGCGGATCAGCGGCGCGCCGAAGCTGAGGTTCGGAACGAAGTGGCCGTCCATCACGTCCACATGAATCCACTCGGCGCCGCCCGCCACGGCCTGCTCCACCTGCTCGCGCAGGCGGCCCAGATCCGCGCTCAGCACGCTCGGCGCGATGCGCGCGCTCATGGCTCGGCTCCGGCGCGTCCGCTCACCACGAGGCCCACCGCCGAGCCGCGCGGCCGTCCGTTGCCGGGCGGCGGGCGGGTCGCGATGACGACCCCCGGCTCGGGATCGCCGCCCCGCACCGTGTCCACCCGGCCCACCCTGGCCCCCGCCGCCTCGATCACCTTGCGCGCCGTCGGCAGGGCGAACCCGATCACATCGGGCACGGTGACCGGAGCCGGACCGGCACTCTGCACCAGCTCGACGACCGCGTTGGCCGCGACTACGGTGCCCGGCGGCGGGTCCTGCCACAGCACGGCGCCACGGGGAACGCCCGCGCTGGGCCGCTCGCCCTCGATCCGGGAGCGGAATCCGGCGCTGGTGAGCGCCGTCCGCGCGGCGGTGACCGGCAGCGCGAGCACCCGGGGGATCGCGTGGTCCTCGCCGGTCAGGGGGACGGGCGCGATCCAGTACGACGAAACTACGTAGCCCACCACGAAGGTGAGCGCGACGAGGCCGATGTCCCGCGCGAACCGCCGCCACGCGGCGCCCCGGAACGGGGCGAACGCCGGCTGGGTGTGGCGCCGCGTCCTCACGGCACGCCGCTCACGCGAACCGCCGCAGCCGGGCGGCGAACGCCCCATCCATGTGATGCCGCTGCGGCAGGATCATCAGGTCTCCCTCGGGCGAGGTCAGGGCGGCGGGGAAGGTATCGCTCGGCTCCCGCCGGAACTCCGGCCGGCGGGCCAGGAACCGCTCCACTTGCAGCCGGTTCTCCTCGGGCTCCAGCGAGCAGGTGGCGTAGATCAGCAGCCCGCCGGGCGCGACCGCGTCCGCGACCCGGTCGAGCAGCTCGGCCTGGCCCGCCTCGAGTGTCGTCAGCGCCTCGGGGCTCACCCGCCAGCGGGCGTCCGGGTTCCGTGCGAAGCTGCCGGTCCCGAGGCAGGGCGCGTCGAGCAGGACCGCGGCGGACGGGCGCACCGGGGCGTGTCGGGCATCGGCCACCACCGGATGCTCGCGCCCGCTGCCGGCGCGGCGAAGGTTCCCGGCCAGGCGCCGGACGCGGACGCGGCTCAGGTCGGCGGCGACGACGCGCGCGGTGGTGCGGCCGAGGCTGATTGCCTTCCCGCCGGGCGCGGCGCAGGCATCGTAGACGGCGGCGTCCGGCGGCAGGTCGGCGTACCAGGCGAGCAGGGCCTGCGCCGGATCCTGCACGAGGAACGCCCCGGCGTCGTACCCGGGCAGCTCCTGCGGCCGGGTGCGGTCGGTGACCAGCCCCGCGCCGAATGGCGCCGGCGTCACCTCGATGCCGGCCTCACGCCAGCGCCGCTCCAGGTCATCCAGCGTTTCCCGCGCGGGCTGCAGGACGAGCCGCGGCCGGGTGTTGTTCCAGCGGAGCAGGGCCGTGGTCTCCTCGGCCCCGAACCGCTCGAGCCATCGTTCCACCAGCCAGTGTGGGTGCGAGAATTCGGCGGCCAGGCGCTCCGACGGCGTTGCCCGGCCCGTCCGCCCCGCCGGCTCCGTCCTTTCCGCCTGTTCCGTCTCGCCGCCGAGCCGCCGAAGCACCGCGTTCACGAACCCGCCGGCCCTGGCCCCGGCCGTCTCCCTGGCGAGCGCCACGCTGGTGTCCACGGCGGCATGCGCCGGGACGCGGTCGAGCGCCGTCAACTGGAACGCGCCGAGGCGGAGCACCTCCTTGAGCGCCGGCGCCACGCTCTCCCAGCCGCGCGACACCAGCGGCGCGAGCCGCGCGTCCAGCGCGGTCTGGCCCCGGAGCACCCCGGCGGCCAGCTCGTGTGCCAGCCGGCGGTCGGCATCGCCCAGTTGCTTGACCGCCCGGTCGAGTGCGGCGTCGAACGGACGGCCGCCGCGCACGTCTCTCAGCACCTCGTACGCGGCGCGCCGGGGTTGCAGGCCTTGCGCCGCAATCGCCGAGAGCGCGGGCATCGCTGGCCGTGCCGGCATCGTGGCTGTATTCACCACGAAGGCACGAAGGGCACGAAGGACCACGAAGGGTTCCGCTTCCGGACAGGCCCCCTGGACCCGGACAACACCGACAACCTGGTGGTGGCTCCGCTTCCCGATGGCCTCCGTCTCCCAAACCCCCTTCGTGTACCTTCGTGCCCTTCGTGCCTTCGTGGTGAATCCAGCCACGATGCCCGCGGAGAGAGCCACGATGCCCGCGGATAGAGCCACGATGCCCGCGGATAGAGCCACGATCCACGCGGATACAGCCACGAGCTCCAGGAATACCGCAACGATCTACTCCAGCATCCCGGCCAGCGGACTGGACGGCACCGCGATCTCCCGGCGCGGCATGCGCCCGGACAGGTAGGCCAGGCGGCCGGCCTCGATGGCCAGGCCCATCGCGCGCGCCATGCCGACCGGGTCGCGGGCCTCGGCCAGTGCCGTGTTCATCAGGATGCCGTCCACGCCCTGCTCCATGGTGAGGCAGGCATCCGACGCTGTTCCGACGCCGGCGTCCACGATGACCGGGATCCGGA
>DASSBA010000269.1:0-1043 GCA_035699205.1 Gemmatimonadales bacterium
GCCCGCGCATGGGCCTGGTCTCCCCGGAGGGCGTAGGTCTGGGCGAGGACCAGGCCCCAGGCGGCCCGATTGTCGTCGTACGCGCTCGGCGGGACGCGCAGCAGCAACTGCTGCTCGGATTCCTCCAGCACCCAGTAGAGATCCCAGCCGTACCCGAAGGTGGCAACGAGCGTCGCCGGCTCGATTCGTCCCAGCGCGGCCCGGATGTCCGCCCTCGCCTGGCGCAGGTCGCCCTGGGCCAGATGGAGCATCGCTTTGAGGTGCACGAACTGCGGCGTCGTCTCGAGCGCGAGTGCCCGATCGGCGACGGCGAGTCCCTCGGGGTAGCGGCGCACCATGAGGTACGCGTACGCGAGCGAGCGCGCAGCGCTGGGGGAGCGCGGATCCAGTGCATACGCCCGGCGAAAGCGCTCGAGGGCCGCATCCCAGCGGCCGAGGTATTGCTCGGCCAGCCCCGCCCAGGAGAGCAGCTCAACGTGGTTGGGGGCCGCCCGCAGCCCCAGGGTGAACTGCCCGAGCGCCCGGCTGTTGTCCCGCAGCACCGCGAGATAGTAGACACCCTGCGCAATCCGCCCTTCGGGCCGGTCCGGGCCGAACGCCAGCGCTCGCGCCGCCGTCGTCCGGGCCGCCTCCGCTTCGGCCGGCGACGGTGTGCCGCCGTTGAAGTACAACGTCGAGTGCGCCCGGGAGAGCTGCATCCAGGCCTCGACGAAGCCGGAGTCGAGCGCCACCGCCTGCTCGTAGTAGGGGACGGCCCGGCGGAGCGTACCCGGGTCCATGGTCTCGATTCTGTTGGAGATCTGCTCGCCACGCAGGAAGGCCCGATAGGCGGCCAGGTTTTCGGTAGGCGGCTCCGCGAGCTGCAGCCGCGCCCCGGCGCCGAGCGGCACGCCGAGCGCCTCGGCCACCCCGCGCGCGATGTCGGCCTGCACCCGGAAGACGTCGCTGAGCGGTGCCTCCAGCGGCTCCTGCCACCGTGTGGTCGGTGCACCGCGGGGGTGTGCCTCCACCAGCTCGGTGCTCACCGTCACCCAGCCCGAGTC
>DASSBA010000270.1:0-3051 GCA_035699205.1 Gemmatimonadales bacterium
CCGATCCGCGGCGCGAAATGCACACCCGCGGCGGCTGATGGCGCTGCACGTCGCGCTCATCCAGCCCCGGATCCCACCCAACACCGGCAACATCGCCCGCCTGTGCGCGGCCACCGATACGCCGCTGCACCTGATCGGCCCGCTCGGCTTCTCGCTGGACGAGCGCGAGGTGCGGCGCGCGGGGCTGGACTACTGGGACAAGACCGACCTCTGGGTGCATCCCGACTGGTACTCTTTCCGGGACGCGATCACCCGCGAGCGCTGCCTCTACTTCTCGGCCAACGCCGAGCGCGACTATCGCAAGGCGCCGTTCCGGGCCGGCCACGTGCTCGTCTTCGGCAACGAGACCGAGGGGATGCCGGCCCGCATTCTGGAGAAGTATCCCGAGCGCTGCTTCCGCATTCCGATGCCGGGGGACGTGCGGAGCCTCAACCTCGCCAATGCCGTGAGCGTAGTGCTCTACGAGGGGCTGCGGCAGCTCGGTCTCGAGCTGCCGGCGGGGTTGGCCGCGGATTCCTGAGCGGCTACATTCGCCCACTTGAAGGGCACAACAACCCGCAGGCACGAGAGCGATCCGCATGCTCGAGAAAGTGGCGGTCGTCGGGGCAGGGAACGTCGGCGCCACCGCGGCGCAGCGGCTAGCCGAGAAACAGCTCGCGCGCACCGTCGTGATGATCGACGTCGTGGAAGGCGTCCCGCAGGGCAAGGCGCTGGACCAGTGGCAATCGGGCCCGATCGAGGGATTCGATACCCGGATCATCGGCAGCAACCGATACGAAGAAGCCGCCGGAGCCGACGTCTTCGTGGTGACCGCCGGCATCGCCCGCAAGCCGGGGATGAGCCGCGATGACCTGGTCAAGACCAACGCCGGCATCGTGCGCTCGGTGGCCGGGGAGATTGCCCGGGTGGCGCCCGGCGCGATCGTCATCATCGTATCGAACCCGCTCGACATCATGTGCTACGTGGCCATGAAGGCGAGCGGCTTCCCGCGCGAGCGGATCCTCGGCATGGCGGGTGTGCTCGACACGGCGCGCTACCGCATGTTCCTGGCCGAGGCCATGAACGTGTCCGTCGAGGACATCCAGGCAATGGTGCTCGGCGGCCACGGCGACACGATGGTGCCGCTGGTGTCCTATACCACGGTCTCCGGCATTCCGGTCAGCCAGCTCATGCCGGCCGACACGCTCGACTCGATCATCGCCCGCACGCGGAACGGCGGCGCGGAGATCGTCGCCTTCCTCAAGACCGGCTCGGCCTACTACGCGCCGAGCGCGGCGGCGGTCCAGATGGTCGAGGCCATCGCCCTCGACAAGCGGCGCATCCTGCCGTGCTCCGCGTGGCTGCAGGGCGAGTTCGGCCTCCGCGACGTCTTCTGCGGCGTGCCCTGCAAGCTCGGCCGCGGCGGGCTCGAGCGCATCGTCGAGATCACGCTGACCGCCGCCGAGCGCGCGGAGCTGGTGAAGTCGGCCGAGGCGGTACGGGCCACGCAGGCGGTGGTCGATGCCGGCTGACGGGAAGGCGTCATGAGCCGGGCCCTCGCGCTGTGGCACACGTCAGTGGGCAAGAAGGCGGTCATGGCGGTGACCGGGCTGATCATGGTGGCGTACCTGATCACCCACGTCGTGGCCAACCTGACGGTCTTCCAGGGGCCCGCGAAGATCAACGCCTACAGCGCGTTCCTGCACGGGACCGGCGGGGCGCTGTGGGCCGCGCGGCTGGTGCTGATCGCGGCGCTCGTGCTCCACGTCGTGGCGGCCGCGCAGCTCACCGCCCGGCGGCGGGCGGCGCGGCCGGTGCCCTACGCGGCGGGGCGGGAGCCCCAGGTCTCGACGCTCGCGTCGCGCACCATCCGCTGGGGCGGCGTGCTCATCCTGATTTTCCTCGTCTATCACATTCTCCACTTCACGCTGGGCACAGTGCATTCCTCGTTCGTGGAGGGCGACCCCTACCACAACGTGGTCGCGGGGTTCGGCAATCCGCTGGTGATCGTATTCTACGAGCTGGCACTCGCGGCGGTGGGCCTCCATCTGTATCACGGGATCTGGAGCAGCGGACGGAGCCTGGGCGTGAGCCCGCCGGCCCCCCACCCGCTCAGGCGGCAGCTGGCGCTCGCGCTGGCGGTGCTGATCTGGGCGGGGTTCGCCGTGATTCCGGTGGCGGTATACGCGGGGGTGGTGCGGTGAGGAGACTGCAATGGAATTGAACTCGAAGATTCCCGCCGGCCCCATCGAGCAGAAGTGGGACAAGCACCGCTTCGAGATGAAGCTGGTCAACCCGTCCAACAAGCGGAAGTACACGGTCATCGTGGTCGGCAGCGGACTCGCCGGCGGCTCGACGGCGGCCACGCTGAGCGAGCTGGGCTACCACGTGAAGTGCTTCTGCTTCCAGGACTCGCCGCGGCGCGCGCACTCGATCGCGGCGCAGGGCGGCATCAACGCCGCCAAGAACTACCGCAACGACGGCGACAGCGTCTACCGGCTGTTCTACGACACGGTGAAGGGCGGGGACTTCCGCTCGCGCGAGGCCAACGTGTACCGCCTCGCCCAGATCAGCGTCGAGATCATCGACCAGTGCGTGGCGCAGGGCGTGCCCTTCGCGCGGGAATACGGAGGGCTGCTGGCCAACCGCTCGTTCGGCGGTGCCCAGGTGTCGCGCACGTTCTACGCGCGCGGCCAGACCGGTCAGCAGCTCCTGCTCGGCGCCTACCAGGCCCTCGAGAAGGAGGTGGAACGCGGCGGGGTCACGATGTATCCCCGCACCGAGATGCTCGATCTGGTGGTGATCGACGGGCGCGCGCGCGGGATCGTCGTGCGCAACATGATCACCGGCATGATCGAAAGCCACGCGGCCGACGCCGTGGTGCTGGCCACCGGCGGCTACGGCAACGTCTTCTACCTGTCCACCAACGCCAAGGGCTCCAACGCCACCGCCATCTGGCGTGCGCACAAGCGCGGGGCGGCGTTCGCCAACCCGTGCTACACCCAGATCCATCCGACCTGCATCCCGGTGAGCGGCGAGTATCAGTCGAAGCTCACGCTGATGAGCGAGTCG
>DASSBA010000271.1:0-2591 GCA_035699205.1 Gemmatimonadales bacterium
GTGGACCGACTTGCGGCCGTCCTCGCGGTTCCCCCGCACGATGGCGTTGCTGAGCGCCTCGGAGAGCACCACCTGGAGCCGGAATCGCGTCCGCCGGCAGGTGTCGTGGCCCGCGAGACAGTGGCGGGTGACGAGCTCGACGGCCTCCTCGATGCACGCCACCTCGCTCGGGAGCCGGAGCGTGACGAGCGTGGCGGCGCCGCCGGCGCCCGGGGCCGGCGAGCGGCGGACGCAGAGGCGGAGCGGCGATGTCACGAGGGGATCGGGCTAGAAGCTCGCGAGGGCCTGCTGGGGCGTCTCGGCGATCGCGAACAGGGTGTCCAGCTTGGTCAGCTCGAACAGGGAGCGGAGATCCTCGTTGAGCCCGGCGAGCCGGAGCTCTCCCCCCGCCTCCCGGATCCGCTTGGAGATGGAGACGAGGGCGCCGAGCCCCGAGGAGTCGATATAGCCGGTCCGGGAGAAGTCGATCAGGATGCGGCGCTCACCCGCGTCGAGCGCGGCCTGGACGAGGTCCTTGAGCTCCTGCCGGTTCCCCACGATCAACTGTCCCTCCACCTGCACTACCGCCACCCCGCTCGCGTCCCTGGTCTGGCTGAAGCCCATCGGCTCACTCCGTCGGATGTTCTAGTCGCACTGCAGCGCCAGCATCGCGGCCACCTCGACAATATCGTCCGCCGTGGCCCCGCGCGACAGGTCGGCCATCGGCCGGGCCAGCCCCTGGAGCATGGGACCGATGGCCACCGCGCCGGCCAGCCGCTGCACCAGCTTGTAGGCGATGTTGCCCGCGTCGAGATCGGGAAAGACCAGCACGTTGGCCCGCCCCGCCACCGGCGAGCCGGGCGCCTTCCGCTCGCTCACCGCCGCCGCCAGCGCGGCGTCGCCCTGGAGCTCGCCGTCGCTCACCACGTCGGGCAGGAGCACCTGGAACCGCGCCGCCGCTTCCCGCACCCGCGCAACGCGTGGGCCCTCGGCGCTCCCCTTGGTGCTGTAGGAGAGGAAGGCCACCCGCGGCGAGTCGCCCACCAGGCGCGGCCGGTCGCGCGCCGCGGCCAGCGCGATGTGCGCCAGTTGCTCCGGCGTGGGCTCCGGCACCACCGCGCAGTCGGTGAACGTCAGCACCGTGTCGTCCGGCAGGACCATGTAGAACGCCGAGCTCACCAGCTCCACGCCGGACGCGGTGCCGATGGCCCAGAGCGCGGCCCGGATCGTGTCGCGGGTGGCACAGACGGCGCCCGCCATGGCGGCGTCCGCCTCACCCAGGGCCACGAGCGCGGCACCGAAGTTGGCGGGGACGGCGGCGAGATCGAGCGCGTGGACACCATCCACCACCCGGTCGGGGCGGCGGTCGCGCAGGAACTGCGCGATGCGCGGAAGCCGGGGGTCGGCCACGGGGTCGATGCCGCCAGCGCCGCCCACCACGACCGGCTCGGCGATCCCCTCACGGCGGAGCCGCTCCGCCGCGAGCCGGACGCGGGGGTCCTGGCCCTCGCACAGCACGATCCGCTTGCGGTGCGCCGCGGCGCGCTCGAGCAGCGTCGGACGGAAGCTCATCGGCCGTACCGCCGGGCCAGCGCCTCCGCCACGGTCGGATGCACCAGCGCGCTCACATCGCCGCCGAACCGCGCCACCTCGCGGACGAGGCTCGAGCTCAGGTAGGTGAGATCGAGGGCGGGGACGAGGAAGACCGTCTCCAGCGACGGATGCAGCTGCCGGTTCATCAGGGCCATCTGGAACTCGTATTCGAAATCGCTCACCGCGCGCAGGCCGCGGACCACGAGGGACGCCTCCACCCGTCGGGCGAACTCGGCGAGAAGCCCGTCGAACGACTGATACGAGACCCGGGGCTCGTCGCCGATCGCCGCCTGCAGCATGGCCAGCCGCTCGGCCACCGTGAACAGCGGCTGCTTCAGCGGGTTCACCGCCACCGCCACGATCACGCGGTCGGCGAGCGCCAGACTGCGGCGGATCAGGTCCTCGTGGCCCTTCGTCGGCGGGTCGAACGAGCCCGGATAGATCGCGATGCGTGTCATGGGGCGTGGCAGAAGGTGAGGGCGGTGTCCCCGTACTCACGGGTACTGTCGCCGTCCAGCCGGTCGCCGGCGCGATGCTCGACGGAAAGAATGCGCGCGAACGGGGTCCGGCGGAAGAGCGCCACCAGCCGGCCCGCATCGTCGCGGGAGTACGGCGGGTCGGCCAGGGCCAGGTCGAACGCCCCGGGCGCCAGCCGCCCGGCATAGCGAAGCGCATCGCCCCGGTGGACGGCGACCCGGTCGCCCACGCCCAGCGCCTCGATGTTGGCCTCGAGCGCCCGGAGCGACGGGGGACCGAGCTCGACGAACGTGGCCGACTGGGCGCCGCGCGAGAGGGACTCCAGGCCGAGGGCGCCGCTGCCGGCATAGAGATCGAGCACCCGGGCGCCCGGGACGGCACCGGCCAGGATGCTCATCCAGGCTTCGCGCACCCGGTCGGCGGTGGGGCGGACGCGGGTGTCCCTGGGCACGGCGAGCCGCCGGCCGCGGAATTCACCGGCGATGATTCTCATGAGAGCGGTCGTGAGTCATGAGTCGTGAGTCGTGCATCAGACCCTCGAC
>DASSBA010000272.1:0-4558 GCA_035699205.1 Gemmatimonadales bacterium
TGCTCGGGCTCGAACTCGACGTCGAGCACGGGGCCGATGACCTGCACGACGTGGCCGATGTTCTGCTCGGTCTTCGGCGCGGCGCTGGTCTTTTCGGTTGCGATTGCGGTTGCCATGTGTCGGACTCCGTATGTGTTTTGAGCTCCGTCTATCCCTGCAATGCCGCCGCCCCGCCCACGATCTCCGCGATCTCCTGTGTGATCTGCGCCTGCCGCTGGCGGTTGTAGGTCCGCTTGAGGAGCTCGAGGATCTCCCCCGCGTTGTCGGTGGCGTTCTTCATGGCGGTGCGCCGCGCGCCGTGCTCCGCGGCCGCCGTCTCGACCAGCCCGCGATAGACCGCGTTCCGCACATACAGCGGCAGCAGCTCCTCGAGAATGGCCTCGGCGCTCGGCGCCAGCAGGTAGTCGCGTGCCGCGGCGGCCGTCTCGGGCGCCTCGACCGGCAGGATGCGCACGGTGGCGGGCGGCGTCTGGAGCGCGCTGAGGAACCGGGCCTGGACCAGGTCCACGCTCGCGAGCTCGCCCGCGGCGTAGGCCGCGAGGAGCGGCTCGACGATCTCGACGGCGTGCTCGGCGGTCGGCCGGTCGCCCACGTCGATCCGCTCGCCGGCCAGCGGACGGCCCAGGTAACGGAAGAACCCGATCCCCTTCCGGCCGACGCCGTACAGCTCGACCTCGTGCCCCTCCGCCTCGAGCGTCTCGATCCGGCGACGCGCTTCCTTGATCAGGTTGGCGTTGAAGCCGCCCGCGAGCCCGCGGTTGGAGGTGAGCAGGATGACCGCCGCGCGGCGCGGGCCGCCCCGGGACACCGGCGCCGGCTGGCGGAGCAGCGGGAACCGCGCCGCCAGGTCCGGCGTGACCAAGTCGGCCAGCACCTCACGCAGCGCGTCCGCGTACGGCCGCGCGGCCACGACACGGTCCTGCGCCCGCTTGAGCTTGGACGTGGCCACCAGCTCCATCGTCTTGGTGATCTTGCGGGTGTTCTGGACGGACCGGATCCGCCCCTTGAGCTGCCGGCTCTTCGCCATCAGTCGGCCACGAAGAGAGGCTTGAAGGCGGTGATGGCGGCCTTGAGCCGGCCGGTGAGGTCGTCGTCCAGCGCTTTCTTCGTGCGGATGTCGCCGAGGATGGCCGGATGAGACGCCTCGAGGTAGGCGAGGAAGTCCCGCTCCCACTGCCGGATGTGCGCCACCTCGACGTCGTCGAGATAGCCGTTGGTCACCGCGAAGATGATGGCCACCTGCTTCTCGACGGGGACCGGCTGGTACTGCGGCTGCTTGAGCACCTCGACCAGGCGCGCGCCGCGGGCGAGCTGGCGCTGGGTGGCGGCGTCGAGATCGGAGCCGAACTGCGCGAACGCCTCGAGCTCGCGGTACTGGGCCAGCGAGAGCCGGAGCGGCCCCGCGACCTGCTTCATGGCCTTGATCTGCGCGTTGCCGCCCACCCGGCTGACGCTGATGCCCGCGTCCACCGCCGGCCGCACGTTCGAGTAGAACAGGTCGGTGGTGAGGAAGATCTGCCCGTCGGTGATGGAGATGACGTTGGTCGGAATGTAGGCCGAGACGTCGCCCGCCTGGGTCTCGATGATCGGCAGCGCCGTCAGCGAGCCACCCGGCTTCCTGATGCGCGGGTCGAGCTTCACGACCTCCGCGTCCTCGTTGATCTTGGCGGCGCGCTCGAGCAGGCGGCTGTGAAGGTAGAACACGTCGCCCGGGTACGCTTCGCGGCCCGGCGGGCGGCGCAGGATGAGCGAGAGCTGGCGGTACGCCGCGGCCTGCTTGGAGAGGTCGTCGTACACGCAGAGCGTGGGCTTCCCCTCCTCGTACATGAAATATTCGGCGAGCGCGCACCCGGTGTACGGGGCGATGTACTGCAGCGGCGCCGGGTCGGAGGCGGACGCCACCACGACGATCGTGTAGTCGAGCGCGCCGGTGTCCCGGAGCCGCTCGACCACCGTGGCCACGGTCGAGCGCTTCTGCCCGATCGCGACGTAGACGCAGATGACGCCGGTGCCCTTCTGATTGATGATGGTGTCGACCGCGATGGCGGTCTTGCCGGTGCCGCGGTCGCCGATGATCAGCTCGCGCTGGCCGCGGCCGATCGGGATCATGGCGTCGATGGCCTTGATGCCCGTCTGCAGCGGCTCCTTCACCGGCTGCCGGACGATGATCCCCGGCGCCACCATCTCCACCTGCCGCGTCGTGGTGGTCTGGATGGACCCGCGCCCGTCCATCGGCCGGCCCAGCGCGTCCACCACCCGGCCGAGCATGGCGGGACCGGCGGGCACTTCGAGGAGCCGGCCCGTCCGGCGGACCTCGTCGCCTTCCTTCAGCTTGAGGTAGTCGCCCAGCACCGCGGCGCCGACGTTGTCCTCTTCCAGGTTGAGCACCAGCCCCGCCACCGTCTCGCCGGTCTCCTGGGCCGTGAACTCGAGCATCTCGCTCGCGACGGCCGACTGGAGGCCGTAGATCCGGGCGATGCCGTCCCGCACCTCGAGCACGGTCCCGACTTCCGCGACGTCGGTGGCCGTGAGGTCGGCGGCGGCGATCTCCCGCAGCAGGATGTCCTTCAGCTCGCCGGGACGGAGAATGGAGTCGGTTGCCATGTCGTGAGCAGCCTGGCTTAAAGGAGTTTTGAGTACCTGAACGGCTTGTGAAAATAATCACAATGCCCGGAGCCGGGCAAGGGTCCGGCCCCGGACAAGCCGTATAAAGTACACGCGGCGGCACCGGAGCGCAGCGCGCGGACGGATCGCCCGCCGCGGCTCAGGTCCGGCTGCGCGTGTTCCCCTTCACGAACGCGTGCAGCACGCCCCGCGGGCCCAGGTCCCCGAGACCGCCGGTCGGCACGTTGGCGATCCGCCGGGCGGTGCTGCTCAGGTGGCCGGAGGAGGCGAAGTGAAGCACCCGCACGACCATCGGAATGGCGTAGCCGGGGTTGGCCAGGAGCTGCGCGGCGCAGGCGACGCGGGTGAGATCGATGACGCGCTTGAGGTTGGGGGCCCCGCCGGCGCCGAACTGCCGGGACAGGTGTTCCCGGCTCACCTGGAGGCGCCGCGCGAGGGTAGTGGTGCGGACCGGCCGTTCGACCTCGCCCAGGAGGAGGCTCCAGGCGGCCCGCTGCAGCGGCTCGGTGAGGCGCAGCATCCGCGGCGCGTCGGCGAGGGCCCGGCGCCGCTCGGCGGTGATCGAGGCGCGCATGACCATCTCTCCCACCACCGCATCGTCCACGCCCTCCACGACCACCGAGACCACCGCGTGACGCCGGCAGGCGAGCAGCAGCTCGCCATCGTCGGGCCGGAACGGGCCGTATACCACGACCGGGATGCCGGGGAGGTGGCGCCTCAACTCGGCGAGCTCGGCCAGCACCGCGGGGACGGGACCCAGAACGACGGCGTCCACCAGCCGGCGCTGGAGCAGCCTGCGGAGCGCCGCCGGCGTGCGGCAGGCGACCACGGCCGGCCCGCTCTTCGGCAGCGTGCGGCGGAGGGCGAGCAGCGCGGCGCGGCTCTCGAGCAACGTGGCGATCGCGGCCACGTCAGCTCGGTGCCCGGCGCTCCGGCGCGGGACGCGAGCGGCCGGCGCCGACGGCCACCAGGGTGCGGACCATCTCGCCCGCGCGCTTGAGCACGCCCCGCGCATTGTCGTAGCTGAGGGTCTGGAGCGCCTCGTCGAGCGAGCGCCACTGGCAATCGGTGATCCCCTCGTCCACCTGCGGCGACGGGTCGCCCTCGGGGCTCTCGAACAGGAAGAAGTGGCAGTACTTGTGGATGTGCCGCCCGCGGAAGCGGAAGTGCCAGTCGATGACGCGGATCGGTCCCTGCAGCACCAGCCGCTCGAGCCCGGTCTCCTCCGCCGTCTCGCGCACCGCGGCGTCGACCGGCAACTCGCCGTCCTCCAGGTGACCCTTGGGGAAGCCCCAGTTGTCATAGGAATCGCGGATGAGCAGGAACCGCGGCCCCAGCTCCGGCAGCCGGCGAAACACGATCCCGCCGGCGCTCACTTCCAGCTCCGCCCGGCGCTTGGTCATCAGAACACCGAGATCTTGAGGTACTTCCTGGGATGCGCCTGGATGTCCGTCAGCAGCTCGCGGAACTGGATGACCGTGGCCGTGGTCTCGCGGTAGAGCGTCGAATCGGACGCCAGCATCCCGAGCGTGCCGTTGCCGCTCTGGATCTTGGTCATCAGCGAATCGGCCTGCTGGACCACCCGGATGAGGCTCACCTGGTTCTCGCGCGCGGCCGCCATGACGGAGCGGAGATCGGCGGCCGCCTGCCGCAGGTCCGCGCTCGACGCGCGTCCGTTGTTCATGATGTCCTTCAACTGGTCGTCCTTGGTGGCGGTGTCGAGCCGCGCCACGGCGCCCTGGAACGTCCGGGCGACGCCGGCGAATGCGTCCGAGGTGGTGGCCACATTCCGGCTGACGCGGTCGATGCGCGTGGTCTGGGCATCGGCGAACGTCACCAGGCGGCCCGAGATGGCCGCGAGGTCCTGCACGCTCTTCTGCAGGTTCTTGAGCGCGGTGCTGTCGAACGCCTGGCTGATCCGCTGGGTGACCAC
>DASSBA010000273.1:0-2214 GCA_035699205.1 Gemmatimonadales bacterium
GAGTTCGATTCGACCTGCGCACCGATAATCCCGGCAGGTACGGGGTTTGCGGCAACGCCGGAAAGCGGTCCTGGGAAAGGAGGCACGCAGATTAGCGCCACCGCGATCGCCACCAGTACCGGCTGCTCAGGCGACTTCTACGTCACCAACTTCAATCTCGAAACCGCCGCCTACCTCGACGCCTACGGCACCCCCCCGACCTGCT
This sequence comes from Gemmatimonadales bacterium, assembly GCA_035699205.1. GTDB lineage: Bacteria > Gemmatimonadota > Gemmatimonadetes > Gemmatimonadales > GWC2-71-9 > CAVVWJ01. The sequence goes on from DASSBA010000273.1 coordinate 206, forward strand.
TCGAAGACCCGCCGGCTGAACCACCTGAAATCACCGCCCAGTTCGCCGCCGAGGTCAACAGCGACGGCGCCGTGGTCAAGGCAAACATCAACCCCCGCTTCTGGGCAAATACCCGCTACTACGTCGAATACGGCACCGGCAAATGCTCTGAAGGGGGCTGCACGGCGACCGAGCCGCTGCCCCCGGGCGCATTGCTCACCTCGAAAGTGATCAGCCAGGCGATCGCCACCAGCGGCGTCTTCCTGGCGGGGCTCGCGGCCGAGACCACCTACCACTACCGCTTCGTGGCCGAGAGCGGCTTCGAACTGGAAACGCCGAACGGCCCGGTCTACGGCACCGGGGACCCCGAAGAAGCGACCTTCGCGAGCGGCGCCGAAGCCACCTTCACGACGCCACCGCCGCGCCCGCCGGCAAAGACCGACTGCCCGAACCAGCCCTTCCGCAGCGGAGCTGGCGCCTACCTGCCCGACTGCCGGGCCTATGAGATGGTCAGCCCGGTAGACAAGGCAAACGGCGACATCCTCGTGCTGGGGGCCCGCGACGGCTTCCCGCGCGGCATGGAACAGGCCGCCCTCTCGGGCGATGCCCTTGCCTACGCCACCTACCGCGCCTTCGGGGACCAGGCCTCGGCCCCCTACGGCTCGGAGTACCTGGCCAGCCGCGGGGCGGCTGGCTGGAGCACCGCCGGGATCAACCCGCCCCGCGAAGGCACGAGCTACCTCACCGGCACCCAGTTCCGACTGCCCTTCAAAGCCTTCTCCGCCGACCTCGCCGAAGCCTGGCTGCAGCAGGACACCGCGCCGATCCTCGAGCCAGGCGCCCCCGGCGGCTTCACCAACCTCTACCGCCGCGACAACGCCAGCGGCGCCTATGAGGCGCTGATCGAAGCGGCCCCCGCCAACCTCGGCGCCTGGGTCTTCAAGCCAGAAGTGCAGGGCGCCTCCGCCGATGGCGCCTGCACGGTGTTCCGGGCCAACGACAAGCTCGCCGCCTCGGGCCCGGCGGCGCCCGACCTCGGCAACGTCAACCAGCTCTACGTGAAGTGCGCGGGCAAGCCGCTGCGGCTGGCGAGCACGCTGCCGAGCGGGAGCGGCTGCTCCAAAGAAAAAGGGGCCTCGGCGGGGACGGCCAACTGGCAGTCCGACATCGATCGCAACAGCAGCGTGTCGGGAGCGGTCTCCGCAGACGGCCAGGACATCTACTGGACCTGTGGGGCGCCCCTTGCTTTCGCCACCGGCCCCGGCGACCTCTACCTGCGCACCAACGCATCCGAAGCCCAGAGCCCGGTCTCAGGCGGGGAATGCACCAACCCCCTGCGCGCCTGCACGGTGGCGGTCTCCGCCGGCGCCGCGCAGTTCTGGCAGGGCGCCGCCGACGGCTCGGCAGCCCTCTACTCCGAAGGAGCGAAGCTCTTCCTCTTTGACGCGCAAGCGGGCTCCTCCACCGAAGTGGCGGGCCAGTTCAAAGGCCTCTTGGGAGCAAGCTCAGACCTCGGCCGCTTCTACTTCGTCTCCGAAGCGGCCTTCGACGGGGCCGAAGCGGGCAAGCCGAACCTCTACCTGCAGGAAGGGGCGACGCGGCGGTTCGTGGGGGTGCTGGCGGGGAAGGACTTCAGCACGGAATTGTCGCCGGCGACGGAGCGCCCGAGCCTCCACCTCGCCCGCGTCTCCCCCGACGGCGCCCACGCCGCCTTCATGTCGACCGCGCCGCTGACCGGCTATGACAACGCCGACCAGCAAACGGACGAAGCCGACGCGGAGGTCTTCCTCTATGACGCCTCAGCCGACCAGCTGGTCTGCGCCTCCTGCAACGCGAGCGGGCAGCGGCCGAGCGGCCGGGAACTCTTGGTCAACGGCAGCAACTCCGGCCTGCGCGCCGCCGCCACGATCCCCGGCTACAAGACCCAGCTCCACGCCCCCCGCGTGCTCGCCGATGACGGCTCCCGCCTCTTCTTCGAAAGCTTCGAAGCCCTGCTGCCCGCCGACACCAACGGCAAGGCCGACGTCTAT
>DASSBA010000274.1:0-2407 GCA_035699205.1 Gemmatimonadales bacterium
GAGAATGGTGTCCTCGAGCCGCAGGTGGATCTTCCGTTCGGGAAACTCGAGCACCGGCTCGACATTGAAGACGACCCCCTCCCGGAACGGCACGGTCGTGCCGGGTCCGAACGTGTCGCCGACGTCGTGCACCGAGATGCCGACGAAGTGGCCCACGTAGCGGCCCGCCCGCAGGTACGCCTCTTTCCACCCATAGCGCTCATAGACCGGCTCGGCCGCGTCCTGCATCTGCCGGATGGTGACGCCCGGCCGCATCACGGCGATGATGGCGTTCCTGGCCTCGAGCACGCACCGGTACATTCGCTCCTGCTCGGCCGTGAAGCGGCCGGACACCGGCCAGACGCGGGTGATGTCGGACTCGTAGTAGTCGTAATCGCTGCCATAGTCCATGTAGACGAGGTCGCCGGCCTCCATGCGACGGGTGTTGGCTTCGTAGTGCACGTCGGGCGCGTTGGGACCCGACGGGACGATCGGTGGGAAGCCGTCGCCGCGGGCGCCAAGCCGGGTGTTGACGTACTGGGCGGCGGCCGCCAGCTCGTACTCGAACATCCCGGGCCTGGTGCCGCGGATGGCCTCGGCGACGGCCGCCGCGCCGATGCTGCCGGCCCGGCGCAGCCGCTCGATTTCGTACGGCGTCTTGATCCAGCGCAGACTGTCCAGCAGCGGATTGATGTCCGCGGCGGGGAGCTGCGGCTGCGTGCGCCGGATGCGGTCGACCACGCTCGCCAGCGGCGGCGCGTGACCGAAGACCGGGTTGTCGAGGGCCATGCCCGCCAGCACTTTCGCCTCGAACCGCCCATGGAGCTGGTCGTCCGGTGGGGTGAGTGGAAGGTACAGCTTCCGCACGCCTGGCCGGCCGACGGCGCGGTCGAGGGAGCCGAAGAAGCGCTCGAGCGGCAGCATGTCGACGCCGTAGCGCGCCAGTGCGTTCGAGTCGCCCGGCCCGAAGACCACCGCCCGCTTCGTCACGCCGTTCACGAGCAGCACCGTACCGGGTTGCTCGATGCCGGTGAGATAGAAGAAGTCGGGCGACTGGCGAAACCGGACGTTGTACCCGTGCTCCTCGGCCCCGAACACCAGGGCGACACCGTCCGGCATGAGCTCCAGGAGGTGGGCGCGGCGGGCCGCGAACTCCTGCTTCGCGAACGTGGTGTCCTGCGCCGGCAGCGCGGTGGCCACGGCGGCCGTGAACAGAAACAGCAGTTGGAGCGGCGCGACGCAGCGACGGCGTGAGGGCATGGCTCGACCGGATCCGGGGGGAGACAGGACGGCGGACTTCTCTCTGACGTAGCGCCGGCGGAAATGGTTGCGTTTCGGGACATCCGCTGCCTGCCGCCAGGCCGGACCACAGGTGCGGCCATCACGACGCTCGCAGCAGCCGCCGCGCCCGACCCGCTTCACATCACGAGCCTTCCCGCAGCCCCTGCACGGCGTCCGACTTACAGCCCCGCGCGCCGCGCCAGCCCGCGCTTCACCCACTCCGGAGCCCGCAGCGCTGCGATGTCCGCTTCGGCGATCCGCTTCGCCGCCAGTGACTTGTCGACATTGGGGGCCACCTCCACATCGCCCAGCGCCAGGGACGCGAGCGCGCGCTCCACGATCGGCGCTCCTCCCGGCACCAGGCCGCCGAATTCCACCTCCGCGCGGCGGCAGAACCGCTCCTGGCGAGCACGGTCGGCCGCCGCGACGGCCACCCCCAGCCGGTGCAGCCGCGCATGCATGGCCTCATGGAGGATCGTTGCCGCGACCTGCGCTTCGGTGAAGTCGGGGTTGACCACGAACGTGAGTTCGACCAGGCAGAGCCGCGGCTCGATCAGGTACGCGCCGCGGCACTCGTAGCGCCGCACCAGGATCCCGGCGAAGTCTCGCTGCAGATGCCGATAGTAGTGCGGGGTGTATTGGCGGATGAGACCCAGCGCTGTTTCGAGGCGCGAGAATACCTGCTCCGTCTCGATATCGGGCCTGGTGTTCACCACCGTCACCGGCAGTCCATCGAGCACACGGCGCTGGGTGCGCCGTTCGACGGCGGTGCGTTGCAGCCACGTTCCGAGTGCGGTCGTCAACTTCATGCCGGGGCCCTCCCATGTCTGAAGCCGATCCTGGGTCGCGCTCACCCCCGCAGCGCGGCGAACAGCGCACTCACCGCGATCACGATCCCCAGCGCCATCTTCGCCGCCGCCGCGACCGCGCGGCCGAGCACCGCTCCCCACCCGGCCCCGGCGGCCGCACCCGCCTGCCGCGCCCGGGTGTACTCGAACAGTGCCGCACCCGCGAACGCGCCGACGAACCCGCCGATGACCGATCCGATGAGCGGTACTGGCACCCCCACCACGGCACCCACCAGCCCGCCGACGAGCGCCCCCCAGCCGGCCCGCCTGGACCCTCCGTACCGCCGGGCAAAGCGGAA
>DASSBA010000275.1:0-9793 GCA_035699205.1 Gemmatimonadales bacterium
GGCCGGCGTGCCGGTGGTGAGCTCGGTGGACGTTTTGATGGTGTCCATGACCGAGTGGTCCTGGTCGTACTTCACCAGGCCGAAGTCGAGCACCTTGACGAAGTCGTGGTCGCGGCCGAGCCGGCAGAGATAGATATTCGCGGGCTTGACGTCGCGGTGCACCAGCCCGCGCTCGTGCGCCTCCGCCAGGGAGTGGCAGGCCTGGCGGAGGATGTGCACCACCCGGTCGGGCGGGAGCGGGCCGTGCCGCCGCACCAGGGACTCGAGGTCCAGCCCGTCGAGCAGCTCCATGGCAAAGTAGAAGGTGCCCGCGCGGGTCTCGCCGAAGTCGTACAGCCGGATGGTGTGGGGTGACTCGAGGAACGAGGCGGCCTCCGCCTCGCGGCGGAACCGCTGGATGAGCGCGGCGGCGGCGTTCTGGTCGGGCGCGCCGATCAGCTCCGGCTTGATCAGCTTGATGGCCGCCGGCCGCGCCAGCATCCGGTGCGAAGCCCGCCAGACCTCGCCCATCCCGCCGCGGCCGATCAGCTCCTCCAGCCGATAGCTCCCCAGCTCGCGCGCCCGCTGCACCTGACGGCCGAGCTGGGTCATGATCCGGGAGGGCACGACCGCGATCAGCGCGCAGACGTAGTTGGGCAGGTAGTTCCACAGGATGGCCGTGAAGCCCGGGACCTCCGCCCCGCGCCAGTGGGCGACCAGGATGCCCACCGGGTCCATGGACGCGGCGAGCAGGGAGGCGATCAGCGTCTTCCGCGGCGTGTTGGGGACCACCATCGGAAACACGAGGACCAGCACGCAGATCCAGGAGAGCCGCCCGGCCAGCAGCCGCTCCGGCTCCCACTGGTTCACCACCCCGACGCCGAATGCCAGCAGCACCTCGTAGCCCAGCGCGAGGTCCAGCGCGAAGCGTGGGTTGCAGGTGAGCCGGCGGGTGTAGCGTGCCAGGGCCACCGAGCCGGCGATGCTGAGCGCCGCGACCACGTCCGCGGCCCGGCCCCAGGGGATCAGGTCGCGTTTCGGCAGGTCGAGCAGCGGGCCGACGATGTCGTTGGTCAGGATGCCGATGCCGAACAGCCCCGCCCAGACCCACGCCAGCACCCCCAGCCGCTGGGTGGCCTCGCGCAGCAGGTCGTCCGGCAGCTCGTCCCGGCGCGCCCGCACACCCGGCGCGCCCGGCGTCGTGGGCAGTTCGGTCTCGCACAGCTCGCAATCGGTCATGCGAGGCGGCTCCGGTGTGGCGTAAATGGCGTTTTCAACACAGTTTACTGGTCAAACGCTAACATGCTGCCGAAGCCCGTCAATACGGGAGGGCTCCCATGCACAGCCGCAACGCCGGCACCCTGAGCCGGCTGATCCAGAACCCGATCGCGCGAGTCATCGCGTACTATGTCCTGCTGTTCGCGGGGGCGGCCCTCCTGGTCGAGCTGGTTCCCCAGAGCGCGGTGCTGTTCAGCGGCGGCACCCAGCAGACCGCCGCGGAGATCGACGCCGGAGTGCGGGACGTGTTCAGCGGCCAGGCCCCGATCTTCGCCAGTCCCACGGGGACGCCGCTGGCCGAAGTGTTCGGCATGGTCTCGGCGTTCGCGCTCATGCTGCCGGTCACCTGGATCTACATCCTCACCCGCCGGCGCAAGGGGTTCCTGCAATCGGTGGTGCAGACCCTGGTGATCCTGCCGATCGTGGTGGCAGGGGTGGTGTTCATGGTGAAGAACAGCCTGGCGCTCGCGTTCAGCCTCGGCGGGATCGTGGCCGCCGTGAGCTTCCGGAACACGCTCCGCGACACCAAGGATGCCGTCTACATCTTTCTGGCCACGGGTGTCGGGCTCGCCGCCGGCATCCAGTCCGTCGCCTTCGCGGCGGCGCTCTCGATCACGTTCAACGTCGTCATCCTGCTCCTGTGGTGGACCGACTTCGGGCGGCAGCCCGCGGGCCTCGAGGGGCCGCCCGCGCAGCGGCGGCTCGAGCGGGCGCTCGCCCTGGCCAACCGAACCAGCGCGTTCGTGTCGGTCGTGGACGACCAGATTCTCAAATCGCTCACACCCGACCAGCTCGACGCGCTGGCCGAGCGTGCCCGCAAGCGGCGGCAGCGGGCGGTGGACGACGGCGACGGGAAAAAGCTGGCATTGCTCCGGCGTCTCGAGCTCAGCCTGACGGGCGACTCCGCCGCCGGGCGGCGCGCCGCCGAGGCGGTGCTGGAGGACGCGGTCAAGCGCTGGGAGTTCGTCCGCGCGAGCCCCGGGCCCGGCGGGGGGGAGCGGCTCGAGTACCGGGTGCGGCTCCGGAAGAGTGTCCCCGCCGAGAGCCTGCTCGAGCGCCTGCGCGCCAGCGGGGGGCCGGACGTCGCCGGTGTGGAGCTGAACTGAGGCGCTTCGATGAGTGATCCGCTGGCGACGCTCCGTGAAGCGCTGCGCGACCGGTACACGGTGGAGCGGGAGGTGGGGCGCGGCGGAATGGCCGTCGTGCTGCTGGCGCACGACCGGAAGCTCGACCGCCCCGTGGCCATCAAGGTCCTCAGTCCCGGCGTGCTGACCCCGACCGCCGCCGAGCGCTTCCTGCGCGAGGTTCGGATTACCGCCCAGCTCCAGCACCCGAACATCCTCTCGCTCATCGACTCGGGCGAGGCGCGCGGCCTGCTCTACTCGGTGATGCCGTACATCCAGGGCGAGACCCTGCGCCAGCGGCTCCTGGCCGGGCCGCTGCCGGTCCCGGAGGCGCTGCTCCTCGCGCGCGAAATCGCGGAGGCACTGGATTACGCGCACGGTCGCGGGATCATCCACCGCGACGTGAAGCCCGAAAACATCCTGCTCACCGGCGGCCACGCGATCGTGGCCGACTTCGGCATCGCCCGCGCCGTCGGGCTGGCCAGCGGGAACACGCTCACCGGACGAGGGCTGCCGATCGGCACCGCGGCCTACATGAGCCCCGAACAGGTGCTCGGCGACGCCAGGGGCGATGCCCGGAGCGACGTGTACAGCACCGGCTGCGTGCTGTACGAAATGCTCACCGGCCGGATGGCCTTCGGGGGCGGGAGCCTGAGGGAGGTGCTCGCGCGGCAGACCGAGGGTTCGGCCACCCCCGTGGCCGAGCTTCGTCCCGAGGTGCCGCCGGCCGTGGCGAACATCGTGGAGCGAGCGCTCGCGAAGATTCCCGAGGAGCGCTACCAGACCGCCGGCGCGATGGCCGCCGACCTGCGCCTGGCCGCCGGCGAACCTGTCCGGATTCTGACGCCGCCGGCGGACGCGCCGCCGGGATGGCCGGGCGGGGCAGGGGACAAGGCGGCGGAGCCGCCGGTCTGGGGCGCCTGGCTCATCGGCGCCGCGGCGGTGGTCCTCCTCGCGCTGCTCGTCACCCGGCTCTGGCCCGCCCGCCAGCGCGCGGACCCGCCAGGGGCACCGGCATCGGTGGCGGTGCTGCCGCTCACCACCGCCGGCGGCGGCGTCGAGGACGACTACCTGAGCGAGGGCCTGAGCGAGGAGATCACCAGCCGTCTGGCCCAGGTGGACGGGATCAGGGTCATCTCCGCCGGCTCGATGCGGGCGCTCAAGGACCGCACCCTCACCGTGCGGCAGATCGCCGAGACGCTCGGCGTGCGTCACGTGCTCGACGGCTCGCTGCAGCGCTCGGGCGACAGCGTCGAAGCGCAGGTCGAGCTGATCGACGCGCCCCGCAACGAGGTGGTCTGGACCCGCACGTACGCGGTCGGTGCCGGCGAGCTGCTCACGCTGCAGGACGACATCGCCCGCCAGGTGACCAGTGCGCTCACCCGCACCGGTGCCCGCCCCACGATGCCGTCACGGCCGCCGCGCACCGGACGGCCGCCCGCCTATGAGGCCTACCTCAAGGGCAGCTACTGGCTCGAGCGGCGCACGCCCGAGGCGCTGCGCCGCGCGGTGGACGCGTTCGAAGAGGCCGTGAGCCTGGACCCCGGATATGCCCAGGCACTGGCCGGCCTCGCGTCGGCCCACACCTACACCGTCATCTACGGCTACGCCGACGAGACCGATCCCTACGACCGGCTCGCCCGGGCCCTGCAGCTCGCCGGCCGGGCCATCGCCCGCGACTCGACCCTGCCGGCCGCCTGGCTGGCGCGGGCGGACGCGCGGAGCATCGCGTTCGCGCCGGAGGATTCGGTTCGCGCGGACGTGCTCCGCGCCCGGCGGCTCATGCCCAGTTCCGCCGACGCCCGCATGGCCTACGCCTGGTCGCTCTTCCGGTCGGGCGCGACGGAACCGGCGTTTGCGCAGGCTCGCGGCGCGCTGGCGCTGGACCCGCTGGCGCCAAGACTCCGGCACTCGCTCGTAGCCCTGGCCATCGGCGCGCGCCGCTACGACGTCGCCCTGCGGGAGGTGCGCGCCGCCCCTGCTCCCCGCGCGGACGACCCCGTGGCCGCCCTCCTCGAGGGCTATGCCCAGCTCCTCTCGGGCCGGGCCGCCGAGTGCGCCGCACGCGAGGACTCGCCCTGGCTCGCGCTCCGCGCGATGTGCCTGTTCAGCGCGGGCCGCGCGCGCGAGGCGGAGGCGCTGGCCGATTCGGCGGCCGGAGAGCTGCACCAGGAGCATTACCGCCTGCTCCATCAGTACGCCGACCTGTCGGCCTACTACGCCTGGCGCGGTGACGCGGCGAAGTCGCTCGAGTGGCTGGAGCGCTCGATGCTGCATTCGCCGATGCTGCATCGCTGGCAGCTCCAGTCGGGGCTGTTCGACCGGGTGTGGCCGCGGCCGGAGTTCCAGCAGGGACTGGCGCACCTGCGCGCCCGGGCCGAAGAGCGGCTGCGCGCGCGCCGCGCGGCCATCGGAGACTGACGGCATGCGGCGCCCGGCCGAATTCCGCTGCGACCTGCCTGCGCCCGAGCTGTTCACCAGCCTTGCGGCCGAGCCGCTGCCGCTGGGCCTTGTCGTGCGCGGTGTCACCTGGAGCCTCTACCGCGATCTCTACCTCGACACCTCCGACGGGAGCCTGGCCGCGGCCGGCCTGGCGTGCCGTGTCCGGACCGACGGCGGCGGCCGGCGGGTACTCTCGGTGGGGTCCGCGCCCCCGGGGGCGCCCGCCCTCGGGGCGGCCGAGGGGCTCGAGTTCGAGCTGCCGGCAGGCGACCTCGCGGAGCTGCTGCGCGGCGACACCGAGCCGGCGCGGCGGCTTCGGCGCCTGACGGACCCCGGGCGGCTGGAGCCGCGGATCGAGCTGGCCGTCGAGCGGGTGACCCGCGACGCTTCCCGGGCGTGGCGGCTTCCGGGCTGGTTCGCCTTCCTGTACGACCGGGTGACGGTCCGGCGCGGGGGCCTCGCGCGCCAGTTCCAGGAGCTCAAGGTGCGGCGGCGGCTGGCCGGGCAGCCGCGGCTCGAGGAGCTGGCGCAGGCGCTCGAGGCGCGGCACGGCTTGCGACCGGTCCTGCAGACCAAGCTGCAGCGCGCCCAGGCGCTGCTCCGGCAGATGGAGCAGGAAAGCCTGATCCGCCGGCTGGAGTCGGGGCGTGCGGTCGCGGTGCTTGCGCTCGACGACGGCCGGATCGCGCTGCTGCGGGAGGGCGACGAGCGCCAGCTCCCCATCTCCCCCGGCGCGGGGGAGCAGGCGGTGCGCCATGGCCTCGCCGAATGGTTCGGCTCCCAGGTGGGCGAGCTGGTGCTGCTCGGCCAGGCTCCGCCCGCGCTCGACCGCCCGAGCCTGGAAGTGTGGCTCGTCCGCAGGCTTCGGCGCGGGCTCGAGCCGCCCGGCGGCCGACGGATCGAGTGGATGCCGGTGGACGACCTCGCGCGCGCGGTGCGCAGCTCGGCCGTGGGGCACCCGGCGACGGTGGCGGCCTTCGGCGTGGCCGCCCGGTCGGCGCTGGTCCCCGAGTGGGCCGCGCCGGAGTCCGCCCCCGCGTCGCCGGCGGGACCACTGCCGGAAGCCGGCCAGATGCTCGACGCCGACGCGAGCCTGCTCGAGTTCAATCTCCGCGTGCTCGCGATCGCGGAGGACGAACGCACCCCGCTGCTCGAGCGGCTGCGCTACCTCGCCATCGTGAGCGCCAACCTCGACGAGCTGTACATGGGCGCGGGGCGCGAGGTCGCGCCCGGACGCGTGCGCGAGCTGCTCGCGCGGCAGCAGGCCTGCGTCGCCGGGTGCCTCGCGCGGCTCGCGGACCACGGCCACCGGCTGCGCCGGTGGGCCGAGCTCGACGACGCCGAGCGCAATGCGCTCCGGCTCCGATTCCGGAGCGAGTTCCTCCCGCTCCTCACCCCGCGCGCCATCACCGTGAGCCCCGGGCATCCGTTCCCGGTCATCCCGGCGCTGACGCTCTCGCTCGCCGTGACGCTGCAGTCCGAGGCCACCGGGCCGATCCACTTCGCCTATCTCAAGCTGCCCGCCTCCCTCCCGCGGTTCGTCGAGCTCCCCGGCGGCGGCCACTTCGTGCCGGTCGAAGAGATCGTCCGGGCCAATCTCGGCCTCCTGTATCCCGATCGCGTGGTCGAGGAGGCCGCGCTGTTCCGGGTCACCCGGAAGGGCGACCTCGACCTGGAGGATGCCGAGGCGGGCGACCTGCTGCAGGCCATCGAGGAGGAGCTCGACCAGCGCGCGCTGAATCCGGTGGTGCGGCTCGAGATCGAGGCGGGCGCCTCGCGGCTCCTGCGCGAGATGCTGGTGCAGGAGCTGCGGTTCGAGGGCGGACATGGCGGCGCGGCGCTCCGCGGACTGGTCGTGCACGACGTCCAGGGACTCATGGCGCCGGGCGATCTCCGGCGGCTGGCGACCCTTCCCGTCGCCGGCGGACTCTTCCCTCCGTTCACGCCCCGCGACCCGCTCGATCCGGCGCGTTCGCTCTGGGAGCAGCTCCGCGCGGGCGATCTGCTGGTGCACCACCCCTACGAGGACTTCGGCGCGACCGTGCTCCGCCTGCTCGAGGAGGCCGCGGACGACCCCGACGTGGTCGCGATCAGAATGACGCTCTATCGCGCGGGCGAACGGTCGCCGGTGGTGGAGGCGCTGGTCCGGGCCGCGCGGCAGGGCAAGGAGGTGGCGGTGTTCGTCGAGCTCAAGGCGAGCTGGGACGAAGCGCGCAACATCGGCTGGGTGAGGCAGCTCGAGCGGGCCGGCGCGCAGGTGGTCTACGGCCTCGTGGGCCTCAAGAACCACGCGAAGGCGGCGCTGGTGGTGCGGCGGGAAGACGGTGGGATCCGGCGCTACGTGCACGTGGGCACCGGCAACTACAATCCGGGCACCGCCCGCGTCTACACCGATTTCGGCCTGCTCTCGGCCGATCCGGTGCCGGGCGAGGATCTCAATGATTTCTTCAACCAGCTCACCGGCACCTCCCGAGGCCCGCGCGCGGCCCTCCGCCGGCTGATCGTGGCGCCCGAGCACCTGCTGCCCGCCCTGCTCGAGCGGATCGGGCGCGAGGCGGCGCTCGCGGCCGGAGGCGGCATCGGGCGGATCCGCGCCAAGCTCAATGGAATCGACGATCCCGAGATCATCCAGGCGCTGTACGATGCCTCGCGCGCCGGGGTCGAGATCGACCTCGTGGTCCGCGGGCTCTGCACGCTGCGGCCGGGCGTGCCCGGAGTGTCCGAGCGGATCCGGGTGCGCAGCCTGGTCGGCCGGTTTCTCGAGCACGGCCGGATCTACCACTTCGGCGGCGGCGACGAGTACCTGATCGGTTCGGCGGACTGGCGCGGCCGGAACCTCCGGCGCCGGGTCGAAGTGGTGATCCCCGTCCTCGACCCCACCTGCCGCCGGCGGCTCGACCGCATTCTCACCCGTGAGCTCGCCGATCCGTCCGCGTGGGAGCTGGCGCCGGATGGCGTGTATCACCAGCTCCACCATCTCCCCGTGGGCGACCCGGCCACGGCGCAGGCCGCTGCAGAGGAGGCCACATGGGCCGCGCAATCCTGACCGCCGCCGTCGCGCTGCTCGGTGTGCCCGGCCTCGCGGGGGCGCAGGGCGAAGGCGCCATCGAGATGACGGAGCCCGAGAGTGTCACCGTCACGCCGGGTGCCTCGTACGGCGCCGGCGGGCTCCACCGCTTCTTCTTCGGCGACCACTACCGCGACCTGTGGACCACGCCGATCCGGGTCGAGGTGCTCGATCTCCATCGCTTCGCGGGCGGGCTGACACCCGTCAAGCGGGGCGGCGGGCAGCAGACGAAATCGCTCCGCTTCGACGGCGCGGACGGGCGCCAGTACCAGTTCCGGTCGCTCGACAAGGACCCCTCGCCGCTGCTGCCGGCGGCGCTGCGCCGCACGCTGGCGCAACGGATCCTGCAGGACCAGATCAGCGCCGGGCACCCGGGTGCGCCGCTCGTCGTGAGCCCGCTGCTCGAGGCCGCCGGCGTGCTCCACGCGGAGCCGCGGTTGAGGGTGATGCCCGACGATCCGGCGCTGGGCGAGTTCCGCGCCGAGTTCGCGGGCATGCTCGGCACCCTCGAGGAGCGCCCGCGTGGTGCAAAGGAGGACCGGCCCGGGTTCGCGGACGCCACCACGGTCGAGAACACCGTGGAGTTGTTCGACCGGCTGGAGCAGGACCAGGACGAGCGGGTGGACGCACGCGCGTACCTGGCCGCCCGGCTGGTGGACCTGTTTCTGGGCGACTGGGATCGGCACCAGGACCAGTGGAGCTGGGCGCGGCTCGGGGTCGGAGACAGCGTCCCCTGGACGCCCGTTCCGCGCGACCGCGACCAGGCATTCGCCCGGTTCGACGGCATGCTCCTCGGCCTCGCCCGGCTCTCGTACCCGCAACTCGTCGAGTTTTCGCCCAGCTACCCCAGTATGGCCGGGCTCACCTGGAACGCGCGGGTGGTGGATCGCCGGTTGCTCACCGGTCTCGAGTGGCCGGTGTGGGATTCCGTCGCGACGGCGCTGCGCGAGCGGCTCACCGATGCCGTGATCGACGACGCGGTGCGCCGCCTGCCGGCCGAGCTGCGATCGAAGAACGAAGCCTGGCTCGCGGCGGCGCTCGAGCAGCGGCGCGACCGGCTGGGCGAGGCGGCACGGCGGTTCTACCGGCTGCTCGCCGGCGAGGTCAACCTCTACGGCAGCGATGAGGCCGAGCGGGTGGAGATCGCGCGCCAGGGCGGGCGCGCGCTCGACGTGACCGTGTACGCCGCCGAGGGCGCGCGGGAGCGGCTGCTGTTCCACCGCCGGTTCGACGGCGCGGACACGCGCGAGGTGCGGCTCTACCTCCACGGCGGCGATGACGCGGTCCTGGTGACCGGCGCCGGCCGGGGTACTCCGCTCGTGCGCGTGATCGGCGGTGGCGGCGACGACCGGGTGGTGGATTCGTCGCGCGCGGGGCGCACCCGGTTCTACGATTCCAGGGGCACCAACGTCACCACGGGCCCGCGGCACGTGCCGATCGACCGGCGACCCTACGACGACTTCGAGCTCAGCGACTCCACCCCCTACCCGCCGCGCGACTGGGGCGGCTTCTGGCGCTTCCAGCCGTGGGTGAGTTCCGGCCCCGAGGTCGGCTTCTTCTTCGGCGGCGGCGTGGTCCGCTACAACTTCGGCTTCCGGAAGCAGCCCTGGGCGTCGCGGATCCGCCTGCGGGCGGGCTACGCGACCGCGGCCGAAGCGTTCCGGGCGGAGCTCAGCGCCGAGTTCCACCGGGTCAACTCACGCGTGCGGACCAATCTGTTCGTCCGGGCTTCGGGCATCGAGGTCATCCGGTTCTTCGGCTTCGGGAACGAAACGCCGCGGACGGACGCGGACGAGTTCTTCCGGGTTCCCCAGCGGCAGTATCAGGTGGTCCCGTCGGTCACGGTTCCGGTGGGTGCCGATGGCGCACTGACGGTCGGCCCGGCGCTCAAGCACGTCGACAC
>DASSBA010000276.1:0-46838 GCA_035699205.1 Gemmatimonadales bacterium
CCACGCGCTCGAGCGCCGCTACCGCGACCTGGGCTACGATCTCGGCGAGCTGCAGTTGGCCGAGGTCTACCGCCAGTTCACCGTGCTGGCCGACCGGAAACGCGAGATCCTCGACGAGGACCTGCTGGCGCTGGTACACGAGAGCTTCCACGACGCGCCCGAGGAGTACCAGTTGAGCCACCTGCGCGTGGTCTGCGGCAGCATCACGCCGACGGCCGAGGTGCGGATGACCGGACCCTGGGCGGGGGAGCGCTCGGCGCGGGGCACCGGCGACGGGCCGATCGCGGCCGCGTTCACCGCCATCGGCGAGATCATCGGGCGGCCGGTGGAGGTGATGAGCCTCTCGCTCCGCTCGCTGACACCGGGGCGCGACAGCGTCGGCCAGGTCTTTCTCCAGGCGAAGGTCGACGGCAAGTCGCTCTCGGGCAATGGCGCGTCCACCGACATCGTCGAGGCGAGCGCCCGCGCGCTGGTGCACGCGCTGAACAAGGCGCACCACGCCGACCGGCTCGAGGCCACCTCGCTCAACGCCATCTACCTGTGGGGCGTGTGATGGGAGAACAGCTCACCGGGGCCCAGATCCTCTGCCGGGCGCTGCTGGAGGAGGGCGTGGACGTCCTGTTCGGCTACCCCGGCGGCGCGATCATGCCGTTCTACCACGCGCTTCCCGACTATCCGGGGCTCCGGCACGTGCTGGTGCGCCACGAGCAGGCCGCGGCGCACGCCGCCGACGGTTACGCCCGGGCAAGCGGCCGGGTGGGCGTCTGCGTGGCCACCTCCGGCCCGGGCGCCACCAACCTGGTCACCGGGATCGCCACCGCCCACATGGACAACACGCCGCTGGTGGCCATCACCGGCCAGGTGCCGCGCGCCATGCTCGGGCGCGATGCCTTTCAGGAGACCGACATCATCGGCATCACCCAGCCGATCACCAAGCACAGCCGGCTGGTCGAGGACGTCGAGGAGCTGGCGGAGGCGGTGCACGAGGTCTTCGCGGTGGCGCGGGAAGGGAGGCCGGGCCCGGTGCTGCTCGACGTGCCCAAGGACGTGCAGGGACAGAAGACGGAATATTCGGGCGGGCGGACGGGCGGACGGGCGGATAGGCGGACGGGCGGACAGATCGTCGGGCGTCCGACCCCGATGGCGTTCGTGGAAGCCGCACGGCTCATCGGCCGGGCCGAGCGACCGCTCATCATGGCCGGCCACGGCGTCATCCTCGGCGACGCCTATGCGGAGCTGCGCGCCCTCGCCGAGCGCACCGGAATCCCGGTCATCACCACCCTGCTCGGCATCAGTGCCTTCCCCGAGTCGCACCCGCTGCACCTCGGCATGCCGGGGATGCACGGCGAGGTGCACGTGAACCGCGCCATCCAGCAGGCCGACCTCATCGTCGGCATCGGGCTCCGGTTCGACGATCGGGTGACCGGGAACCTCGCGGGCTTCGCCCGGGGCGCCAAGGTCATCCACATCGAGCTGGACGCCTCGGAGATCGGGAAGAACGTCCCCGTGGCCGTGGGACTGGTGGGCGACGCGGGCGAGATCCTGCGCGAGCTGCTCCAGGCGGTGGAGCCGCGGGGATGCGACGCGTGGCGCGGTGAGATCGCCTCGTTCGTGCGGCCGCGGGTCGAAGCCTTCAAGGGCGCCCTGTCGCCCGAAGGGATCCTCGGCGCCATGGACGCCGCCAGCGCCGGCCGCTGTACCATCGTCTCCGATGTCGGGCAGCACCAGATGTGGGTGGCGAAGCTGTTCCGTTACCAGCGGCCCAACACCCACATCACCTCGGGCGGGCTCGGCACGATGGGCTTCGCCGTCCCGGCGGCCATGGGCGTGGTGCTCGCACGGCCGGACGAGCCGGTGTGGGCCATCTCGGGCGACGGCGGCTTCCAGATGAACCTGCAGGAGATGGCCACCATGGTGCAGGAGCGGGTTCCGGTGAAGATGGCGGTGTTCAATAACGGCTATCTCGGCATGGTCCGCCAGTGGCAGCAGTTCTTCCACGGCCGCCGCTACTCCGCCACGCCCATCTGGAGCCCCGACTACGCGCGCCTCGCCGAGGCGTACGGCATCCCGGGCTGGCGGGTCGAGCGCGGCGAGCAGGTGGACGGGACACTCCGGGCCGCGCTCGCGCACCAGGGACCGGCGCTGGTCGAGTTCGTCATCGAGCAGGAGGCCAACGTGTTCCCGATGATCCCGCCGGGCGCGTCGCTCAGCGAGCCGATCGAGTCGGAGGAGCCGGCCCCGCCGCCGCCCGCGCCCCGGCTGGTGCCGGCATGACCAGCCAGCGCGCCGTCACGGTCCTGCTCGAGGACCACCTGATTACGTTCACCCGCGCCGTCGGCCTGCTCCGGCGGCGCAATCTGCCCGTCCGGAGCATCGCCGTGGGCCCCACGGTGACGCCCGGCGTCTCGAGGCTCACGGTCATGATCCAGTCCGACGAAGCCACGGCCGACCGCGCCGTGCAGCAGCTCCAGAAGGTGGTGGGCGTCCGGGACGCCGCCGCCTTCCCCGCGCGCGACGGGGTGACCCGCGAGCTCGCGCTGGTCAAGGTCCGCGCCAGCGGCGACCGCTACGGCGAGCTGCTCGACGTGGTCCAGCTCTACCACGCCGCGGTGGTGGACGACCACCCCGATGCCGTCATCGTCGAGCTGACCGGATCGGAGGCGTTCGTGCTCTCCTGCATCCGCGCGCTGGAGCGGTTCGAGATCCTCGAGGTCGCGCGCAGCGGCGCGGTGGCGCTCGAGGCGGGGTTGACGTAAGTCATGAGTCGTGGGTCGTGGGTCGTGAGTGATCGTCAGCGGCACGGGATTGACCTTCCGAGTGACGACTGACGACCTGCGACTCACGACCCACGACTCACGACTCACGACTCACGACCCACGACTCACGACTGATGACCACCTAAACCAGAGATTCAGCAATGTCCGAGCAACCCGTACGCGTGTACTACGACGCCGACGCGGACCGCACCCGTCTCGCCGGCCGCACCTTCACCATCATCGGCTATGGCAGCCAGGGGCACGCCCATGCCCTCAACCTCCGCGATAGCGGCGCCAGGGTCATCGTCGGCCTCCGGAAGGGCGGGGGGTCGTGGGACCGCGCCCGGGCCGCCGGCCTCGATGTCCGTACGGTCGCCGAGGCCGCGGCGGCGGCCGACGTGATCATGATGCTCACGCCCGACCAGGACGGCCGGGCCGTCTACGACAGCGGCGTCGCGGCCGGGCTCGCGCCCGGCAAGACGCTGATGTTCGCCCACGGGTTCAACATCCACTTCGGCGAGATCGTCCCGCCGGCGGGCGTGGATGTCTCGATGGTGGCGCCCAAGTCCCCCGGCCATCTGGTGCGGAGCGAGTTCGAGGCCGGCCGCGGCGTGCCCGGGTTGGTGGCCGTGCACCAGGATGCGAGCGGCGAGGCGCTGGTCAACGCGCTCGCCTACGCGGCCGGGATCGGCTGTACCCGGGCGGGGGTCATCCAGACCACCTTCCGCGAGGAGACCGAGACCGACCTCTTCGGCGAGCAGGCGGTGCTCTGCGGCGGGGTCACGGCGCTCGTGAAGGCCGGCTTCGAGACGCTCACCGCGGCCGGCTACCGGCCGGAGATGGCCTACTTCGAGTGCCTCCACGAGCTCAAGCTGATCGTCGACCTGATGTATCGGGGCGGGATGCAGTTCATGCGCTACTCGATCAGCGATACCGCCGAGTACGGCGACTACACCCGCGGTCCCCGGCTCATCACCGACGAGACCCGCGCCGAGATGCAGCGGATCCTCCTGGCCATCCAGGACGGGTCGTTCGCCCGCGAGTGGCTGGCGGAGAACCGGAGCGGCGGGCCGAACTTCCAGCGGATGCGCCAGGCCGATCGCGACCACGAGATCGAGCAGGTGGGCGCGCAGCTCCGGGGGATGATGCCGTGGTCGGAGGAGGGGAAGGCCGCCCAGCGCGCCCGGGAGACCGAGCCGCGGGAACCGGCCGCCGCCCGGAAGCCCGCGACCGTCTCATGACCGCTCCGGGCGCCCCCCGCACGCTCTTCGAGAAGGTCTGGGACAGTCACGTAGTCGCCGGCGCCGGCGGGACCAACGGACATCCTGGTGGACCGGCGCTGCTCTACGTGGACCTGCATCTCGTGCACGAGGTGACCTCACCCCAGGCATTCGAGGGGCTCCGCCTGGCGGGCCGGCGTGTCCGGCGGCCCGAACGGACGGTGGCCACCGTGGACCACAACGTTCCCACCGGCGACCGCCGGCTGCCGATCGCCGACCAGATCTCGGCGCGCCAGGTGGCCGCGCTGGTCCGGAACGCCCGGGAGTTCGGGGTCGAGCTCTTCGACCTCGAGAGCCCTGACCAGGGCATCGTCCACGTGATCGGCCCCGAGCTCGGCCTGACGCAGCCCGGCATGACCATCGTCTGCGGGGACTCCCACACCTCCACCCACGGGGCGTTCGGTGCGCTGGCATTCGGCATCGGCACGAGCGAGGTGGAGCACGTGCTGGCCACCCAATGCATCGTCCAGTCCCGCCCGCGGACCCTGGAGGTCCGATTCTCGGGAGTTCCGACGGCGGGGGTGACTGCCAAGGATCTGGTGCTGGCCTTGATCCGCCGGATCGGCACCGCGGGCGCCACGGGCCACGTCATCGAATACACCGGCGAGGCTGTCCGGGCGCTTTCGATGGAGGGCCGGATGACTGTCTGCAACATGTCCATCGAGGCGGGGGCCAGGGCCGGGATGATTGCCCCGGACGCCACCACGTTTGCCTATCTGAAGGGCCGGCCCCGTGCGCCTGGGGACGCTGCCTGGGAACGCGCCCGCGGAGCCTGGGAGGGGCTTCATACCGACCCCGGTGCAACCTTCGACTCCACTGTCGCCCTTGATGCGGCCGCACTCGGCCCGCAGGTCACCTGGGGCACCAGCCCCGGCATGACGGCGGACATCACCGAGCGCGTGCCGGACCCGGCCAACGCGGCGTCCGAGGCCGACCGGCAGTCATACCAGCGGGCACTCGAATACATGAACCTCCGGCCGGGCACACCGCTCGAAGGGCTCAAGGTCGACCGCGTATTCCTCGGTTCGTGCACCAACGCGAGAATCGAAGACCTCCGCGCGGCTGCCGAACTGGCGCGAGGCCGCAGGGTGGCCGGAGGGGTGCGGGCGATGGTGGTGCCGGGGTCTCAGCGCGTGAAGTCCCAGGCGGAACGGGAGGGACTGGACCGCATCTTCACCGAGGCCGGCTTCGAGTGGCGGAACCCGGGTTGCTCGATGTGCCTCGGCATGAACGACGACATCCTCGGACCCGGCGAACGATGCGCCTCGACGTCGAACCGGAATTTCGAGGGGAGGCAAGGGAAGGGCGGCCGGACGCACCTCGTGAGCCCGGTCATGGCGGTGATGGCGGCCGTGGAGGGGCGGCTGGTGGACGTTCGGACGTATATGCGGTGAGACGCCGCCGGTATGCACCGCTTGCCGTCGTGTATACGGGTTCATGTATAACTTGAGTTGTATAATATAAGTCTATGCAGTACGACTACATAAGTAAGTAATAACAAGGTACATTATCACTTACACCTCACCTGCTTGACGAATATTTATCCAAGGCCGTATGCAGCCCTTTTCCCAGCACTCCGGACGCGCTGCCGCCCTCCCCCGGGCCAACGTGGACACCGACCAGATCATTCCGAAGCAGTTCCTGAAGCGGATCGAGCGCACCGGCTTCGGATCAGCGCTCTTCTATGACTGGCGCTATCTCGCCGACGGCACGCCCAACCCGGACTTCGAGCTCAATCGGCCGGCGGCCTCCGGCGCGACGATTCTGATCGCCGGCGCGAATTTCGGCTGCGGCAGCTCGCGCGAGCACGCACCCTGGGCGCTCGCGGACTATGGCTTCCGAGTCATCATCGCCCCGTCGTTCGCGGACATCTTCTTCGGCAACTGCTGTCAGAACGGCTTGCTCCCCGTGGTCCTCGCCGATGCGCAGGTGCGGGCGCTCGCCGAACGCGCCGCCGCGGCGAGCGCGGGCTATCGGCTGACCGTGGATCTCGTGAACCGCCGGGTGTGGGACGAGCGGGGGTTCGACGCGGGATTCGAGATGGACGAGTACCGCCGCGAGATGCTGCTCGAGGGACTCGACGAGATCGGCAAAACGCTGCGCGATGAGTCGCGGATCGCGGCGTTCGAGCGGGGCCGTGCGCCGGCGTCGGGTCAGGCGTCGGCATGAGGCGTTACACCGTCGCGGTCCTTCCGGGTGACGGGATCGGGCCGGAGGTCACGGCGGAGGCCGTCCGGGTGCTCCGCGCCGTGGCCGAGGTATACGGCTTCTCGATCGAGACTGCCGAGTACGCCGTCGGCGCGGCCGGCGTGGCCGAGGCGGGCGACGCCCTCCCGCCCCGGACCGCGGCCGCGGTCCGGGGCGCCGACGCGGTCCTGCTCGGCGCCGTGGGTCACCCCGCGCTCGCAACGGCGGAGGGGCGCCGGCGGCCGGAGGCGGGTCTGCTGGCGCTGCGGCAGCTGCTCGGTGCGTACGCCAACCTCCGGCCGGTGATCTTGCATCCGGCGCTCGGCCATGCCTCCCCGCTCCGGCCCGACCGGCTGGCGGGGGTGGACCTGCTGATCGTCCGCGAGCTGCTGGGGGGTCTCTACTATGGCCAGCCGCGCGCGCTGGCCGCCGATGCCGCGGTGAACACGATGCGGTACACGGTGCCCGAGATCGAGCGGGTGGCCCGGGTGGCGTTCGAGGCCGCCCGAGCACGGCGGCGTGCCGTCACGTCGGTGGACAAAGCCAACGTGCTCGAGGTGTCGCAGCTCTGGCGGGAGACGGTGACGCGGGTGGGCCGGGCGTATCCGGACGTGACGCTGGAGCACCTCTACGTCGACTACGCCGCGATGCGGCTGGTGGCCAACCCCGCGGCGATCGACGTGCTGCTCACGGAGAACCTGTTCGGCGACATCCTGAGCGACGAGGCGGCGGTGCTGACCGGGTCGCTCGGCCTGCTTCCCTCGGCGTCCATCGGCGATGGCCCCGGGCTGTTCGAGCCGGTGCACGGCTCGGCGCCGGACATCGCCGGCAGGGGGATCGCGAACCCGCTCGGCGCCATCGCGTCGGCCGCGATGCTCCTGCGCCATGGCCTGGCCGAAGGTGAAGCGGCGGATCGGGTGGACCAGGTGATCGCGGAGGTGCTCGCGGCCGGCGCCCGCACCCCCGATCTCGCCCGCCCGGGTGAGCCCACCCTGGGCACCCGCGAAATCGGCGAGCGCGTGGCTCGGGGGGTGGTGGCCGGGAAAGTGGTGGCGCTATAGGGCGGAAAGGCGGAAAGGCGGAAAGAGGGAAAGGCGGAAAGAGGGAGAACGTCCGCGCAGGCGGCTACTTCGTCCCGAGCGAGGCAACGGACCTTGCCGGGCCGAGTTCGAGCTCCAGGTCAGCAGGCGCTCCGCTCGGGACGACGAGCCAGCTTCGGGCCCGTTCCGCCTTTCCGCCTTTCCAGCGCCCCGCTAGAGATCGGTCACCGCACCGAGGCTCGCGCTCGAGACCTGCCGCGCGTACTTGTGCAGCACGCCGGCCGTGTAGCGTGGGGCGGGCGGCTGCCAGGCCTGCCGGCGGCGGTCCAGCTCGTCGGTGCACACGTCCACCGTCAGGAGCCGCTCGCGCGCGTCGATGGTGATCAGGTCCCCCGCCTCGAGCAGCGCGATCGGGCCGCCCACCGCCGCTTCCGGGGCCACGTGGCCCACCACGAGGCCGTAAGTCCCCCCCGAGAAGCGGCCGTCGGTGATGAGCCCGACCGAGTCGCCCAGGCCCGCGCCGATGATGGCCGAGGTCGGCGCGAGCATCTCCCGCATCCCCGGACCGCCGCGCGGACCCTCGTAGCGGATCACCAGCACGTCGCCCGGCCGGACCCGTCCGGCGAGGATTGCCTCGAGGCACGCCTCCTCCGACTCGAAGATTCGCGCGGGCCCGGTGATCCGCGGCTCCTTCACCCCGGTGATCTTGGCGACCGCGCCCTCCGGCGCGAGGTTGCCGCGCAGCACCGCCAGATGACCCTGGGCATAGAGCGGGCGGCCCCACGGTCGAATGACCTCCTGGTCGGCCCGCGGTTCGACGGGCACATCCCGCAGCGTCTCGGCCACGGTCTGGCCGCCGATCGTGAGCGCGTCGCCGTGGAGCAGTCCATGGGCGAGCAGCAGCTTCATCACCTGCGGCACGCCGCCCGCCTGGTGCAGGTCGGTGGCCACGAAGCGGCCCGAGGGCTTGAGGTCGCAGAGCACCGGCACCCGCGCCCGGATCGCTTCGAAGTCGTCCAGGATGAGCGGCACACCCGCCGAGTGGGCGATGGCGAGGAGATGCAGCACCGCGTTGGTGCTGCCGCCCAGCGCCATGGCCACCGTGATGCCGTTCTCGAATGCCTGGCGGGTGAGGATGGTGCGAGGGAGGAGACCGCGGCGGACGGCGGCCACGAGCACCTCGCCCGAGCGGGCCGCGCTTTCTGCCTTCTCCGCGTCCTCCGCCGCCATGGTGGAGGAGCCGGGGAGGCTCATCCCCATCGCCTCGAACACGGAGGACATGGTGTTGGCGGTGAACATCCCGCCGCAGGACCCCATCCCGGGGCAGGCGTGGCGCTCGACCTCGAGCAGTTCACGCTCGTCGATTCGCCCCGCGCCGTACTGGCCGACCGCCTCGAAGGCGCTCACCACCGTCAGATCCCGCCCGTGCAGGTGTCCCGGCTTGATCGTGCCGCCGTAGACGAAGATGGCCGGGATGTTCATCCGCGCGATGGCGATCATCGCACCCGGCATGTTCTTGTCGCACCCCCCGACCGCCACGACCCCATCCATGCTTTCGGCGCCGCAGGCGGTCTCGATCGAATCGGCGATGACCTCGCGGGAAACGAGCGAATACCGCATGCCTTCGGTGCCCATCGAGATCCCGTCGCTGACGGTGATCGTGCCGAAGAGCTGCGGCATGGCGCCGGCGGCCCGGACCGCCGCCTCCGCCCGGCGGGCGAGGACGTCGAGCCCGGCGTTGCACGGCGTGATGGTGCTGTATCCGTTGGCGATCCCGATGATCGGCTTGCCGAAATCCGCGTCGCCGAAGCCGACCGCGCGGAGCATGGCGCGATTGGGCGCGCGCTGGACGCCGGCGGTGATGGCGTCACTTCTGAGCTGGCTGGACATGGAAGCGAAATGTAATGGGCGATGAGCGGGCAGGCAGGCGGGCGGAAGGATGGAAAGGCGGAATGGCGGAAAGGCGGAAAGGCGGAAAGGCGCGTGGAACCACACTGTCATCCCGAGCGATAGCGAGGGATCTACTCACCCGTTTTTCGAACTCGGCCGGGCAAGATCCCTCGCTCCGCTCGGGATGACAGGCTACCTTGGCGCGCCTTTCCGCCTTTCCGCCTTTCCGCCTTTCCGCCTTTCCGCCTTTCCGCCTTTCCGCCTTTCCGCCTTTCCGCCTTTCCGCCTTTCCGCCTTTCCGCCCTACGCGTCGTAGTACAGAAAGAACTCGTACGGATGCGGCCGCAGGCTCACCGGCGCGATGTCCTTCGTCCGCTTCATGGTGATCCAGGTCTCCAGCACGTCCGGGGTGAAGACGTCGCCCTTGAGCAGGAAATCGTGGTCCGCCTCGAGCGCCGCCACCGCCTCGGCGAGCGAGCCCGGCACCATCTTGATGGCCGCCTTGCGCTCGTCGTGCAGCTCGTAGAGGTCCTCATCGATGGGCGCGGGCGGCTCGAGCTTCCGCTGGATGCCATCGAGTCCGGCCATGAGCAGCGCCGCGAAGGCGAGATACGGGTTGGCCGTGGGATCGGGCGCCCGGAACTCGATGCGGCGTGCCTTCGGGCTGCTCGAGTAGCACGGGATGCGGCAGATGGCCGACCGGTTGCGCGCGGAATACATCAGGTTGACCGGCGCCTCGAACCCGGGCACCAGCCGCCGGTAGCTGTTGGTGGTGGGCGCGCAGATGGCCAGCAGCGCCGGCGCGTGGGCGATGAGCCCGCCGATGTAGTGCCGGGCGGCGTCGGACAGGAGCGCGTAGCCGTTCTCGTCGTAGAACAGCGGCGCGTCGCCGTTCCAGAGCGACTGGTGCACGTGCATGCCGGAACCGTTGTCGCCGAACAGCGGCTTGGGCATGAACGTGGCCGTGTGCCCGAGGCGATGGCAGACGTTCTTCACGACGTACTTGTACGCCATCAGCCGGTCCGCGGTCTGGACCAGCGTGCCGAAGCGGAAGTCGATCTCGGCCTGGCCCGCCGTGCCCACCTCGTGATGCTGCACCTCCACCGGCACCCCTGCCTCGATGAGTGCGAGCATGATCTTCGAGCGCACGTCCTGCAGCCGGTCGGCGGGCGGGACGGGGAAGTAGCCCTCCTTGTGGCGCGGGCGGTGGCCCAGGTTCTGGGTGCCGTTCCGGCCGGAGTTCCACACGCCCTCCTCCGACTCGATGTAGTAGTACGCCTCGTGCGCCTTCTGGTCGAACCGGACCGAGTCGAAGATGAAGAACTCCGCCTCCGGCCCCCAGCAGGAGGTCGTGGCGATCCCGGTGGTGCGCAGATACTCCTCGGCCTTGAAGGCGATGAACCGCGGATCGCGGGAATACGGCTCCAGCGTGAGCGGGTCGTAGATGTCGCAGGTGAGCGAGAGCGTGGGTACCTCCAGCACCGGATCCACGAACGCCGTGGACGGGTCGGGCAGGAGCAGCATGTCGCTCTCGTTGATGGCCTGGAACCCACGGATCGAGGAGCCGTCGAAGCCAAGCCCCTCGCGGATCATCGCCTCGTCGAGCGCGGCCGCGGGGATGGAGAAGTGCTGCCAGGTGCCCGGCAGATCACAGAACTTCACGTCCACGACCTGGATGTGCTTCTGCCGGATGAGGTCGAGCACTCTGCCGACGTCGCTCGTCTGGGTGAGGCGTTGCTGGGCACTGATGCGGGCGGTAGTGGCCATGGCGTTCTCGCGCGGTCGCGGGTTCGGGTGGATCAGTGAGATGCCCCTGCGCCG
Organism: Gemmatimonadales bacterium; assembly: GCA_035699205.1. Taxonomy (GTDB): domain Bacteria; phylum Gemmatimonadota; class Gemmatimonadetes; order Gemmatimonadales; family GWC2-71-9; genus CAVVWJ01. The sequence continues at coordinate 10,975 of DASSBA010000276.1, forward strand.
GACCGGAAACGCAGGGGCATCGGGGGAGCTGCCAAAGGCGCAGACCGAGATCCCGGCGGTTCGCGGTCGAGGGCGACCCGGTTGCGGTGTGACTGGCGCATGTGGCTCCTCCGGACCGGCGGGGTCGGCGTGGACGGCGGAGTATACGTGCCCGGGCGCCATGTGTCAATAGAAACGTGCCAGAAATGCAAAATCGTGGGTAAATGTTCCAGTATGGAGCCCAATTCGTGGCTGAGTGAATGCAACTCTGAGCATTTAATGCATGGTTGTGTGTTCAGTACCGATGCGCGCTGCCGGCCGGGCGGCACTCTCACCCCGACGGCGCCAGCGCGTTAACCTTACGGATCCGTAGGCCACACCTCTGGAGGCCGCCTGACGCTCCTGGTCTGTTCATCCTGCCACGTGCCCCTCACCGAGGGGGCGGCGTTCTGTGCCCGGTGCGGACCGGGAACGCTTGCGCTGCTCGGCACCGAGCACCTGCCGCCGGGCCCGCGCGCCGCGGCGCCCGACCGCACGGCGACCCTCTCGCGCGCGCTCGGCCGCCAGTACCGGGTACTTCGACTGCTCGGGCGGGGCGGGTTCGCCGAGGTGTACGAGGTGCGGGATGAGGACCTGCAGCGCCGGCTCGCGGTCAAGGTGCTCCGGGCGGACATTCCCTGGAGCTCCGCCACCCTCGCCCGCTTCAAGCAGGAGGCCCGGGCCATCGCCCGGCTGAGCCACCCCAACACGCTGCCGATCCACTTCGTCGGCGAGGCCGAGGGCCTCGTCTTTTACGTGATGCCCTACTGCGAGGGGCGGACGCTCGCCGAGATCCTGCGCGCCGACGGTGCGCTGCCGGTGCGGCGCGCGCTGGCCATCGCCGAGCCGATCCTCGAGACGCTCCAGCACGCCCACGAACACGGCCTGGTCCACCGCGACGTCAAGCCGGACAACATCCTGATCGAGGCCGCGGGTGGGCGGCCGCTGCTGGTGGACTTCGGGATCGTGAAGTACCTCGACGGCCCCGCGGGGCACACGCAGAGCGGCTTCATCGTGGGAACACCGCTGTACATGAGCCCCGAGCAGGCGCTCGGCCGCCACGACGTGGACGCGCGGGCGGACGTCTACGGCATGGGCGTCGTGCTGTTCCAAATGCTGACCGGCGCGCCGCCCTTCGAAGGCGAGGACTCGAGGGAGATCGTCACGCGCCACCTGCACGAGCCCGTGCCGGTGGCGAGCCTGTCGCGCGACCGCGTGCCGCCGTGGCTCTCCGCAGTGATCCTCCGGTGCCTTGCCAAGCACCCGGACGATCGCTACTCGAGCGCCCGCGCGGTGCTCGACGCCCTGCGGGAGGGCCGGGCGGACCCGTCGGCCTCCCAGGACGAGACTCCCACGGCCACGATGCCGCGCGCGCGCCCCCCTGCGGGGCGGCGGCGCGCGCTGGTGGCCCTGGGGCTCGTGGCCGCCGTCGGGGCGCTGTGGGCGTCGGTCCGGCCGCACGCCTCCCTGCTGGTCTACAATCGGCTGACCGAGCCGGTTGCCCTCACCCTCGAGGACACCGGCTTCACCATCCGCCCGGGCGACAGCCTGCGCCTCCCGCTGCCCGCACGCCGGCCGGTCGAGGCGCACTGGGCCATGGTACGTCCGGCCGCGCTGGACGGCCGGATGCTGGGGGCCGAGCTCGAGGGGACCATCACGAGCGGTGACGCACGGGGTGAGCTCCGGCAGGTGATTGCCGCGGCGGCGGACGGCCGGCCGCGCTTTTCGCCGCTGATCGTGAATCGCACGCTGCGCCCGCTCACCGCGGCCGTCGTGAGCGGGGCGGACACCGCGGACTGCGGCTGCAGTATTGCGGTCGGCGATTCGCTCCGGCTCGGCTACTACCCGCTCCGGTCGGGGAGCGCAGTGCACATCGAGGACACCGGCCGGGCCAGGGGCCGCTTCCGCGCCGCCGAGATGGGGGTGGACTCCACCACCGGGTCCATGGTGATCCGCGTGACTCCGGCGGCGCTCACGGCCGCGCCGTCCCTGCCGCACCGCGTGCCGCCGCGTCGAAAGCCGGCGCCGAGTCCCAATCCGCTCAAGAGTTTCCTCCCGGTCCGCTGATGCCCCTCGCCGATCGGAACCCGCCGCCGGTGCCGGCCGGGCCCGCGGAGCGCCGGACGCCGCTGCTGGCGCTCCTCATTCTGTTGGTGCTCCTGCTGTCCGCGGCCGCCGGGAGCGTGGTACTGCTCCTGCGTCCGCGTCTCCTCTTCACCAACCGGCTCGCCGCGCCCGTGCGTCTGGTTGTGGGCGAGACGGCTCCGCGCACCGTCGCCCCGGGCGCGACGGTCCGGGTGGCCGTGCCCCGGGGGCAGACGCTGGTGATGCAATGGGACATGGTCCGCCCGCTCTCCGCCGATGGCCGGCCGATGGGCGAGGAGGTGCGCGGATCGTCGGTGCTGCGCGAACCGTCCGGCACGGTCGGGGCGGCGGCGGCGAGCCGGACGGCGGAGGCCGACTACTTCGCGCCGCTCATCACCAACGCCTCGGCCCACGCATTGCGGATCGCGGTGAACGCCGGGTTGCAGGGGACGGTGGACTGCGGCTGCGCGGTGCGGCCGGGCACCCGGCGCGTCTTCATCGGGTACTACCGCCTGTACCAAAACAGCACCGTGCGAGCCTCGGCGGCCGGCGCCGGCGCTGCCACGTTTCGCGACCTCGGCCCCGAGGTCACGGCCTCGGACGGAACGGTCGGGCTGCGGTTCGAGGACAAGGATATACGGCGGTGAGGGCGACCGACGCGGTTCACGGGATGACGAGCTCCGCGTACCGACTGTTCACCCGTCGCGCCGTCGCCTGAGACCAAGCGCACTGCCGGGCGTCACCGCGGCAAAGCCGTACTTCTGGCGGAGCTGGTCCACGGCGGCGGAGAGGTCGCGGAGCCGCCGGCGCGCGTCCGGCTCGAACAGGTCGGCCTCGGCGGCGACGCCGAGATTCGTGGCCGCCACGCCGATGAGGCGGACGCCGCGGTCCCGCCCGCGCACGTCGGCGAAGGCGGCACGGAACAGCTCGCGGGCGGCAGCATAGAGCTCGGTGTCGAGGTCGGTCGCGGTCTCGAAGGTGTGGCGGCGGGTGACCGTGCGGAAATCGTCGTGGCGCAGCTTGAGCGTCACGGTCCGGGCCACGAGATGTTCCTCGCGAAGCTGGCCGGCCACGCGCGCCGTGAGGAGCGAGAGAGTAGCCTCGAGCCGGGCGGGGTCGCGGAGGTCGCGCGACAGCGTCGTTTCCCGGCTCACCGACCGCGGCAGCCGGCCGCCGCGGAGCGTGGCGCCGGCATGACCGTGTGCGCGGCGTTTGAGCGCGCGCGCCTCCGCGCCGATGAGCCGCTCGAGCGCCGCTTCATCGAGGCGCTGCACCTGCCAGACATCCACCAAGCCCAGCTCGGCCCAGCGCTCCGCCGTTTTCGGCCCGACGCCCGGCATGGCCGCGAGCGGCAGCCCCGCGAGGAATCCCTCCTCCCAGCCCGCCCGCACTTCCATCAGCCCCCGGGGCTTGGCCGCGTCGGACGCGAGCTTCGCGATCATCCGGTTGGGTCCGATCCCCACGCTGCAGGCGAGCCCCGTCTCGCGCCGCACCGTGTCCCGCAGCTCCTCGGCGACCGGCAGCAGCGAGACCGGGTGCAGCCGTTCCGTGCCCGCGAAATCCAGGTAGGCCTCGTCGAGCGAGGCCATCACCACCGTCGGCGAAAAGCCTTCGAGGACGGCGCGCACCGCGCGCGAGGCGCTGCGGTAGTGGGGGAAGGAGCCCTGGAAGAAGGTGGCCTGCGGGCAGAGCCGCACCGCCTGCGCGATGGGCATCCCGGCGTGGATACCGAAGCGCCGTGCCCCGTAGGAGGCGGACTGCACCACGCCTCGCTGGTCCCGCCGGCCGCCGACCACCAGCAGCTCGACGTCGCGGAGCTCGGGGTGGCGCTGGCGGCAGACCTCGACGAAGAAGGCGTCGAGATCGACGTGCAGGATGCGTGAGCCCATGCCGGAAAGTACACGCGAGGCCCACTGCCGTCCGACCGCCGGTCCGCTACCTTACGGACTCCCCGCTCCCCGGCTCCATCCAGGGAAGGACCACCGCGCGATGCAGGTCGGCTTTCTGGGCCTCGGGGCCATCGGCGCCCCCATGGCCGCGCACCTGGCGCGGCCCGGACCGCTCTCGGTCTGGAACCGCACGGCGGAGCGCGCGGCGGAGTTCGTCGCGCGCCATGGCGGCATCGCCGCCGCGAGTCCGCGCGAGGCCGCCGAGGCCGACGTCGTGATCACCTGCCTCGGCACCTCCGCCGACGTGGCCGGGCTGCTCGAGGGGCCCGACGGAATCCTCGCCGGGATCCGGCCCGGCACGCTGTTCCTCGACTGCACCTCGGGCGACCCCGCCACCTCGCGCCGCATCGCGGCTCGGCTCGCGGAGCGCGGCGTGGCGTTCGCCGACGCGCCGGTGAGTGGCGGAACCAACGGTGCCGAGGCGGGGGCGCTCACGGTGATGGTCGGCGGGAGCGCGGAGACCTTCGCCCGCGCGCGGCCGGTGCTCGCGGCGTTCGGCAAGCGCATCGAGCACGTCGGTCCGGTGGGCGCGGGAGACGCGCTCAAGGCCATCAACAACGCGCTCCTCGCGGTCAACATCCTGGCGGTGGGCGAGGGACTGGCCGCGCTGGTCAAGGCGGGTGTGGCCCCCCGCACCGCGCTCGACGTGGTGAACGCCTCGAGCGGGCGCTCGTTCGTGAGCGAGGTGCTGGTGCCCGAGCGGGTCCTGACCGGGGCATGGCCCCGTACGTTCCGGCTGGCCCTGCTCGAGAAGGACGTCGCGATCGCGACCGGTCTGCTCGCCGAGACCGGGGTGGCGGGGCCGGTGCTCGAGCTCGCGCGCTCACTGCTCGGCGCCGCGCGGGCCGAGCTGCGCGACGGGGCCGACTATCTCGACCCCATCCGGCTGATCGAGCGGCAGGCCGGCGTGGAGATCCGTGACTGATGCCCACTTGCCGCGCTGCCCGCGTGTCCTCAGTTTCCGGCGACCCGAACGAACAGAGCGAATGAGCGACTGGGGAATCACCACCAAGGTGCCCGCGGAAGTCGTGCTGGTCGAAGGCTTCGTCCTCTCGGGCGACCTCCACCTGTACGCCCGCCCGACCTATCCGCCCGGCCCCGAGACGCCGCTCGAAATGCTCAACCGGGAGGACGCCTTCTTCGCGCTGACGCTCGACGGCGGCGTCACCTTCCTCCCCAAGACGCAGGTCATCGTGGTCTCCTGCCGCAATCAGGCCCCACTGGCCGACCCCGACCGCGTCTCCGCCGCCCGGCTCGTCGAACTGGAAGTCGTGGTGCAGGGCGGGGCGGAGTTCCGCGGCCATGCCGCGCTCGAGTTGCCGCCGTCCCGCAGCCGGTCGCTGGATTTCCTCAATGGCCCGGGCGTCTTCTTCAGCCTCGGCACCGGCGACGTGAGCTGGTACATCAACAAGTCCCGCGTGCGTCTGGCCCGTCCCCTCGACTGAGACTGCCTGTGGCCCGGCTCGATCGATTGATTCAGGTATTGCACGAGCAGCGCGGCGATGCGCTGCAGCTCGCCGTCGGCAAACCGGCGGCCCTCGTTGCCAACGGTTCCACCCGGCCGCTGACCCGCGACCCACTGACGGACGCGCAGATCCTCGCGCTGGTCAAGGAGGTCGCGGAGCCGGCGGCGGCGTCCCGGCTCGGCGGCGCGGAGCCGGTGAGCTTCCCGTATCGCTCGCCGAGCGGGCCGGTGACCGTCGCGCTGACGCCACGGGACGCCGGCTTGCTGGTCGAGGTGCGGGCCGCCGCCATGGCTGCCGCTGCCCCGGCCGCGGCCGCCGCCCCGTCCCCGCCGTCCGGCCCCGGCGGGCGAAGCGCGGCGGAGCTGGCCGAGGCGCGCGCCGCCCTGGAGGAGCTGTTCCGCGTGCTGGTGAGCGCCGGCGCGTCCGACCTCCACCTGCGCACCGGCGAGCCGCCGCTGCTGCGGCACCACGGCGAGCTGATTCGCCAGGAGCTGCCGGCGCTCGGCGCCGAGCGGCTCGAGGTCATGCTGTACAGCATCATGAGCCCGCGCGAGGTGGGCGAGTTCCGCGAAACGGGCGACACCGACTGGGCCTACGAGATCGAGGGGCTCTCGCGCTTCCGCTGCAACGCGGGGCGCGACCGGCACGGGCCGATGGCGGTCTTTCGCGTGATCCCCACCACGCTCCTCACCGCCGACGACATGGGCCTCAGCCGCGAGGTGCAGAACCTCTGCTATCTCACCAAGGGCCTGGTCGTGGTGACCGGTCCCACCGGCTCGGGCAAGAGCACGACGCTCGCCGCGCTGGTGGACCTGATCAACCGCACGCGCACGGACCACATCATCACGATCGAGGACCCGATCGAGTTCGTGCACCAGAGCAAGCAGTGCCTGGTGACCCAGCGGCAGGTCGCGGTGCACACCCGCTCGTTCAAGCACGCGCTCCGGGCCGCCCTCCGGGAGGATCCCGACATCATCCTGGTCGGCGAGATGCGCGACCTGGAGACCGTCTCCATCGCCATCGAGACCGCCGAGACCGGGCATCTGGTGTTCGGGACCCTGCACACCACCACCGCGTCCTCCACCATCGACCGGATCATCGACCAGTTTCCGCCCGACCGGCAGTCGCAGGTGCGGGTGATGCTCTCGGAGTCGCTGCGCGGGGTCATTGCCCAGACGCTGTGCAAGAAGATCGGCGGCGGGCGCGTGGCCGCGCGGGAGATCCTGCTCTCGATTCCCGCCGTGGCCAACCTGATCCGGGAGGGAAAGACGTTCCAGATCCCCTCGATCATGCAGACCAACCGCAAGGCGGGAATGGTGACGCTCAACGACGCGCTCATGGAGCTGGTGGACGCCAAGCAGGTGGAGCCGAAGGAGGCGTACATGAAGGCCGTGGAGAAGTCCGGGTTCGCCGCGGCGCTCAAGGCGAAGCGGTATGACGTCTCCTTCCTCGGCGAGGGATGACGCTGGGCGGCCAACGCCCGTGCTGTCGCCCATCCTCGTTCTGGTCAACCCCCAGGACATCGTCAACATCGCGAGCGCGGTGCGCATCGCGAAGAACTTCGGGATCGAGCGGATGCGCCTGGTCGATCCCGAAGTGTTCGATCCCTGGCGCATCGAGGGGATCGCGCACAACACGGCGGACTTCGTCGCCCGGATCGAGCTGCTGCCCACGCTCGAGGCGGCCGTCGCCGATTGCGTCTCGACCTTCGTGCTGACCGGCCGGGAGCGCGCGGCCAAGCGGCGCACCCTCCGACCCCGCGAGGCTGCGGCCGAGCTGGTGCGGGACCTCACCGACGGGCCGGTGGCGATCGTCGCCGGGCGGGAGGACAGCGGCCTCACCAACGCCGAGCTCGACCTCTGCCGCACGGTCGTCACCATCGCGACCGACCCGCGCCATCCGTCACTCAATCTGGCGCAGGCCGTGGCGATCATGGGCTACGAGACCTGGAACGCGCGCGGCGGCGAGGCGCTCCCGCTCAAGCCCCCGCGCCGGGAGGCCGCGCCCGCCTCGTCGGAGCAGCTCGAGACGCTGTTCGCCGATTGGCACCGCGCACTCTGGGCCATCGACTTCTTCAAGACCCGCCGTTCGGAGAGCGTCATGCGCTCGTTTCGTGAGATCGTCTTCCGGGCCGGGCTCGACGGTCGCGAGGCCTCGCTGGTGCGCGCGATGGGGATCGAAGTCGCCCGCTATCTGCAGCGCGTCGGCGCCCCGGCCGCAGGCGTTCCGCCCGCCGGGGAGGCGCGGGGACCCGCGTGAGCCGGTCGACCGCCTACTGGGCCGCCAACCGGTACGCCGACGCGGCGGAGCAGCCCGCGGCCACCGCGCCGCTCACGGATCTGCCGGCCGCCGCGGCCGCCCGGTTCGCCGCGCTCCGCGCGGGCCTCCTCGCCCTCGCGGGCGTGGCCGAAACCGTCCGCTTCATGGGAGCGACCTGGCGATGGGCGTGGGAGTACGGCGTGGGCAACCGCAAGGTGTGTTGGGTCCACGTCGTGGGGAAGGCGGTGTCGGCCACCTTCACGATGACCGAAGCGGAGGAGGACCGGCTGAGCCGCGCCGGTCGGGTTCCCGCCGACATCGCGCGCGCGCTGGCGGAGGGCCAGCGTACCGGCCCGCTCAAGTGGTGCTGGCTGCCGCTCGACGACCGCCGGGCCGTGGACGGGTTCCTCCGTCTGGCAGGCCGCAAGGCGGAATGGCTCGCCGAGCGTCCGACTCCGCACCGCGTCCCGCGGTCGCGGCGCGGAGCCGGCGATGCCGCCAGAGATCCCGAGTAGTCGAGTCGGAATAACCGCGCGCCCGGGTTGTGTAATCGGAAGCGCTGCATATCATTCGGCGCGCCTTGGGCCCGGGCGCGCTCTTCTGCACTCGCGAGCAAGTGAATGATTTCACGAGCGACTTCCGGCAGCGCTTCTCACTCCGCGGTGGATCGATGATGCGTACGTTGGCTTTCGTGCTCGGCGGCGCCGGCGCCGCCGGTCTCGCGGCCGTGCTGGCGTTTGGCGGCAGCCCATCCGCGGCGCAGCAGCAGGCCACGCCCGCCGCCGACTCGGCCACGGCTCCCGCCATCATCGACACCGGATCGCTCAAGGGCCCCCGCCAGCCGATCTTCTTCCGCCACGACATCCACGCCGGCCAGTTCAAGATCCAGTGCCAGTACTGCCACTATTCGGTCGCGGTGTCGACCGAGCCCGGCATTCCGTCCATGCAGACCTGCATGGGCTGCCACCTGGTCGTATCGGGAAGCGACAGCTCGGCCAAGACGGAGATCAAGAAGGTCCGCGACGCGTGGAACGCCAAGCAGCCGGTCGAGTGGGTCCGGGTCCATTTTCTCGCCCGCCACGCGCACTTTCCGCATCAGCGGCACATCAAGGCGCTCGGCCCCAGCGCCTGCACCACCTGTCACGGCGAAGTGGCGCGCATGCCCCAGGTGTTCAAGGCGAACAACATCAACAACATGGGCTTCTGCATCACGTGCCATCTCGAGCGGAAAGTCTCGCGCGACTGCTCCGTGTGCCATTACTGAATGACGCGAGGATCTCCCACGGTGCCGATTCCTTCGAGGGATTTTGATGTCTGACGTCAGCCCCGAGTCCGGGATGGATCGCCGCAAGTTCCTGACGGTGCTCGGCGCCAGCGGCGGCGGCGCGCTGGCACTCTCCGGCTGCTCCACCAGCCGAGTGGAGAAGCTGGTGCCGTACCTGGTGCAGTCGGAGGACCAGATCCCCGGCGTGGCCACCTGGTACGCGAGCACTTGCACCGAGTGCGCGGCGGGGTGCGGCGTCCACGTGCGCACGCGCGAAGGCCGCGCGGTCAAGCTGGAGGGAAATCCGGAGCATCCCGTCAACCGGGGCAAGCTCTGCTCGCGCGGGCAGGCGTCCCTGCAGGGACTGTACAATCCCGGCCGGGTCAAGGCGCCGATGGCGCGCGGGGCCGATGGCCGGCTGGCGGAGATCACCTGGGACGACGCCATCGCGCGGCTCGCGGGCAAGCTCACGGCGGCCGGCGGCAAGGTGGCGGTGCTGAGCGGTGCGGGGCGGGGCACCTTCTCGGAGCTGCTGGCGGACTGGACCAGCGCGCTTGGCGGCCGGCTGGACCGGTGGGAGCCGTTCGATCACGAGCCGCTGCGTGCCGCCAACCGGCAGGTATTCGGGCTCGACCAGCTTCCCGCCCACGACTTCGCGGGCGCGAAGTACATCCTGTCCTTCGGCGCCGACTTTCTCGAGACCTGGCTCTCGCCCACGGAAAATCAGCGCGGGTTCGCCGAGGCGCACGGCTTCGCCGGCGGCGACGTCGCGAAATTCGTCCACGTTGGCCCGCGCCGGGACCTCACGGGCCTCAATGCGGACGAGTGGATGGCCGTCCGGCCGGGCACCGAGGCGGCGGTCGCGCTCGCCATTGCCAACGTGGTGGCCGCGGCGCGCGGCGCGCCGGCGGCCCTGGCCGGCGCGCTGGGGAACTACACGCCGGCCATGGCGGCCCAGGAGACCGGGATCCCGGCCGAGCGGATCGAGCGAATCGCGCGCGAGTTCGCCGCGGCGCGGCCGAGCCTCGCGGTGGCAGGCGGCGTCGGCGCGCAGCACGCGGGGGCCACCGAGCTCTGCGCGGCGGTCAATCTGCTCAACTACGTCGCCGGCAACGTGGGCCGCACGGTGCGGTTCGGTGCCGACCTCGCCGCCGGCGACGGTTTCCGGGGCCTGACCCAGCTCGGCACCGCGATGGACGACGGTCAGGTGGCGGTCCTGCTGGTCCACGAGGCCAACCCGGTGTACGCGCTCCCCAAGGCGGCCGGGTTCGCAGCCAGATTGAAGAAGGTGCCGTTCAAGGTCGCCATTTCGCCCTTCCTCGACGAAACCGCCGCGCTGTGCGACCTGCTGCTCCCGCCGCACCACGCGCTGGAGCGGTGGGACGACGCCGCGCCGCGGGCCGGCGTGCGGAGCCTCATGCAGCCGGTCATGGAGCCGGTGTTCGACACCCGTGCTGCCGGCGACATCCTGCTGGCCACCGCGAAGAAGGCCGGCGGCGCGCTGGCAAAGTTCAGCGCCACCACGTGGGAGGCCCACCTGCGCGGCCGCTGGCAGGCGCTCGCGGCGGAGCGGAAGGAGGCCGACGCCGACGCGTTCTGGCGTGCCGCGCTCCAGCGGGGGGGCGTGTTCGACGAGCCGCCCGCGCCAGTCGAGGTGTCGCTCGCGCCCACGGCGGCGCAGGTGAGCTACACCCGGCCGGCGTTCGAGGGCAACGGCGCGTATGTCTTCGCCGCGTACCCGCACGCCATGCTCCACGACGGCCGGGGCGCCAACAAGCCCTGGCTCCTCGAGGTCGCCGATCCGGTCACCAAGATCACCTGGAATTCGTGGGTCGAAGTGGGGCCCGAAGCAGCCCGGGCGCTGAACGTGCGGAACGGCGAAATCCTCCGGCTCACCTCCCCGCACGGTTCGCTGGAGGCGCCCGCCTACATCCACCCGGGTCTGCACCCCGACGTGGTGGCGATGCCGCTGGGGTTCGGACACACGGAATACGGTGCCTTCGCGCAGGGACGCGGCGTCAACGCGCTTGACCTGCTCGGCGCCCCGGCCGGCGAATTCGTGGCGTACCTCTCGACCCGTGTGGCCGTCGAGAAGACGGGGGGCTACCGCAAGCTGGCGTCGATCGAGGGCACGCCCCGCCAGCTCGGCCGCGGCATCGCGGAGGCGATCCCGCTGGCCGCCGCCAGGCAGGGGCTCACCGTGGCGGAAGCCTACCTGGAGGAGGGGCACGGCGAGCACGAGGTAAACACCCCGCTCGAGGTCGCGGCGCTCAAGGGCTGGAGCGAGAAGCAGTTCCAGATGACCCGGAAGGGCGACTACCGCCGCGATCTCCCGCAGTGGGGAATGGCAATCGACCTGGCGCGCTGCACCGGCTGCCAGGCGTGCGTCACCGCGTGCTACGCCGAGAACAACATCCCGACCGTGGGCGAGTACGACATTCTCAAGGGCCGGGAGATGACCTGGATCCGGATCGAGCGCTACTGGGAGGGGAGCGAGGCGCCGGATGCCCCGCCGTCGGCGCGGTTCGTTCCCATGCTCTGCCAGCACTGCGCCAACGCGCCATGCGAGCCCGTATGCCCCGTGTACGCGGCGTATCATACCGCCGACGGGCTCAACGGCCAGGTCTACAACCGGTGCGTGGGGACCCGCTACTGCGCCAACAACTGCCCGTACAAGGTGCGCTACTTCAACTGGTACAAGTACAACGAGATCGCCTGGCCGGAGCCGCTCCAGCTCCAGCTCAACCCGGACGTGACCGTGCGGGCGCGCGGGGTGATGGAGAAGTGCACCTTCTGCATCCAGCGCATCCGCGGCGCCCAGAACACCGCGCGCCTCGAAGACCGGCCGATCCGCGACGGGGAGTTCACCACCGCGTGCGCGCAGGCCTGCCCCTCGGACGCGATCGTCTTCGGCAACATCGCCGATCCCGACAGCCGTGTGGTCGCCATCAAGCAGAACCCGCGCGGCTACCGGGTGCTGGAGGATCTCAACACCCGCTCGGCAATTACCTACCTCGCCAAGGTCCTGCACCCGGTGGAGGGCTGACCGATGGCCGTCGTCGCACGCCCGCTTCCCGACCGCGCGCCCGAGCTCGAAATCACGCAGACGCAGGCCGACGTCACCCGCGACGTCGTCGGGACGCTGGGCCGGGCGAGCACCGGATATCTGCTGCTCCTCGGCGGCGCCGTCGGGCTCTTCCTCGTCGGGTTGCTGACCTTCCTCATCCTGGTCAAGGACGGGCTGGGCCACGCCGGCTACAACCCGCCGATCTTCTGGGCCGTCTTCATCACGACCTTCGTGTTCTGGATCGGCATCGGGCACGCCGGCACGCTGATCTCGGCGATCCTGTTCCTGTTCCGCAGCCCGTGGCGCACGGCGGTGTACCGCAGCACCGAGGCGATGACGGTGTTCGCGGTCATGACGGCGGCGCTGTTCCCGATCATCCACATCGGGCGGCAGTGGGTGTTCTACTGGCTGCTTCCCTATCCGAATCAGCGGTGGCTCTGGCCCAACTTCAAATCGCCGCTGCTCTGGGACGTGTTCGCGATCTCGACCTACTTCACCGTGAGCTCGGTGTTCCTCGTCTTCGGGCTCATCCCGGACGTCGCCGCCGTGCGTGACAAGGTCACCGGGTGGCGGCGCACCGTGTACACCCTCGCCTCGGTCGGGTGGCAGGGCACGGACAACCAGTGGCGGCACTACACGCGCGCCTACCTCTACCTGGCCGCGCTCGCGACCCCGCTGGTGCTGTCGGTGCACTCGGTGGTGAGCTGGGACTTCGCCGTGTCGATCGTTCCCGCCTGGCACGGGACCATCTTCGCGCCGTACTTCGTGGCCGGCGCCATCTACTCCGGACTGGGCATGGTGCTCACCCTGATCATTCCGCTCCGGCGGGCGCTCGGGATCGAGCAGATGATCACCAAATACCACTTCGACAACCTGGCCAAGCTGACGCTGCTCACCGGGTCCATCCTGTTCTACTCCTACAGCATGGAGTACTTCGTCGCGTGGTACAGCGGCAACACGTTCGAGCAGACCACGTTCTTCCGCCGGCCGTTCGGGTCCATGTGGTGGGCGGGCTGGACCATGATCATCTGCAACGCGTTCGTCTCGCAGCTCCTGTGGTTCCGGAAGATCCGGACCAATCTGACAGCCCTGTTCGTGATCTCGATCTTCATCAACATCGGCATGTGGTTCGAGCGCTTCGTGATCATCGTCTCCTCGCTCTCGAACGACTACATCCCGTGGGCCTGGTCCGACATGAACCCGACCTGGGCCGACTGGGGCATCCTCGCCGGCTCGTTCGGCTGGTTCGGGATGTGGTTCCTGCTGTTCGCCAAGAGCTTTCCGATCGTCGCGATCCAGGAGATCAAGGAGATGATCCCGATGCCGCGGAAGCGCGGGGGCGGAGGGCACCACTGATGGCGCGGCCGAAGCCAACGCGACGGCAGCCGGGGGTCCTGGCCTCGTTCATCCACGTCGACGCCGCCGTGGATGCCATCCGCGCGCTTCGCGCCCGGGGGCACCGGAACCTGGTCGTCTACACCGCGTTCCCCAATCACGAGATCGAGGAGGCGCTCGACCAGCCGGTGAGCATGGTGCGCCTGTTCACACTCATCGGCGGGCTCACCGGATGCGCCGCGGGGTTCGGAATGACGATCTGGATGTCGTTCGACTGGCCCCTCCTCGTCGGCGGCAAGACCATGTCCTCGGTCCCGGCGTACGTCGCCATCGCCTTCGAGCTCACCGTCCTGCTGGGCGCCCTCATCACGGTGGCGGCCGTGGCGTGTCTCACGCTGCTGGGGCAGAAGCGCAGGGTGGCCTACGACCCGCAATTCAGCGACGACCGGATCGGCCTGTTCGTGCCGTCGGGGTCGGACCAGCTCGGCCCGGTCGAGCAGCTGCTCCGCTCGGCGGGAGCCGTGGAGGTGCGCCATGAGGCGGCGTGACTCCCGGTGGTGGGCGGGACTCGTGGCGCTGACGGTGTTCACCGGCGGCTGCGACTTCTGGTACAACCGCGTGCCCTCGCCGGACGATCTCTGGCACATCGTGCCGTGGTTCGATCACATGATCCGCGCCAAGTACGTGCGGCCGTACGAGTCGAGCGCCGTGCCGCGCTACACCCCCGCGGGCACGGTCCCGGTAACCGGCGGTGAGCCTGACTGGTCCGCCGAGTGGACCACGGGCAAGCTCACCACCGCCAACGCGCTCAAGAACCCCTACGCGCCGGGGTCCGGCGCGGCCAAGGCGTGGCCGCCGGGACCGGACGTGGCGGTGCTCCCGCACGACATGGAGGCTGCGGGCGACACGCTCTTCCAGACCTACTGCGAGGTCTGCCACGGCCGGGCCGGCGACGCGAAGGGGACGGTCTCCTCCCGCATCGGAGCGCCGTCGCTCCTCACCGGACGCGCGCGCGGCTACTCCGATGGCTACATCTACAGCATCATCCGCTACGGGCGGGGGGTCATGCCGCGCTACGGCGACAAGGTCTACCTGCCCAGCGATCGCTGGGCCATCGTGAACCACGTGCGGAAGCTCCAGGGCCAGAGTCCCCTGGCACCGGAGCCGGCCGGCGCCGCGGTGGGAATTCCCCCCGGGCCGAGCGCCACCGGCTCGACCGGAGAGAGGCCCAAATGACCCCCACGCTTCGCGAGCGCCTCGTCCGGGGCTCGCTCGCCGGCCGGTTCGACGTGCTGGTTGGGGTAGGCGCCGGACTCGCGGTCCTCGGCCTGATTCTGTTCCTGAGTGCCCTGTTCGGTGGCCACGCCGATCGTGCCTGGCAGCTGTTCCACGTCAACTGGCTCTACTTCACCGGACTCGCGGCGGGCGCGGTGGCCTTCGTGGCGGTGCAGAAGGTCACCAACGCCAAATGGTCGGGGATGATCATCCGGTTTGCCTCCGCCCAGGTGGCGTTCCTGCCGGTCGCGCTGGTCGGCCTGGTGCTGATCTTCACGCTCGGATACCCGTCGATCTTCGGACCGATGCAGACGGCCATGCCCGAGCTGCAGCACGCGAAGGTGATCTGGCTTTCCTGGGGGTTCATGTTCGCCCGGCTGTTCCTCGGCCTCGGGCTGCTGACGCTGGTGGGCTGGTGGCTGGTCCGGGCGGACATGGTGCCCGATCTCCTGGCGGTGCGCGCCGCCGCGCCCGCCGGACGTCGCGCGCTCTTCGACCGCCTGAGTCGGGGATACGACGGCAGTACCGAGGGGGCGCTGGCGCAGGAGGACCGGATCCACCGGCTGGCGCCGACGTTCGTCGTGATCTACGCGGCCGTGCTGACGCTGATGGCGTTCGACGGGGTGATGGCGCTCCAGCCCCACTGGTACTCGAACCTCCTCGGCGGCTTCTTTCTCATGGGGGCATTCCTCGGGGCCCACATGCTGCTCGCGCTCCTCATGATCCACGGGGCGAGCCATCTGGGGGTCGCCGATCTCGTGTCGCCCAAGCAGCGCCACGATCTGGGCAAGCTCTGCTTCGGCTTTACGGTGTTCTGGGCCTATCTCATGTGGGCCCAGTTCCTGGTGATCTGGTACGGCAATCTCCCGGAGGAGACCGGGTTCGTCTTCGCCCGCCTCTGGGGCCACTGGCTCCCCGTCGGCGAGGCGGTGCTCATCGGCATGTTCATCGTGCCGTTCTTCGGCCTGCTCG
This sequence comes from Gemmatimonadales bacterium, assembly GCA_035699205.1. Taxonomy (GTDB): domain Bacteria; phylum Gemmatimonadota; class Gemmatimonadetes; order Gemmatimonadales; family GWC2-71-9; genus CAVVWJ01. The sequence continues at coordinate 26,665 of DASSBA010000276.1, forward strand.
GTGTGGCGCCCAAGAAGGTGCGCGCCACGTTCGCCTTCTTCGCCGTCGTCAGCCTGGTGTCGCTCTGGCTGGAGCGGTATCTCCTGGTGATGCCCTCGGTGAGCGCGCTGCCGGGGCCGGTCTTCCGGCTTCCCGAGTGGGGGCCGACGCTGCTGTTCCTCGGTCTCTATCTCCTCAGCTATGCGCTCTACGCGCGCACTTTCCCGATGATCTCGCCCCGGCTGGCGGAGATCACGCTCGGTCGCGAGCGCGGACACGCTCACCTGGAGTTCGATCACGAGGAGAGCCCGAAGGACTATGTGGCGCCGGAGGCAATCGAGCGGAGGGAGGGGCCGCGGTCAGGCTGACGACGCCCGCGGTCTCGTCACTTACTGCGCATTTCGGCGTTCAGCCGCCGGATCATCGCCCTGAGGCTGTCGGACGGCAGGTCGCCGGTGATGGCCAGCATGCGGTCACCGACCTGCATGGCCATCGCGTGGCCCGCGGGGTCGGCGGCCCGCTTCGCGCCCCCCGGAAGGAAGAGGGAGTCCACGTCGCTCATCGGGCCACGGGAGAGGAGCTGCGTCACGTCGGTGGCCGGCCCCTCGATGGTGCGGATGACCTGCCCGGACGCGAGCCGCTGCGCCACCACCATGACCGGCCGCGCGCCCTGCTCGTTGCTCTGCACCTGGACCCGCATCACCGGGAGCCCGTCGATGTGGGGCAGCCGCTCGCCCGCCGCCGCCTTCGCGCCGTCCCACGACATCGTTCGCCACATGCCGTCGAGCTCGATGTCGCCGCGCGCGGCGGGGCTGTCGAGCTGGGTGAGCTCGACCGCGGGTGAGGGATTGAGGACCGAGAGCGCCGCGGCCCGGCGCGCGGCCCGGCTGGAATCGGTCGGCGACGATGCGATTGTCCGTACGCGCGCGGCCCGGGGCGGTGGGGCGGCCGCGGCTGGCGCCGGCGCGGCGGCCACGGTGGTGCCGCGTGGCGACTCCGAAGAGTCGGGCGACGGACGCGACGCCGCGGCATGAACCGGGGTCGCGGGGGTGAAGACTGCCCGCGCGGCCAGCTGGCCGCGCGGGCCCGACCGCACCAATGAGCTCGCACCCCACCCGAGTCCCACCGCCAGGACCACGCTCGCGGCCCAGGCCAGCAGGTGCAGGCGACGGCGCCGGAGGGACGCCGCCTCGGCCGCGCGCTTCCGCAGCACCTCGAACGCCGGGGGCACGCTCGGCGGCGGGGCGAGCCGGGCGAGCAGCGCGGTGGTCCGGTCGCGCAGCGCCGCGATGCCGTCGCGCAGGGCCTGGCAGGACGGGCAGTCGGCGAGGTGGCTTTCGATCTCGACGCACTGCGTCCGGCTCAGCCCCTGGTCCAGGTAGGCGTGGAGCTCGTCCTCAGGAATGTGCCGCATCGGTTCCCGTTCGAGTCTGCTGTCGGTCGTGCGCATCCACCAGGCGACGGCGCGCACGTGCGAGGGTGGTGCCCACGGCACCGACGGCCAGGCCGGTCCGCGCCGCGATTTCCGGGTAACTCAGCCCGGCGTCCCAGAGCAGGAGGATTTCCCGGTCCCGCACCGTGAGGGTACTCAACGCCTCCTGGACCTGGGCCATCTGCTCGTCGTGCTCCACCGTATCGTCCGCGGCCGGCGTCAGGGTCGGCTGGGCAATCGGGTCACCCTTGAGCAGCGTCAGGTGGCGCTTCCTCCGCATGGCCGCGCGCGCCTCGTCCCGGGCGAGGTTGGCCGCCACCGCGAACACCCAGGCGCGCGGCTTCTCGGGCCGGTGGGACAGGGCGCGGACGAATACCTCCTGCGCCAGGTCCTCCGCGCGCTCCGCATCCCATACCTTCCGGTAGAGGAAGCGAACCACCGCAGTATAGGTGCTCTGGTACAGGTGTTCGAGGTCGTCGGTCACCGGAACCTCCGGGGGGTGCCCTGCGCGGGTCGCTCTCAAGGACGGCCGACCTGCCGGGCCTTGCACAGCCGCAGCTTACACGCGCGGCGCGCTCCGCCGCCGCCGGGGTCCGAAGACGCATCCCGGATGCAGCCCGCGGTTCTTCGGCGGCCACTCGAAGCAGAGGTCGGGCTTGGCGGTCCGGCCGTCGGCGCGGTGCCGCCCGTGGAGGCTGCAGGCCACGCCGTCGGGGCCGAGGTAGCCGCAGGCGGAGATCATCTCGACATCGAGAGAGTAATCGCCTCCGCGCTCGATCTTGCAGAGATACGGTGACCGCCGCGAGCGCACAAGCGCCTCCAGGCGCCGCTGGGCACGGGTGCACATGATCTCGACCTGAAGATCGCGGCAGCAGGCTGCCTTGCGGGTATTGTCCGCCGTGCGGCAGGGCGCCGTCGCGCACGGGTTCTCGGCCGCCGGCGGCGTGCCGGCCTCCAGCACGGGCAGGGTGCGCGGCGGGAAGGAGAGCGTGCGCACGGCGCTCCGGCAGTCCTCCACCACGACGAAGCGGTCTCCGCCGAGCTGGAGCGGTTGCGGCTGCCGGCGCGCGCCCCGAGGAGCCAGGCCCTCGAACCCGTGCGCACGGCAGCGGGCAACGTCCCCGTCCTGATGCAGAAACTTGCATGGCACGTGGAGAATCGCTTCCACGTAGAGGTCGCCCTCGTCTTCCCAGAGCTCGAGGAAGGTGATCTGAGCTGTATGCCCGAGCAGCCAGGTGGCCTCGTGATCGAGCGAGTCGGGACCATCCTCCAGCTCGCCGATCCGCAACGTCACGCGAAGGCTCTTGCACTGCGCGCCGAGGCTTCGGCAGGGCGGGGCGGCTTGAGTTTGCATGATCGCTCAAAACTAAACCGGCATGCTCGGCACCGCGGGGGGACCTCTTCCCTTTGAGGGTGTTCCGAGTATGTTAGAGATCTTGTGAAAGGGTTCACAAGGTATAACTATCCTGTTTCGGAGGCGAGAGCGGCGATGCGTGTGACTTCCATGGTGGCGGGGCTGGCCCTGGTACTGGCGGCCTGCGGCGGCGAGAAGAAACCCGAAGCTCAGTCCACGACGACGACGGCGGCTCCCGAGCAGCCGGCTGCTGCGCCCGCGGCGGAGCCGGCAGCCGGCGGCACCGCCCACGACGTGAACATGGTGCTCGACGGCAGCACCTACAAGTTCGATCCGGCCGAACTCACCATCAAGGCCGGGGATGTGGTGAACTTCCACAACAAGAGCGGCGGCCCGCATAACGTCTCGTTCTGGACCGACAGCATCCCCTCCGGCGCGGCGGACGTGCTGAAGGGCGCCATGCCGGACCAGATGGCGCCGCTCGAGGGCCCGCTCCTCACCGAGCAGGACGCCGTCTACAAGGTCAGCTTCGCGGGCGCGCCCACCGGTGAGTACAAGTTCTACTGCCTGCCGCACCTGGCGCTGGGCATGCACGGCAAGATCACGGTGCAGTAGGGGACGGAAAGACGGAAAAACGGAAGGACGGAAAGTGGGAAAGCGGGAAAGGTAGCATACCCTTCCGTCTTTCCGCCTTTCCGGCTTTCCGTCTACCCCGCAAACCTGCCCGCGCCCACCGCAACGGCCATTCCCACCACGAGTCCCGCCACCGCGTCCACCGCGTAGTGCATCTGGCAGTAGACCACGCCCACCGTCAACAGCACGGTCGGGACCAGCAGAATCAGTCCGAGGCGTCGTGAGCCGTACGCGGCGGCGATGGCCGCCGCGACGGTTGCCGCCACGTGCGAGCTGGGGAACGCCGCGCCATACGAGCTTCCCCGCGCGAGCGTCAGGTACACCAGGCGCGCGGCGGGGTTGTCCAGGAACCAGGCGGCGGGGTGCGGAAAGGCGTAGTAGGGGCCCGCGACGGGGAAAAAGACGAATACCAGGTAGCACAGGACGAACGTGGTCATCACCGTCAGCACGAAGCGCCGGACCGCCGGCATGTTGCCGCGGGCGAGAAACCAGAACGCGGGCACTGAAACGACGAAGTAATACGAGAAGTACGCGGCGTGCAGCACCGTGGACCAGAGCGCGCTCGGCGCCGCCTGCCACCACTCGCGGCTCACCTGGCTGCCGAACAGTGCCAGCTCCCAGCGTTGCACCAGCGCGTCGTGCACCGGGACGCCCGCGCGGCTCAGGATGTCGAGCTCCCCGTAGAGCACGGGGAGCAGGAGCAGCGGATAGATCTCCCGGAGCGCCCGGCCCACGCGTCCCAGCCCCGGCCGGGTGAGCAGGCCGATCAGCACCGCCGCCAGCGCGTTGGCGCCGGCCACCCACCAGCACCCCGGATAACCCGGCGCGCGGTGAACGGCTACCGCGGTCACGACGGCCAGATAGGCGAGCAGCAGCAGGTCCACCGCGCCCAGGCGGCGCCGGGGTCGCGGCGCACCGATCCGGGCGGCCGACCGGACCGCTACAACCATCCGGCGGCCCGGTACCACCGGTAGGTCTCCTCGAGCCCGGTCCGGAGGTCCCGCGCGGCGTGCCAGCCGGTGTCGCGGGTGAGCGGGGCGGGATCCCCGGTCCAGGCCGGCTGAAAGAACTCGTTGGCCTTGTCGGCCGTGAGGATGGTGGCCTGACCGGCGAGGCGGGCCGCGGCTCCGGTCACCATGAGGACGCCGCGTCCGATCGGCGCGGGTACGCGAATGAGTGCCGGCGAGCGGCCCATGACCCGGCCGATCTCACGCGCCATGTCCGCGCCCGTGAAGATCTCGGGGTGACAGGGGTAGTAGACGCGCCGCACCGCCGCGGCGCTGATCGCGGTCTCGGCGAGGGCCTCCGCGAGGTCGGCGCCGTGGACCGCGGACAGCTCCTGGCTGCCGTCACCGAGCACCGGCGCGATACCGAGGCGCGCGAGGCGGAACACCTTCAGCACCTCCGGGTCGCGCGGCCCATACACCAGCGGCGGCCGCAGGATCGTCCAGGCGAGCCCGCTGGCCGTTACTGCCTGCTCGCCCGCGAGCTTGCTGCGCCCGTACGCAGTGACCGGCCGGGGCGGCTCGTCTCCCAGGAGCGGCGAGCCTCTCATGGCGGGCCCGGCGGCCGCCATGGAGGATACCAGCACGAACCGCTCCGCTCCCGCCCGCTCCACGGCCGCCACGAGATGGCGAGTACCGTCCCGGTTGGCCGCGAGGAAGTCGGCCTCGCGCCGGGCGGCCACGATGCCGGCGACGTGATAGACGACATCCTGCCCGTCCACCGCGCGCTCGAGGGCCGCCCGGTCGTGCAGGTCCCCGGGCACGACGCGAACGCCAAGCGGCGCGAGCGCCGCGGCCTTCGCGGCGGAGCGCGCCAGTGCCGTGACCTCGTGGCCGCGCCGGCGCAGGGCCTCGGTCAGATGGCTGCCGACGAACCCGGTGGCACCGGTGACCAGCACCCTCATATCGGCCGGTCGTAGAGCCGGTAGGTCTTGTAGACCGTGAACGTCATCTTCTCGAGACCCGCGTTCATGGCCGGGTTGTCTTCCAGAATCCAGCCCGCCTCGCCCCAGTAGATCCCGCGCTCGCCGGACCTGGTCCAGATCCAATGATACAGCATGGCGTCCACGCCCCTGCCGCGATACTCCGGCAGCACGCCGAGGAGCAGGATGCGCGCGCGGCGGATCTTCCGCATCCGGAGTGCCCAGAGGAGCTTCAGGATCATCGGAAAGAGGCGGCCCGAGCGGTTCCGCCGGAACACCACGTTCAGATCGGGCAGCGCGATCCCGAAGCCGATGACCCGGCCATCCTTCTCCGCGATCGGCACCAGCTCCGGGATGACGACCGGCTTGAACTGCTCCGCCAGGTGGTCGATCTCGTGCTCCGTCATCGGGACGAAGCCCCAGTTCTTCTCCCAGGCGGCGTTGTACAGCTCCTTGATCCGCTCGACCTCGCCCTCGAAGTTCTTCATGTCGAGCGGCCGGAGGGTGATTCCCATCCGCTGCCGGATCAACTCGGTGCCCCGGGCCAGCCGCTCGGGAACCGGGACGTACCCCGCCTCGCTGCCGCCCTGGTACACCCACAGGTCCTTCGCCTTGGTGAACCCCGCCCGTTCGATCAGCGTCACGTAGTAGCGCGGGTTGTGCGGCATCATGAGTGCGGGAGGCGTGTCGAAGCCGTCCACCAGGAGCCCGCACTCGTCGTTCACCGAGAACGACGCGGGGCCGCGGAGGACGTCGTGCCCGCGCTGGCGGCACCAGTCGGCGGCGGCGTGGAGCAGCGCGTCGGCCACGGCCTGGTCGTCGATGCATTCGAAGAAGCCGAAGAATCCGACCCGGTCGCCATGCGTCTCGTTGTGCAGGCGGTTGCTGATGGCGGCGACGCGGCCGACCACCGCGCCGGCGCGCTCGGCCAGGAAATACTCGGCCTCGGCATGCTCGAAGAAGGGGTTCTTGTCGCGGGACAGCAGCACGGCCATGTCCCGACGCAACGGCGGGACCCAGAGCGGGTCCCGCGCGTGGAGTCGGTAGGGCAGATCGATGAAGCGCTCGAGATCCCGCCGGCCGCGCGCCGCGCGGACGCGCAGCGGATCGGTCAGATGACCTCCAGATCCCGTCCGATCCGGGCAAACTGCTCGAGCGCGAAGTCGATCTGCTCGAAGGTGTGCGTGGCCATGAGGCTGGTGCGGAGCCGGCACTGCGACGCCGGCACCGCCGGCGGAGCCACGGGATTGGTGAACACCCCGGCGTCGAACAGGCGGCGCCACATCAGGAAGGTTTTCTCCAGCGGGCCGATGAGCACGGGCACGATGGGCGTCTCGGTCGGGCCGATATCGAAGCCGATGCTCCGGAACCCCTCCTGGAGCCGCCGGGTGTTGGCCCACAGGCGGTCCCGCCGCTCGGGCTCGTCCTGCAGCACCTGGAGTGCCGCCAGCACGCCCGCGGTGTTGGCCGGCGGCAGCGAGGCCGTGAAGATGAGCGGCCGGCTGTGGTGGCGCAGGTAGTGGACGACGCTCTCCGAGGCCGCCACGAAGCCCCCGATCGACGCCAGCGACTTCGAGAACGTGCCCGCGATGATGTCCACCTCATCGGTCATGCCGAAGTGGGCGGCGGTGCCGTCGCCGTTGGGGCCCAGCACGCCGAGCGCGTGGGCGTCGTCGAGGGCGAGCGCCGCGCCGTACTTTCGCGCCACCCGCACCAGAGCCGGCACGTCCGCGATGTTGCCTTCCATGGAATAGACACCGTCCACCACGATCATGGAGCCCTTGCCGGCGCCGTTCCGTTCCATCCGGCGCTCGAGGTTGGCCAGGTCGCCGTGGTTGAACCGCTCGGTCTCGCCGTAGGACAGCTTGGCGCCGTCCACGATGGACGCATGGTCGAGCTTGTCGAGGTAGACCACCTCGCCGCGTCCCACCAGGCCGGCGATGAGCCCCAGATTGGCCGAGTAGCCGGTGGAGAAGACCAGACACGCGTCCTTGCCCAGGAACTCCGCGAGGGACCGCTCGAGCTGCTCGTGAAGGTCGAGCGTCCCGTTCAGGAACCGGCTCCCGGTGCATCCCGACCCGTAGCGGCTGAGCGCACGGGACGCGGACTCGAGGACCTTCGGGTGGTGGGTCAGGCCGAGATAGTTGTTCGACCCCAGCATGATCCGCTTCTGGCCGTCGATGACGACGACGGTGTCCTCCGACTCGGAGATCGGCTTGAAGTACGGATAGAGGCCGATCGCCTGCAACTCACGCGCTTTGGTGAATTCGCGGCACTTGTCGAAAAGCGCGACCTGTTGGAGCTCTTGGGTATCCACTGTGCCTCGACACGGGGAGGTCGTGAGGGGGGGTCCTCACATCACCTTGTGGTTGAACGGTTTAAACTAGCCGCCGACGGCTGGTGACACAAGTTGCAGGAGCGCCGGGCACGGCCGGCCGTCCGACGAAACCGCGCTGATGCTGCAAGCCTCGCGCCGCCTTGACTTAGCCTCGAAAGGGGAGGAGGTTACGACGTCCGTCCCGTCAGCGAAGGAGCCCGCCGATGGCATCAGATGGCGCGTCCCGCCGTTCGTTTCTCCGGAGCTGTGCCCTCGCCGGCGCGGGGTTGCTGGGGTCCGGTCCGCTGCTCCGCGGAGAGCGGCTGCTCGCGCTTCAGCGCGTGGCGTCAGGCCCGGGCGACCCCGAAGTGCCCAACGAGCAGATAGCCAGGATCCTGAAGGACCTGTTCGGCGACCGGCCTATCCGGAAGGGCCATCTCTCCCTCGATATGCCGCTCGTCGCCGAGGACGGCCGCATCGTTCCGGTCATCATCGAGAGCGACCTGCCGATGACTTCCGCGCAATACGTGAAATCGGTGCACCTGATCGTCGATCACAATCCCGATCCGCACCTGGCCGCGTACTACCTGACGCCCGCCGTGGGCTCGGTCGCCCTCCAGACCCGGATCAAGATGAAGCGAACCACCTGGTGCCGCGCCATCTGCGAGACTTCCAGCGGGGACGTGTGGGCCGCCTACGCCCACGTCAACGTGTCCCTGAACGGGTGCGGCTGATGACCACCGGCGACGCCCGCATCCGCATTCCGGAGCGCATCGCCCGTGGCGACCTCATCACCGTCAACGCCATCGTCTCCCACCCGATGGACACCGGGTTCTTCCGTACCCCCGAGGGCCAGCCGATCCCCGCGTTCTTCATCAGGGACGTGGTCGTGACGTACGCAGGCGAGCAGGTGGCGCGGTTCGAGTGGACTTCGGGGGTGAGCAAGGACCCGATCGTCAGCTTCACGCTCAGGGCCGACAAGGAAGGTCCGCTCACGATGACGTGGACCGATACCAAGGGCAGCGTCTACCGGCAGTCGGTCAACGTCGCGTTCGCCTCCGCCTAGTCCGCTCCACGCTCGCCGCCACCCTCCTCACCGCACTTCACGTCCTGGCCGCCCCGTCGCTGCCGGCGGACACGCCGCGCGCGCCGCCCTTCGCGGCCCGGCGGCTGGCGGATGGCGTCTACGCCGTCGTGGGTGACACCGGGCGAGGGTCGGAGGGCCGGCCGAACGCCGGGTTCATCGTGACCGGCGAGGGTGTGGTGGTGATCGACGCGCTCGCGAGCCCGCGCGAGGGCGAGGCACTGCTCCGGACGATTCGCGGCGTGACCCGGCAGCCGGTGCGCTGGCTGGTGCTCACGCATCATCATCCCGACCACACCTTCGGCGCGATCGTGTTCCGGAGGGCCGGAGCGAAGGTGGTCGCCCATCCCGACACGCGGACGCTCGCGGCCGAGGGAGGGCCGGACGCGCTGCTGGCGGACTGGGTGCGGGTGGTGGGCCTCGACGCCATGCGCGGGTTCGAGTTCGCCGACGCCCCCGACCGCCGGGTCACCGGCACGGACACCCTCCGGCTCGGCGGGCGAACCATCGTCATCACCCATCCGGGCGCCGCGCATACCGCCGGCGACCTGATGGTGTGGCTTCCGGGGGAGCGCGTGCTCTTCGCCGGTGACCTCCTGATCGAGGACGGCGTGACGATGGTCGTGGATGGGAGCGCCCGTGCATTGGAGCGCGGGCTGGACATCATCGACAGCCTGGCGCCGCGCATCGCAGTGCCCGGTCACGGCGCCATTCCTCCGCGGCCGGCCGATCTGGTGGCCAGGACCCGCGCGTACATCACCGGGCTCGCGTCCGACATGCGCGCGGCGGTCGAGAAGGGGGTCCCGATGCAGCGCGCGCTCGCCACGCTTCCGCCCGCGGACCAGACGCGCCCCGTATCGCTCGACTCGCGCCGCCGGCGCAACGCGGCCAGGGTCTACGTGGAGGAGGAGCGCTCGTACATGGGTCTGGACGAGGACTCGCTGCCATGACACGCCGGCTGCGGAGTTCGCTCGCCCTCGTGGGAATCCTCGCCGCCGGATGCGGCGGCCGGTCGGTCCCGGGGGCCCCGGCCGTGCCGGTGGAGGGCGGGTCACTGCCGAAGCTGGTCTCGACCGAAGAGCTGGCCCGCTGGCAGGCGGAGGGGCCGGTGCTTGCGATCGATGTCCGCAGCGACGTGTTCACCTACCTGAAAGGTCACCTGCCCGGGGCCGAGTACCTCAACATGGAGACTCTCCGTGCGAGCGAGGGCGGCATCCCGACCCGCCTGCTCTCGGCCGGTGCGTACCGGGAGCTCTTCTCCCGACTGGGTATCGACCCCGGTCGGCCGGTGGTCATCTACAGCGCGGGCGAGACGCGCAACATCGACGCGACCTTCCTGGCCTTCCTTCTGGGGGGCTTCGGGCACCCGCGCGTCTACCTGCTCGACGGCGGCTACTTCAAGTGGCAATTGGAGCAGCGGCCGATCGCGGTTCACTATCCCCGGGTCGCGACCACCCGGTTTCCGGAGCGACCGTTCCATCCCGACACCGCGTCGCTGGCCGATGTGCGGCGGGCCGCGGCGGCGGGCCGCGGCGGCGGAGCGGTGCTGGTGGACGCCCGGTCACCCGAGCAGTACGCCGGGCAGAGCGGCGCGCAGATGCGCCGGGGCCACATTCCGGGCGCGATCAGTCACTCCTGGCAGGACGATCTGACGCAGGCGGGGTTCGGGCACGTATGGAAGCCGGCCGACGAGCTGCGGCGGGGGTACGAGGCGCAGGGAATCCTGCCGGACCGGGACGTCATCGCCTACTGCAACAGCGCCACCGAGGCGAGCCACGTCTACTTCACGCTGCGGTACCTGCTGGGGTACCCGCGGGTGCGGGTGTACGTGGGGTCGTGGACCGAGTGGGCGGAGAACGAGGCGCTGCCGGTCGCGGTGGGCGCGGAGCCGTAGCGCTACCGCGTCGCGATTCCACTCCGCAGCTGCTCCGGCCGCCAGATCGTGCCGCCACGCATCACCCACTCGACGGCTTCGAGATTGCCGATGTCCTCCAGCGGGTTCCTGCCCACCATGACCAGGTCGGCGTAGCGGCCGGCTTCGATGGTGCCGATCTGGCGCCCCGGCTCGCCGCCTATGGCGCGTGCCGCGTCGCGGGTGGCGGCCAGCAGCGCCGCCGTGGGCGACAGGCCGAGCGAGTCCACGTAGAGCCGGAGCTCACCGAAGACGGACGCCCGGTCGCCGACCGGGCCATAGGCGACGTGGTCGCTGCCGGCACTGATCCCCACCCCCCGCTTCACCGCCTCGCGCGTGACCTCCACACCGAACTGGGCGGCGGCCCGCACGTAGCCTTCCTGTTGCGTGGTCACGTGGCGCACGCGGGCATCATATGTGGCGACGCTGTGCCGGGTGGCGTCGAGCGTCGGCTCGAACATCATGCCGTGCGCGGCCATCGAGTCGAGCGTCGCCAGCACGCGCGGGTCCCGCGCCGATGCCGCGGTGGCCGCGTGCGCGGTGGCCACCTGCAGGTCGCCGTCCCGCACCAGGGTGTCCCGCTCCTCCGCGCTGAACAGCTCGCCTGCCAGCCCTGCGGCGTGCACCACGCCGTCCATTCCCGCCGCCGTCTGCTCGCCGACGCTGGCCGGCTGGACCCAGGCGTGTCCCCAGACCGTGAGGCCCGCGCGATGGGCCGCCAGCGTCAACCGCCGGACGGAGCCGCTGTCGAGCTGGGCGTACAGCTTGAGCCCCATGGCGCCGACCTTCCGGGCCGTGGCGACGACTTCGTCGGGATCGTCGTCCCGGTTGAACTGGATGGGAGTCCAGCCGAGCCACTGCATCGTGAGCGCCGGCGCCTGGCGCAACTCCACGCCGCGCTCGGTCCGCACCGGGCGCATGGCGGGGTAGAAGAAGCGGGGCCCGGCCACGAGCTGCATCGCGTAGACCCGGGGCGTGGCCCGAAAGCCCGCCACCCGCGACAGCAGCGCGACCGGGCTATTGCCCATGTCGCGCACGGTGGTGACACCCTGGGCAAGGAGGTCGCGCAGGTCGAGCCCGAGCTCTTCGCTGGCGCTGCCGTTCTGCAGGAAGAGCAGATGGACGTGGCTGTCGATGAGCCCGGGAATCAGGTACTGGCCCCGCGCGTCGATCACCCTGGCGCCGTGGGGGACCTCGCATTCGCCCGCGGCCCCCGCGCAGAGAATGCGGTCGCCACGGATGACGGTGACGGCGTTGGCGACCGGCGCCCGGCCGGTGCCGTCCCACAGGGTCGCGCCGATGATCGCGGTAGACGGGTTGACCGGCGGAGGCGGGACGAGCTTCGGTTGAGGCGCGCCGCAGGCGACGGCGAGGCCGGCGAGCACGAGAGCGGCGAGCGAAGCGAGCGTTTTCATGGGCAGCCTGCTCCATCTTGCGCCGGGAGCCCGTCGCCGGACCGTGGCGAGGCGAACTGCCCGATGATCAAACAAGATGCAAAGGAAGGCGGCGGCCGAGCGGTGACATAGTCGTAGTAGCGTGCCGTGACCTCGGGCACCAGCGGATCGTGCGGCAAAGGACGTGCCGTTGCGGCGATGCGCCGGCTTCCCTAGTCTTCCCACCGTGACCACCCCAGGCATTCACCGACCCCGGCGCCGGCGCCGCACCGACGCGTTCCGCCGGCTCGTCCGCGAACACCGGCTCGATGCAGCCGATCTCATTCAACCGCTATTCGTCGTGCATGGTTCCGAGGTCGAGCGCCCGATTCCTTCGATGCCGGGCATCCGTCACCACTCGGTGGACGAGTCGCTCGACCGCGAAGTGGACGGCCTCGTCGCGCTCGGCCTCCGCGCGGTGCTGCTCTTCGGCCTGCCGGCGTCGAAGGACGAGATCGGCTCCGAGAATTTCGCGGAGGACGGGATCGTCCAGCGGGCGCTCCGGCGGCTGCGGACCCGCCACCCCGAACTGCTGCTCCTGACCGACGTCTGCTGCTGCGAGTACACCAGCCACGGGCACTGCGGGGTCCTGCGCGACGGCGCCGTGGACAACGATGCGACGCTCGAGATCCTCGCCCGGGTGGCGGTGAGCCATGCCCGGGCGGGCGCCGATATCCTGGCACCGAGCGGCATGATGGACGGGATGGTCGCGGCCATCCGTGCGGCGCTCGACGGCGCCGCGTTCACCGACCGGGCCATCCTGAGCTACGCGGTCAAGTACGCCAGCGCGTACTACGGGCCGTTCCGCGAGGCAGCCGACAGCACGCCCGCGTTCGGCGACCGCCGCCAGTACCAGATGGACCCGGCCAACGTGCGCGAGGCGCTCATCGAGGCGTCACTCGACGAGGCCGAGGGTGCCGACCTGCTCATGGTGAAGCCGGCGCTGGCGTACCTCGATGTGTTGCGCGCCGTGCGCCAGCGGACGGCGCTGCCGCTGGTGGCGTATAACGTCAGCGGCGAATACTCGATGGTGAAGGCGGCCGCCCAGCTCGGCTGGATCGACGAGCGGCGGGTGGTGCTGGAGACCTTGATGGGGATGCGGCGGGCCGGCGCGGACATCATCATCTCGTATCATGCGAAGGACGCGGCCACGTGGCTGGCGGAGGAGGCGCCGGGATGATCGCCGAGTCGGAACGGCTGTTCGCCGCCGCGCAGCGCGTGCTGCCGGGCGGAGTGAACAGCCCGGTCCGCGCCTTTCGCGGCGTCGGTGGCACACCCCGGTTCATCGCGCGCGGCCAAGGCGCCTGGCTGGAGGACGCGGACGGCAACCGCTACCTGGACCTGGTCCTCTCCTGGGGGCCGCTCATCCTCGGGCACGCTCATCCCGAAGTCGTGGCCGCCGTCGTCGAGGCGGCCGCGCGAGGCACCACGTACGGCGCGCCCACCGAGCTCGAGCTGCGCCTGGCCGAGCGGGTCGTCGCCACCTTCCCCTCGATGGAGATGGTGCGGTTCGTGAGCAGCGGCACCGAGGCGGCGATGAGCGCCGTCCGGCTGGCCCGCGCCGCCACCGGCCGCCGCGCCGTCGTCAAGTTCGACGGCGGCTACCACGGCCACGCCGACCCGCTGCTCGCCTCCGCCGGGTCGGGCGTGGCGACTCTGGGGCTGCCCGACTCGCCCGGAGTGACCCCGGGCACCGTGGCGGATACGCTCGTCGCGCCGTTCAACGATCTCGCCGCGGTCGAGGCGCTGTTCGCGGCCCGGGGGCCGGACATCGCGGCGGTTCTGGTCGAGCCGGTGGCGGGCAACATGGGGGTGGTGCCGCCGGTGTCGGGGTTCCTGGAGGGGCTGCGCGAGGTCACCCGCCGCGCCGGGGCGCTCCTCGTGTTCGACGAGGTAATGACCGGCTGGCGGGTGCATCCGGTGGGAGCCCAGGCGCTCTACGGCATCGAGCCCGATCTGACCCTTCTCGGTAAGGTCGTCGGCGGGGGGCTGCCGGCCGCGGCGTACGGCGGGCCGCGTGCGCTGATGGAGCAGATCGCCCCGGCAGGCCCGGTCTACCAGGCGGGGACGCTCTCGGGCAATCCGCTGGCCATGGCCGCGGGGCTCGCGACGCTGGACGTGCTCGCCCGCCCGGGAATCTGGGAGGGTGCCGAACGGTGGGCGGCCTGCGCCGCGGACCTGCTCGCGCGAGCCGCGGCCAGGGCGGGTGTGCCGCTCACGGTGCAGCGCGCGGGGACGATGCTGACGCCCTTCTTCACCGGGTCGGCGGTCACGAACTACGCCGACGCCGCGCGCACGGACCGACAGGCGTACGCCGGCTTCTTTCACGCCATGCTCGAGGCCGGAGTGTATCTCGCCCCGTCGGCGTTCGAATCGGCGTTCACCTCCGCCGCCCATGGCCAGGCGGAGCTGGCCGCGTTCGAGGCCGCCGTGGGCTCGGCATGGGCGCGGTAGCGGTCGTCGGCGGCGGCATTGCCGGGCTCACCGCCGCCTATCGGCTCAAGCAGCGCGGGACCCGCGTGGTGGTGTACGAGGCGGGGGACCGCGTCGGAGGCTCGATCCGCACCGAGCGCCGCGAGGGCTACGTCGCCGAGCTCGGGCCCAACTCCCTCGCGGCGCCACCGGAGCCGCTGCGCGCGCTGATCGCGGCGCTCGGCCTCGATTCGAGCCTGCTGCCCGCCTCGCCGGCGGCCAGGAACCGCTACGTGGTCCGGAAGGGAAAACTGCTCCCCGTCCCGATGTCGCCGCAGGCCTTTCTCACGACGCGGCTGCTGTCCAACGCCGCCAAGCTGGCCGTCTTCGGCGAGCCGCTGGTGGACGCGGGCGAATCGCACGTCGAGGAGAGCGTCGCGGGGTTCGTCCGCCGCCGGTTCAATCAGGAGGTGCTCGACTACCTGGCCAACCCGTTCGTCGGCGGGATCTACGCCGGCGATCCGGAGCAGCTCTCGGTGCGCCTCGCGCTGCCCAGGCTGTATGCGCTGGAGCGCACGCACGGATCGGTCATCAAGGCATTCGGCAGCATGATGCGCGCGCGAAAGCGGGATGCGGAAGCCGGAGTCGCGGCGGTGGCGGGCGGCCTGGCATCGTTCCGCACCGGGTTGTCGGAGCTGCCCGAGGCGCTGGCGCGCGAGCTCCGCGCCGAGATCCGGCTCCGCGCGCGGGTGACGCAGCTCCGGGCGGGCCCGAAGGGGTGGACCGTCGGCGCGGCATTCCAGCCGTCCGAGCTGTACGATGGCGTGGTATGGGCCGCGCCGGCCCATCGCGTGGACGACGTCGATCTCGACTTTCCCGGAGCCGACCGCCTCAGGACGCTCGCGAGTATCAGTCATCCGCCGGTGGCGGTTCTGGTGCTCGGCTTCCGCCGTGAGGACGTGGCGCACCCGCTCGACGGGTTCGGGTTCCTCGTGCCCGAGGTCGAGCGCCGCCACGTGCTGGGCGTGATCTTCTCGTCCAGCCTGTTCGCGGGGCGGGCGCCGGAGGGTCACGTGACGCTCACCGCGTTCATCGGGGGCGTGCGGAACCCGGACCTGGCCAACGCCGATCTGCCGACCATCACCGCCCGCGTGCTGGACGATCTCCGCGCCCTGCTCGGCGCCAAGGGCGAGCCCACCTTCCGGGCGTTCCAGCTCTGGCCCGAGGCCATTCCGCAGTACGATCTCACCTACGGGCGCTACCGCGAGATCATGGAGGAGGTCGAGCGGAAGAACCCCGGACTGGCGCTGGCCGGCTCGTACCGCGAGGGGATCGCCATCGCCGACGTCGTCGCCTCGGCCGAGGCGGCGGCGGTCCGGGCGGGGGAGAGCGCGTGACGGCGGCGCTTCGGGTCGGCACCCGGGGGAGCGCGCTGGCGCGCTGGCAGACCGACCAGGTGCGCGCGCGATTGCAGGAGGCCGGCTATGCCACGGAGCGGGTCGAGATCCGCACCACCGGCGACGAGGTGCAGCACGTCCCGCTCTCGCGGATCGGAAGCCGGGCGCTCTTCACCCGCCAAATCGACGACGCGATGCTCGAGGGCCGGATCGACCTCGCGGTGCACTCGCTCAAGGACCTGCCGACGACCCTGCCGGCCGGCATCGCGCTCGTGGCGGTGGCCGAGCGCGAGGACCCGCGCGACGCGCTGGTGGGCCGCGGCCCGCTGGG
Source organism: Gemmatimonadales bacterium (assembly GCA_035699205.1). Taxonomy (GTDB): domain Bacteria; phylum Gemmatimonadota; class Gemmatimonadetes; order Gemmatimonadales; family GWC2-71-9; genus CAVVWJ01. The sequence continues at coordinate 42,876 of DASSBA010000276.1, forward strand.
GTGGAGCGACCTGGGCGAGGGCGCGGTGCTCGCCACCAGCAGCCTCCGACGCCGCGCGCAACTGCTGCGCCTGCGTCCCGACCTCGAAGTGCGCGACGTGCGCGGCAACGTGGACACCCGCCTGGCCAAGCTGGAGGCCAACGTGGAGTGGACCGGCATCCTGCTCGCCGCCGCCGGCCTGGTCCGGCTGGGCCTGGGGAGCCGGATTGGGCAGCGCCTGCCACCGGATCTGATGCTGCCGGCACCGGGGCAGGGGGCGCTCGCCGTCACGGCCCGCACCGGCGACGACGCAGCGGCCGAGGCGGCCAGGCGCGCCGTGCACCATCCGCCGACGGCCGTCGCGGTGGCGGCCGAGCGGGCCTTCCTGCGGACGCTCGAGGGTGGGTGCCAGGTGCCGGTGGCGGCGCTGGCGGAGCGGGCCGCGAGCGGAACGCTGCGGCTGCACGGGCGGGTGATCTCCCTCGGGGGTGAGCGCGGCGTCGAAGGCTCGGACATGGGGGCGGCCGCCGGCGAGGACGAGGCGGACGCGCTGGGCGTGGCGCTCGCGGAGCGGCTGCTCAGCGAGGGAGCCGCCTCGATTCTCGCCGAGGTTCGCGCTGCCACCGCGCCGCCGGTCTCCGAACCCTGATGCCTCACGCCGTGATTGTCACGGCCTCGGCGGGCACGTTTCCCGGCCTCGTCGAGGCGCTTCGATTACTCGGGGCGTCCGTCGAGGAGGTGCCGCTCCTGTCGTTCGCCCCGCCGCTCGACTGGGCATCCGTGGATGCCGCGCTGGGGGAAATGGGGCGCTACGAGGCGGTGGTGTTCACGTCGCCCCGGTCGGCGCGGGTGTTCAGCGAGCGGGCGGCGGCGGCGCTCGCGCCTGGAAATCCGGCCGCCACCGGCAACCGCGCGGCGACGGTGTGGGCGGCCGGTGCCGGCACCGCCCATTCGGTGGGCGGCGCGTTCGGTCCGGTACGGCTGCCGGACCAGCGGTTGGCCGGGGAGCGGGGCGCGGGATGGGCGCTCGCGTCGGCAATGACCGCCGCGGGAATTCACGGCCCCGTGCTCTTCCCCTGCGGCGACCAGCGGCGCGACGAGCTGCCGACCCGGCTGCGCGAGCGCGGCATCGTGGTCGAGGAGGTCGTCTGCTACCGATCGGTTCTCGCGAGCGAGGACGAGGCGCGGCGGGCCGCGGCGCGCGCCGCGGTCCTGGTGGTGGCGAGCCCGAGCGTGGCGGGTCTGCTGGCGCACGCCTGTCCTGCCGGTGCGCGGCCGCGACTCGTTGCCGTCGGCCCGACGACCGCGGATGCCGCGCGGGCCCACGGGTGGCCGCCAGCGCGCGTTGCGCCGAGCCCTACCGCCGACGCGCTGGCGGCGGAGGTCGGGGCGCTGCTGAAGGACCGCTGACTCTCACCGGAGCCGCATGACCGATCTCTTCCTGCGCGCCTGCCGGCGCCAGCCGGTGGAACGGCCGCCCGTCTGGATGATGCGCCAGGCCGGCCGCTACCTCCCCGAATATCGCGCGGTGCGCCGGCGCGCCGACTTCCTCACCATGGTGGGCACTCCGGAGCTGGCGGTCGAGGTAACGCTCCAGCCGGTGGAGCTGATGGGGGTGGATGCCGCGATCATCTTCAGCGACATCCTGGTCCTTCCCCAGGCGATGGGGATGGCGCTGTCGGTCGAGGAGGGCGTGGGGCCGAGGTTCCACCAGCCGCTCCGCTCACCCGCCGACTTCGATCGCCTGCGGGATGCGGCACCCGAGGAGGACCTCGGCTACGTGCTCGAGGCGCTGCGCCTCGCGCGGCGAGCGCTGGCGGGTCGCGTTCCGCTGATCGGCTTCGCCGGCGCTCCGTGGACGCTGATGAGCTACATGGTCGAGGGCCAGGGCTCCCGGGCATTCACCTACGCGAAGCGGCTCCTGGTGCAGGACCCGGCGCGGGCGCACGCGCTGCTCGGCCGTCTCGCGCGCGCGGTGGGCGGGTTCCTGGCAGCCCAGGTAGCGGCGGGCGCGCAGGCGGTCCAGCTCTTCGACTCGTGGGCGGGCGCGCTCGGTCCGCGCGATTTCCGGGAATTCGCGCTGCCCTATCTGGCGGAGGCGGCGCGGATCGCTCGGGAGGCCGGCGCGCCGGTGATCGCGTTCGCGCCGGGAGCGGGCTGGGCGCTGGAGGAGATCGCGGCCGCGACCGGCGCCGACGTGATCGGCGTGGACTGGCAGACGGACGCGGCCGGCACGCGCCGCCGCCTGGCGGAGTATCCGGTGGCGCTGCAGGGCAACCTCGACCCGAGCTGGCTCTACGCGGCCCCGGCGCTGATCCGCGAGCGCACCCACCGCATGCTCGAGGCGTTCGGCGGGCGGGGCCACATCGCCAACCTGGGCCACGGCATCCATCCGGACGTACCGCCGGAGCACGCGCGGGCCTTTGTGGACGCGGTGAAGGAGTGGCGCGCGCCGTGAGCGGCCAACCGCTTCGCGAGCAGGTCGCCGCCCTCATGGAGCGGCTGCACGACGACGCGACCGCGTTCTTCACCCGGCTCGACGGGGGCGGCGAGTTCCGCGAGGACCGCTGGGACCGGCCGGGCGGCGGAGGCGGCGTGGCCCGGGTGCTCACCGAGGGCGTGACCTTCGAGAAGGCGGGGATCAACCGCTCGGCCGTGACGGGCGTGCTGCCGCCGGGCGCCGCCGCGCGGCTGGGCGCCCGGGCGGCCACCGGGGAGGAGACCGCCTTCTATGCGACGGGCGTGAGCCTCGTGGTGCACCCGCGGAGCCCCATGGTCCCCACGGTGCACCTCAACGTGCGCTGGTTCGAGCTCGGGGACGCGGCGGGCGAGCCGCAGGACGCCTGGCTCGGCGGCGGGACCGACCTCACGCCGACGTACCCGTTCCCGGAGGACGCGGCACACTTCCACCGCGCGCTCAAGGCCGTGTGCGACCGGCACCATCCGTCGTTCTACCCGCGGTTCAAGAACTGGTGCGACCATTACTTCGTGAACACGCACCGGGGAGACGAGCGGCGCGGCATCGGCGGGATCTTCTTCGACAACCTGCGGGATGGGGAGTGCGGGCTCGGGCTGGATCGGCTGGTGGAGTTCACGGCGGACGTGGGCGCGGCGCTCCCGTCGGCGTACGGGCCGATCGTGCAGCGCCGGCGCGAGGTGCCCTACGGGGAGCGGGAGCGGCGATTCCAGCTCGCGCGCCGTGGGCGCTACGTGGAATTCAACCTGGTGCACGACCGTGGCACGGTGTTCGGCCTGCAGACCAACGCCCGGATGGAGAGCGTGCTGATGAGCCTGCCGCCGCTCGCGGCGTGGGAGTATGCGCCGGAGTACGCGCCCGGCTCGTTCGAGGCGGAGCTGCTGGCGATGCTCGAGCCGCGGGACTGGGTGGGGGAGGCCGGGGCCGGCTGAACGCGCGACTTCTACCGTGTCGTCGTGTCCGCGCCCGGCGAGCGCGGCATGCTTCGCCGGCGCATCATGCCGGAGTCGCCCATGCCCGGGTGCCGCCGCATCCCGCCGTGCCCCATCATCTCCCGCATGTGCTGGTGCATCAGCTTCCGCTCGGCCACCAGCTCGTTGATCACGGTGGCCATCGCCTGGACCTTGCGGTCGCCGCTCGCCGAGTTCATGGCGCGCACCAGGCTGTCGAGCCGGGCGTCGGTGGAGTCGCGCATCAGGCGCATGTGCGCCATTCCGCTGTCGGTGCGGACGCGCATCGAGTCGCGCGGCTGCTGGGCGGAGGCGGCTGGAGCGAGTGTCAGGGTCGCACTGGCAATGAAGAGGCCAACGACGAGGGACCTTGGGTGCTTCATGAGAGACCTCCACGGGATTTCCGCGGCACGACGGGCTTCCGTCGCCCAGCGGGCGTCGCACTCGATGGTGCACTGTGAGGGTATGGTGCCGGCAAGCGGCGGGCTGTGACCTGGGCGACAGAGCGAGCGCGGTGCTGCAGCACCTGGCCGCCCTTGGGCGATCGGCTGTCCCGGC
>DASSBA010000277.1:0-3762 GCA_035699205.1 Gemmatimonadales bacterium
CGCCGCCGGGTCCGCCGGCCCGGATTACGGACGGAACGCCGAGGCCCTCCGGCCCGTGCAGCCGGAGGACGTGTTGCCGGGCGACATCGACGCCAACCTCGGCGCGCCGTGGATCCCGGAGGGCGACGTGCAGGCGTTCGCCGCCGACCTGTTTCGCGTCGAACCGTCCTCCGTCACGATCGCCCACCTGAAGATCGATGCGGTCTGGAGCCTCGCCGCCGACTACGCCGCCCGGCAGTCCGTCGCCGCGACCTCCGAGTACGGGACGCCGCGGGCCAACGGCACGACGCTGTTCGAGCTGGCGCTCAACATGAAATCGCCCGCCATTTACGACGTCATCAACCACGGCGACCGGGAGGAGCGGGTGCTGAACCAGGAGGAAACGCTCGCCGCCCGCGAGAAGCAGAAGCTCATCAAGGAGCGGTTCCGGTCGTGGGTGTTCGACGACCCCGAACGCACCGAGCGGTTCGTTCGCATTTACAACGACACCTACAACAATTTGCGGCCGAGGCTGTTCGACGGCTCGCACCTCGATTTTCCCGGCATGAACCAGACCATCCGACTCCGGCCGCACCAGAAGGATGCCGTGTGGCGGGCGATGAGCAGCGGCAACACGCTGCTGGCGCACGCCGTCGGGGCCGGCAAGACGTTCACGATGGCCGCCACCGGCATGAAGATGAAGCAGGCCGGGCTGATCCAGAAGCCGATGTACGTGGTGCCCAACCACCTGCTCGAACAGTTCGCCCGCGAGTTCATGCAACTCTACCCGAACGCCCGGCTGCTCGTCGCCGCGAAAGAAGACCTCACGCGGGACCGCCGCAAGTTCCTGACGGCCAAGATCGCCACCGGCGCGTGGGACGGGATCGTCGTCACCCACAGTTCGTTCGAGCGGATCGGCATGTCGCGGGACTTCCAGGAGCGGTTCCTGACCGCGCGGATCGCCGAGTACGACCAGTTGCTCCGCGAACACGCGGCCGACAAGGGGGCCAACCGCAACCTAATCAAAACCATCGAGAAGCAGAAGGCGGCCCGCGCCGAGCGGCTCAAAGACCTGCTGGCCGAGGAGAAGAAGGACGACGGTCTGGTGTTCGACGAACTCGGGGTCGATCACGTGTTCGTGGACGAGGCCCACTACTTCAAGAACCTGGAAACGCCCACCAAGATGGAGCGCGTGGCCGGCATCCAGACCGGCGGCAGCGAGCGCGCCTTCGACGTGCTCATGAAGGCGAACTACCTGCACGAGCGGCACCCCGGCCACGGGGTCACGTTCGCCACCGGCACGCCGATCTCGAACACGATGGTCGAGATGTACACGATGCAGCGGTTCCTCGACCCCGTGGGGCTGCGGGAGCGAAACCTGGAGCACTTCGACGCCTGGGCGGCCACGTTCGGCGAAGTCATCGACACGATGGAGATCTCGCCGGACGGGGCGTCCCTGAGGCCCCGGAGCCGGTTCGCCCGCTTCACGAACCTGCCGGAACTCCAGCAGATGTTCCGGGCCTTCGCGGACGTGCAGACGGCCGACATGCTCGACCTCCCGAGGCCCCGGCTGGAGACCGGCAAGCCCGTCGTCGTCGCCTGCCCGATGTCCGACGAACAGCACGCCCTCCAGCGCGAACTGGTGGAGCGCTACGAGCGGTTGCGGTCACAAAAGGTGGACCCGCGCGAGGACAACGCGCTGAACATCACCACCGACGGCCGCAAGCTCGCCACGGACGCCCGGATGCTGTCCGCGACCGCGTGCGATTTCGCGGACTCGAAAATCAACGCGCTGGTGGAAAAGGTGGCGACCATCTGGGAACGCACCGCGAACACGCGCGGCACGCAACTGGTCTTCTTCGACATCGGCGTTCACCCGACGCCCTGGGGCTACTCGGCCCGCGACGACATCGTGACCAAGCTGGTCGGCCGCGGAATTCCCCGCGAGCAGATCGCGGCGGTCGGCGACGCCGACTCGGACGCGAAGAAGCAGGTGCTGTTCGAGCAGGTCCGAACCGGGCAGGTGAGGGTGCTGCTCGGCAGCACGATGAAGATGGGGACCGGCACCAACGTGCAAAAGCGACTGGCGGCCCTGCACCACCTGGACGCGCCCTGGAAGCCGGCCGAAGTCGAGCAGCGCGAGGGCCGCATCCTCCGGCAGGGGAATCAGAACCGGGAAGTCGCCGTCTACCGCTACGTCACGGAAGGGAGTTTCGACGCCTACATGTGGCAGGCGCTGGAAACCAAAGCGCGGTTCATCACGCAGATCATGACGGGCGACACGGCGGCCCGCCGCGCCGAGGACATCGGGGGCCAGGAACTGTCCTACGCCGAGGTCAAGGCGATCGCGTCGGGCAACCCTGCCGTACTGACGCTGGGTGCAGTAATTGATTGTGGTGGGTGATGCCGGTGCGGGGTAGTGTGGCGGTGGTGCCCCGGAGGAACCGTCATGCCCCGCACGTTCCGGGCGGATACCCCGCTCCAGACCCTGATCCTGGAACACGCTCTGGCGATGGCCCGCCAACTGGAGCGCACGGCGACCGACGCGCCCGACGGAAGGGTGCTGGCCGAAGTCGAGGCCGCCGCCGTTGCGGCCGCACGCGAGTTGGCCCGCCAGGCCGTCGAGGCCGCCCTCCAGGCCCAGGCCGACGCGGCCGAAAAAAAGGGGCGCCGGGCCGCGCCTGCCCCGGCTGCGGCAAGCCCGCCTGGCCCAAGCGGCACGCCGCCCGCAACGTTCTGACCGCCGCCGGGACCGTTCGCCTCAGCCGCCTCTACCTCGTCTGCCCCCGCTGTCGGGCGGGTCGGCACCCGCTCGACGAGCGCCTCGGGGTGAGCGGGTTCGTCAGCCCGCTCGCCCAGCGGTTGTTGTGCCTGGCCGGGGCCAGTTGGTCGTTCGAGCGGGCCAGTGCGAACCTGAAGGAGTTCTGCGGGCTGTCCGTCTGCGACAACACGATCCGCTCAAGCTGCCACGACCACGGCGGGGCGATGCGCGACTGGCAGCGGGGCGATCCCGAGGCCGGGGAGGCGTTCCGGCGGGCGACCGGGGAGGTGGAGTTCCAGACGGACGGGACGGGCGTGAACACCACCGGCGGGTGGCGGGAGATGCGGCTGTCGATCTTCGCCAAGCGGGGCCGCGGGAAGCCGGTGTCGGGCCGGGACGACTGGGAGCAGCGGGGGCTGCCGGCCCCGCACGTGCGGGTGATCCAGGCGGGCATCCGCACGGGTGACCAACTCGGGCCGAGTTGGCGTCGGATGGCGGGGCGGCTCGGACTGCGGGACGCGGGCGGGGTGAGCGTGATCGCCGACGGGGCGAAGTGGATCTGGGCTCAGGTCGCGGTCCACCTGCCGGGGGCGGTCGGGGTGCTGGACATCGATCACGCGACCGAGCACCTGTGGTCGGCGGCGAAGGCGGTGCTGGGCGAGGGGTCGGCCGGGTGCCGGGCGTGGGTGGAGGGGCGGCGGGGGACGCTGCTGGGGTCGGGGGCGTCGGGGTTGTTGGCGGAGTTGGCCGGGGCGGAGTGGGCGTCGTGGCGGGGGTACTTCGAGCCGCACATCGATCACACCGGGTACGCGATCCGGTTGGCAGCGGGTCAAAGCATCGGCAGCGGGCTGGTGGAGGGGTCGTGCAAGCAGGTAGTGGGCCGACGGCTGAAGCAGACCGGGGCGCGGTGGAAGGTGCGGCGGGTGGAGCGAATGGCCACGCTCTGCGCCGTCCAGGCCAGCGACCAGTGGGACACCTACTGGGGCAACATCGCCTGACCACCACAATCGGTTACTGCACCC
>DASSBA010000278.1:0-20887 GCA_035699205.1 Gemmatimonadales bacterium
GCCTTGAAGATGTCCCGCGTCCAGACGGCGGCGGCAAGCCCGTATGGCGTGGCGTTGGCGATCCTGATCGCATCCGTCTCGTCCCTGAAAGGGATCACGCTCATGACCGGGCCGAAGATCTCCTCCTGCGCAATGGTGGCCGAATTGTCCACGTCATAGAAAATCGTGGGTTCGACGTACCAGCCCTTCTCGAACTGCTTGGGCGTGCCGCCGCCGGCCGCCAGCTTGGCTTCGCTCCGGCCGATCCGGAGGTAGCCGGCAACACGGTCACGCTGCTCCGCGCTTACCAGCGGGCCCATCCTGGTGTCCCGGTCCAGGCCGGGGCCCAGGCGGATGGTCTTTGCCTTGGCGGCCGCGGCATCGACGAACTTCCGGTAGATGTCCTGCTGCACGAGCACCCGGCTCCCGGCCGAGCAGACCTCGCCCTGGTTGACGAACGTGCCGAAGAGCGCACCGTCGACCGCGTTCTCGAAATCGGCATCGCTGAAGAAGATATTGGGCGACTTGCCGCCGAGCTCGAGCGAAACACGCTTGAGTTGGTCGGCGGCGCTCCGCATGATGAGCTTCCCGACCTCGGCGCTGCCGGTAAAGGCGATCTTCCGCACGTCCCGGTGCGCCACCAGGGGCGCGCCCGCTCCCGGTCCGTCACCGGTGACCACGTTCACGACGCCCGGCGGGACCCCGGCCGCCTCGAACTCCCTGGCCAGTTCGAGCAGGCTGAGCGGCGTCTGCTCGGCGGGCTTGATCACGACCGTGCAGCCGGCCGCGAGTGCCGGAGCGATCTTCCAGGCGGCCATCAGCAGCGGGTAGTTCCAGGGAATGATCTGTCCCGCCACGCCCACCGGCTCCCGCATTGCGAAGGCGACCGCGTCGGCGGGCACCGGCAGCACCTCGCCGTTGATCTTGGTGGCCAGACCGCCGTAGTACTCGTAGCAGGTGGCGGCGTCGTCCATGTCGTACTCGGATTCGATGATCGGCTTGCCCGAGTTGAGCGTTTCGAGCTCCGCGAGCTCGCTTCGCCGGGCCCGGATCCGCTCGGCGAGGCGGAACAGGATGCGTCCGCGCTCCTGGGCGCTGACGCCGCGCCAGCCGTCCTCGTAGAACGCGCGATGCGCCGCCGTGACGGCGCGGTCCACGTCATCCGCCCCGCCAGCCGGGCAGGTCGCGATGACCTCCTCGGTGCTGGGGTCGTACACCTCGAACGTCCCGTCGGCCGCCGCGTCGACGAACCGGCCGTCGATATACATCTGGTAGCGGGCGACTTCGGCCTTCCGGCCCTCGCCCTTCGCTCTCGCTGCGCTCGTCATGTGGGAGCCTCCGGTCAGTTCTCGCCGCCGTGGGCTGGATGGGATCTCTGGCCAATTTACCACGATGGCACGAAGGGCACGAAGGTGCACGAAGCCCCCTACCGCCCAATGGAGTGTGGGTGACGGCTTCGTGCACCTTCGTGCCCTTCGTGCCTTCGTGGTGAATAGGCACCGGAGCCTTGGCCGCTACGCCGCCACGATCTCGCGCGACGGCCGGATCCGCACCTTCGGCACCCCGGCGTCCGCCGTGTCATCCCGGACGTGCCACGGCATCCCTTCGCGCGCCAGGCACTCGAGGAAGGGGTCCGGATCGAACTCCTCGGGCGAGCGGACGCCTGGTCCGCTCCACCGGCCCTCGTGGATCAGCCGGGCGGCGATGACCGGCGGGATGCCGGTCTGGTACGCCGTCGCCTGCACGCCCAGCTCGGCGTAGGCCGCCTCGTGGTCGGCGATATTGTAGATGTAATACGCGCGCGGCTGCCCGTGCCTGTACCCGCGCGCGAGGATGCCGACGCAGGTCCGGCCGCGCAGCTTTCCCGCCAGGTCGTTCGGCTGCGGGAGGAGCGACACGACGAGGTCCCGAGGCACCACCGAGGTGTCACCCACGCGGACGCGGTCCTTGGCCGACAAGCCGAGCCGCTTCATGACCCGCAGCGTCTCCACCGTCACGTCGTCCATGCACATCTTGAAATCGACCATGCGGACGGTCGGGAAGAATCGCGGGAGCGTCTTCGATTCTTCATGGTCCACGTAATAGCAGGTGAGTACGCCGAGCTCGGGAAAGTCGAACGGCTCGGACCCCGTGAGTGGCGGCTCGAGGTGGTAGCGCCCGTCGCGGTAGGCCACCGCGCGGCAGAGGCATTCGTCAATGAACACCCATGGGCTGAACGCCGCCACGAATCCGTCGTGGCCATGGCAGATGGAGTTGTCGCCGTCGCGCACACGCAGTTCGGTGATCTCGTCGAGCAGGTGCTTCGCGGCGTACGCGGCATAGACGTTGGTGGTGCCGGGGTCGGCGCCCATGCCCAGCAGCGCGATCCGTCCGGCCGCCCTGAACTCGGCATCAAGCGCGAACTGGTCTTCCAGCTTGGGGACCCCGTCGTCGTCGGTGCCGCCGCTGGCCATGTCGATGTAGTCCGAGCCCGCCGCAAGGCAGGCGCGCATCACGTCGAGGTTGGTGGCAGGAAGCGCCGCGTTCAGGACGAGGGTGGTACCGGTCTCTCGGATGGTGCGAATCACGTCGGCACGGCTTCCGGCATCGAGCCGGCGGGACGAGACCCGGGGATCACGCAGACGGTCCGCCAGGAGGGAGGCGCGGGCGGACACCGCGTCGGCGATGACGAGCTGCTCGAGCATCGCGTCCTGCACGAATTTCAGGGCGGACACGGTCCCCACCGCGCCGGCGCCCAACATCAGGACTCTCACAAACTCCTCGTTTCATTGTTGGCGCGGCACTCGGTCTGGTCGCAGGGGCGGCGCTGGCGCCGGCCTGGTCCCTCGCCCCCGCCGCTGATGGGGGCTCGCAGCTCAAGGAGAAAGTCAGCCGCGAGAGTGGACCCCCCGCTTGGTCGGAGGGTGCAAACGCGCCCTTCCCGGATGGGGGACGCACAGCCATTGTAGCTCCAGACCCCCACGGGCTGTCCAGCCCCCACGCCGACATCGGGACGTGGCCCACGCCCGCGCGCGGCCGGTATGCACAGGTAAGTACCGTGCGAGCACGGATTTGCGAGTATTCATGCACCCGCGCTGCATAGTTATGGCGAGGTGCTCTCAGCCCACCATCCGACCATTGTGGATATGCCCGGCATCATTCACCTGCAGACCGAGATCCCCGGCCCCAACAGCCGCGCGCTCATGGCCCGGCGTTCCAGCGCCGTGCCCCGCGGCGTCCCCGCGGTCACACCGATCGCGGTGGTGCATGCCGAAGGCGCCGTCCTCACCGACGCCGACGGCAACCGCCTCATCGACTTCGCCGGCGGCATCGGCGTCGTGAACAGCGGGCACCGGCACCCCGCCGTCGTGGCGGCCGTCCGGGCGCAGCTCGATCGGTTCGCGCACGTCTGCTTTCCCGTTGCGACCTACGAGCCGTATGTGGAGCTCGCCGAGCGGCTGAACCGGCTCACCCCGGGTGGCCACGAGAAGCGGACATTCTTCGTCAACAGCGGGGCGGAGGCGGTGGAGAACGCCGTGAAGGTGGCCCGCTACTTCACCGGGCGCCCGGCGGTCGTCTGCTTCGAGCATGGGTTCCACGGCCGCACGAATCTGACGATGGCGCTCACCTCCAGGGTGATGCCCTACAAGACGGGGTTCGGCCCGTTTGCGCCGGAGGTGTACCGGATCCCGTACCCCTACTGCTACCGCTGCGCCGAGGGGCCATCGGGAGGCCGCTGCTGCATGGCGAACCCCGGGCGGCTGGCTCAGCTCCTCGCCACGACGGTGGATCCCGGCTCGGTCGCGGCGATCGTCATGGAGCTCGAACTGGGCGAGGGTGGCTTCGTGCCCGCCCCCGCCGAGTACGTGCAGGCGCTCGCGGTGTTTGCCCGGGAGCACGGCATTCTGTTCATCGCCGACGAGATCCAGACCGGGTTCGGACGGACGGGGAAGCTGTTCGCGTGCGAGCACTACGGGCTCGTTCCCGACCTGATCACGACCGCCAAGTCACTGGCGGGCGGGCTGCCGCTCGCGGCCGTGACCGGCCGCGCCGACGTGATGGAGGCGCCCCATCCCGGCGGCCTCGGCGGGACCTACGGCGGAAATCCGCTCGCGTGCGCGGCCGCGCTGGCGGTGCTGGACGCCATGGAGGCGGAGCGCATCCCCGCCCGCGCACAGCAGAGCGGCGACCGGATCGGCGCTCGATTCGCCCGGTGGGCGGAGCGGTTCGCCTGCGTCGGCGACGTGCGTGGGCTCGGCGCCATGGTGGCCATGGAGCTGGTCGCCGATCGCGAGACCCGCGTCCCCGACAAGGCGCTTACCGCGCGCGTGCTGGCCGCCGCGCTCGAGCGCGGGCTCGTGCTGCTGTCCGCCGGCACCTTCGGCAACGTGATCCGGGTGCTGGCGCCCCTGACCGCGGAGGACGCGCTGATCGACGAGGGGCTGGACGTCCTGGAGGCGGCGCTGGAGGCCGCGGCCGGACGCGCCGCGCCGGCTACTCCAGCGTCCCGGCGCCCCGGCCGAGCGCCCTCGACCAGCTGACGGTCGCTCCCCCCCACAGCTTCACGTCGTGCGCCCGGCCAGGCGACGTGGTCCTGGTGAACTCATCGCCGCCGATGACGACGTGCAGGGCCGGGAGGATGGCGATCGCTCCCGCCGCGAGCGGCACGCCCGCGGACAGGTCGAGGTGGGTGAAGCCGTCGTCGTGGAAGCTGGCGAGGTCGGTCGATCCCGGGCCTTCGGGCACGCTCTGCCCCGCATTGAACCCGGCCAGCGCCCCGAGGCTGAGGGACGTCTTCTCGTCGAGTGCGAGCGAGTGGGCGACGCTGGCCTCGATGTACGCCCCGTTGACCTTGTCGATGTCATACCAGACGGCCAGTCTCGGGCTGAGCGCGGCATCGAGCGCCGCCTTGGCGTACAGCTCGACCGTGTTGGAGCCCGATGTGAAGCCCGCGTCATTGGGAAAGATGTACAGCAGGGCTCCGCCGGTGAGGGTGACCTTCCCCGCGGGGACACTGATCTCCGCCCACGGGTCGATTTCCGCCAGGTCGAGCGCCGAGAGCCCGCCGCTCTCGCTGAGGTCGCTGCCGGGGTCATCGTACTTCCCCAGGTCGACGTTGGCCCATCCGCCGACCGTCACCGCCGCCCTCCCGGCCGGGAAGGTCACGTAGAGGTCCGGTTGCGCCACCGCCTTGTTCGTGAGGCTGAGGCCGCGCCACACGTAGGAGCTGAGAATTCCCATGTCCGCGCCGACCCTCGCCTGCGCGTGCGCCGGCGTGGCGATCGCGAGACTGCCCGCGACGATCACGGCCGTCCCCATCAGGATTGCCCGCTGCATTGTGTCCCCCGCCGAGGAGTGAAGGTGACCAGCTGACAACGAAACGGCCCGCCGAAGGTCGAGCGGGCCGGGAACTGCTGAATGCGACTTACACCCGTCAGCGACTCGACCCCCTAGCCTGGCGCGCGAGAGCGGTTGGAATTACTGACGACCTGATTTAGCATAAAGTGCATGAACCAATGTACATGTCTGCATTCCCGTGTCAAGATGGTGCGCAAAGCCGCCATCACAATGCACATTGTGCAGAGATTGCGAAGCAGATTGTCTACCCAAGCGCGCGTGCCGGTCACCCCCGTGGGACGGAGCGCTCGCGATGCAGGAGAGTTGCGAAGTCGGTCGCCATGCTGCAGCTTGGCAGAGCCCCCACCCGCGCACGCGAGGCCCGCGCTTGGATTCCAGCTCCGCCTTCGTCACGCGGTTCGGCGATCTCATCGCGCTGCTGCGCGCCGACCCGGGAAACGACGCCGCCCAGGATCTCGCGCTGTCGGCGGCCGCTGCGGCGGTGGAAACGGAATCGGTGGAAGTCCAGGCCGGGATCCACTGGAGCGTCATCCCGGACGACCTCACGCTCAAGGGCCGGCTCCTCGCGCGGCAGGTGGAGGTGGTGCGGGTCGCCGCGGGCGCCGAGCCGCACGAGCTGCTGGCGCTCGCGCGCGCGCTGTCGCACGATCTCACTCCCATCCCGTCCTCGCCCCATATCGAAGTCGAAATGGTGCAGCGCATCGCCCCGCCTCCGGCGCCGCCGTCCGGCGGCGCGAGGCCAGGCGCCGATTCGGCCGCGCCGCCGCGCCGCGCCACCGAGCGGCGGAACTGGGATGAACGCCGCCGCCCGGGCGGCGCGCACCACCGGGGAATCGAGCGGCGGCAGGGCACGGACCGACGCGCCGCGGGAGAACGGCGTCTCGAGCTGGTCAGGAATCAGCAGGCGGAAATCGCGCGCCTGCACGGCGCGCTCGAGCGAAGCACCCGCGCCCTCAACTGGGAAGCCGCGCTGGCAGCAACCCTGGCGCTCGTGCGGCTCGCGCCGAAGCTTCCATCGGCGCACCGGCGCAGCTTCGGGATCCGGCTCCGCGGAGCCGTCCCCCGGCGCGCCATCGGGGCGATCGTGGATCTGGCCGAGCGGAATAGCGATCTCCGGGCCGGCGCGGCGGAAGTGCTGCGCTGGATCGGGCTGGATGCGGCGGAACTGGTTCTGACGCGCCTGGTGGACGGTGACTCAGTGGGGCTCCGCGAGTTCCACTATGATGTGCTCGGCGGGATGCCGGGGGTGTACCCGCTGGTCACGCCGCTGCTGACGAGCCCCTACACGCACGAGATCCGGCATGGCGCCGCGCTGCTCGGCCGGCTCGGCCGGGCCGACGGGGTCGGCGAGCTGGTGCCGCTCCTGGTCCATCCGGAGCAGAGCGTGCGCGCCGCCGCTGTCCGTGCGATCGGCCGGATCCACGAGGGAGCGGCCGCGGAGCCGCTCCGGCAGGCGCTGCGCCATCGGGACTCACATACCCGGGTCGCCGCCGCCGAGGCGATCGCGGTATGGCGCGGCGGCGCGCTGGCGCTGTTGTTGGTGGGTGCCCTGGACAGCGAGCGGGACCGTGGGGCGTGGCAGGCGCTGGTCACCGCGCTGGGCAGGATCGGTACGGTGGAGAGCTGCGCCGCGCTGGCCGGCGTGGCGGCCACCCGGCGGAGCCTGCTCCGCCGCTCAGGGTACACCACCGGCCAGCGCCTCGCCGCAGTGACGGCGCTTGGCCTGGCCGATTCGCCCACCGCCCGGCGCACGCTCGAGCGGCTCGCGCGCAGTGGGGAGGCGGTGATCCGGTACGCCGCCGACCGCGTTCTCCGGTCGGAGCGGCGGCGCGCTGGTTGAGTCCCTCAGCGGTGTACGTCGAAGCCGTCGATGTGCAGGTCCAGGTGGTGGTTCGCGCGGATGCCGACGATGCCGTCCACGTCCGCGGCCGGTTTCAGTGTGTGGACCGGCTGGCCGTTCACCATGAAGACCAGCTTGCTCGGATCCCGCTTGTTGTCGATCTCCAGCAGGTTCGTCGCGGAACCCTTCGCACTCAACTTGTGGACGGCCGGGCTCGGCACCCAGCCCTTGGTGATGTCGGTGGTCTGCTCGCCATCCCGCCGCTTGATCAGGTAGCTCCCGTCCCCCCGCACGAGGAAGTAGGTGTACGTTTCCCCTCCGCCCTCGAGAAGCTGGCCGCCGTAGAACAGTCCGTATCCCTCGGGATGGGGCGTCTTCCGGGTCTGGGTAAACGTGGCCAGCGTGTGGAACGGGCCGCTCCCGCGGGTGCTCGCCCGGTACAGGATGACGGCCGGACCCAGCGTCACGTGCATTCCCTTGCCCATCGGGACCACCTTCACCTCGGCCGTGCCGGCGCCCCAGTCCGCGCGCGCGGACCAGCCCTCCGGAAGCGTACCACCACCCTCGACGGCGTGGTCCGTATGCTCGCCGTGCCCGTGGCTTGGCGGGGGCGCCTGCGCCGCGAGCGCTGCGGGGCCGGCGCTCAGCAGGAGGGCGGGGAGCAGCAGCAGGGCCGGGGCCGATGGTGCGCGCATGACGGGTACCTCGCGGGGAAGGGGAGAACAGGTTGCGGAGACCGGGCCTGCCGAGCTAACCTACGGCCCTGCCGAACCCCGGGACCGGAGCCGCATGATGTCGTACTGGATCGGAGTCCTGCTGGCCACGATCGGTGCTACGCTCATCCTGAGCGCCCTCGCGTTCGTGTCGGCACTCGTGGGCGTCCTGGTGAACGCCATGATCGTGCTGGTTTCCGGGCCGATGATCGACCGCCTGCTCGCCCTGCGCGGACGGGCCGTCGCCGGGCGCTAGCTCAGGGGCCGCTCGATGCCGGGTCCGCCTCCGGCGTGGCGGCGGCACGGCTCGCGGCCTCATAGTTGATCTTGAGGCTGGCCAGCAGCTCCCGCAGGCCGCGCACTTTCATCTGCAGCCCGCCGCCGCGCCGGGTCATGGTGCCCATGATCCCGGCGGTCTCGGCGATCCCCGACAGGCTCAGCGCCCCCGCCTCACCCTTGATCTGATCCAGCAGCCGCGCCAATCCCCGGACGACAGCCTCGTCCGCCCGCAGTGCGGCCATCTCTTCGACGACCGCACGGATCCGGTCGAACTTGGGCGGCAGCGTCTGCAGGTAGGCGAGCTGCGCCTGCTGGCGGGATGAAAGTTTGACGGCCATCGCTGAATCTCTCGTGAAGGCGTTGCGTAGGGCAACCGGTCGCGGCGGCGGGCGTCGCCGCGAGCCATGGGTATCGGCCGCTACTACCTCTCGAAGCAGAGGTCGAGCGTCCGATGTCGAATCCGGACCCCAGCCGACGACGATAGAGTAGCCCCGGCCATTCCACCAGTTCCCGAGGGAGCCGTTCAGCCCATGAAGCTCTCCGACCTCTCCATTCGCAGGCCCGTGCTGGCCAGCATGGTGAGCCTGGCGCTCGTCCTGTTCGGTGCCATCGGCTACACCCGGCTGGCCGTGCGCGAGTTCCCGGACGTGGACCCGCCCATCGTCTCGGTGAGCACCGAGCTGCCCGGCGCCAACCCCCAGGTGGTCGAGTCGGCGGTCACCGACATCCTGGAGGAGGAGCTCAGTACGGTCGAGGGCTTGCGAACCCTTACGAGCTCGAGCGCCGAAGGGTTCAGCAACATCACCCTCGAGTTCAACCTGGAGCGGGGAGTCGAGGCCGCCGCTCAGGATGTGCGCGACAAGGTGGCGCGCGTGCGCGGCCGGTTGCCGGAAGAGGTGCGCGAACCGGTGGTGGCCAAGCAGGAGGCGGATGCGCAGCCGTTCTTCTGGCTGGCGCTCTCGGGCGCCAACTACGATCTGCTCCAGCTCTCCGATGTGGGCGATCGCCTGGTCAAGAGCCGCTTGCAGACCCTGCCCGGCGTGGGGCAGGCGCGCATCTTCGGGGAGCGCCGCTTCTCCATGCGCGTGTGGCTCTCGGCCGCGGAGCTCTCGGCCCGCGGCCTCACCGTGCAGGACGTGCAGCAGGCCATCCGGAGCCGCAACGTCGAGGTGCCCGCCGGCCGGATCGAGTCCGCGCGGCGCGAGTTCACGGTGCGCTCGTTGGGGGAGCTCAAGACCCCGGAGCAGTTTTCCGACCTCGTGGTCTCCAATACCGAAGGGGTCCTCGTCAAGCTGCGGGACCTCGGCCGGGTGGAGCTCGGCGCCGAGGACGACCGCAGCGCCCTCCGGTTCAACGGTACGTCGGCCGTGGCCATCGGCGTGATCCGCCAATCCAAGGCGAACATCATCCAGGTGGCCGACGCCATCCGGAACGAGCTGCCGAAGATCCAGGAGTCCCTCCCCCCGGGGGTCAAGCTCAGCGTGGCGTTCGACGAGTCGATCTTCGTCTCGCGCTCCATCCGCGAGGCCCAGGAAACGCTCATCATCGCCGCGGCGCTGGTGGTCATCATCATTTTCATTTTCCTGCGGAACCTCCGGGCCACCATCATCCCCGGGCTCGCGATCCCGACCTCGATCGTCGCGACGTTCGCGATCATGTACTTCCTGGGCTTCTCCATCAACAATTTCACGCTGCTCGCCCTCACCCTGGCGATCGGCATCGTGGTGGACGACGCCATCATCGTGTTGGAGAACGCATACCGGCATCAGGAGGAGCTGGGCGAGAGCCCGGAGACGGCCGCCACCAACGGCACCCGCGAGATCGGGTTCGCGGTCATCGCCACGACCATCTCGCTGGTGGCGGTGTTCACGCCGCTCGCCTTCCTCAAGGGCTCGACCGGACGGCTGTTCAACGAGTTCGGCATCGCCGTGGCCGGGTCCGTGGTCATCTCGGGATTCGTGGCGCTCACCCTGACCCCGATGCTCTGCGCCAAGATCCTGCGGGTGCCGCCGCGACACGGAGCGCTCTACCGGGTCCTCGAAGGCGGTTTCAATGCGCTGGCCTCGGGCTACGCGCGCACCCTTCGCGCCGGCGTGCGGCACCGCTATGCGCTGGTCGGCGCCGTGGTCCTCCTCACGCTCGGCGCCGTGGTGGTGTTCCGCTCGCTCAAGCGGGAGTTCGTCCCGCCCGAGGACAAGGGCTGGTTCTTCTCCATCATCATCGCCCCCGAGGGATCTTCGCTGGCGTACACGGATGGGTACCAGCGGCGGGCCGAGGCGGTACTCGACAAGACCAAGGACGTCGAGAGCTACTTCAGCGTCGTGAACATCGGTGATGGGGTGAGCCGGGGGATGATCTTCACCAACCTGGTGGACTTCGACCGGCGCACCCGGTCCATCCAGGACATCCTCGGCGAGGTGCAGGGCGGCTACTTCGCCATCCCGGGGGTGTTCGCCTTCGCCAACAATCCGCCGGCGTTCGGCTTCGGCAACCCGGTGCAGTTCGTCATCCAGAATCCGGACTTCGACCTGCTGGTAAAGGGGAACGACACGCTGCTCGCCCGCGCGCGGCAGGTGAAGGGCCTGATCAACGTGGACAGTGACCTCCGGGTGAACAAGCCGGAGCTGACGGTGAACTTCGACCGCGACCGGGCGGAGGACCTGGGCGTGCCGGTGGGCGACGTCGCCACCACGCTCCAGGTGCTGCTGGGCGGGAACCGGACCAGCACGTTCACCCGGAACAACAAGCAGTACGACGTGATCGTGCAGCTCGATCCGCGCGCGCGCGCCACGCCGAGCGACATGACCGGCCTCTACGTGCGCGGCCGGACCGGCGGGCTGGTCAAGCTGGAAGCGCTCGCCAGCGTCAAGGAGGGAGTCGGGCCGCGTGAGCTGAACCACTTCAACCGGGTCCGCGCGTCCACCCTCACCGCCGGCCTGGCACCCGGGTTCACCCTGGGCGAGGCGCTCGACTCGCTTACCCGGATCGCCGACGAGGTGCTCCCGAGGGGAAGCAGCACGGCGCTGGCCGGCGAGTCGCGCGAGCTGGCGGAGAGCGGCTCCTCTCTCTACTTCGCGTTCCTGCTGGCGCTGCTGGTGGTGTTCATGGTGCTGGCGAGCCAGTTCGAGTCGCTGATCCACCCCTTCACGGTGCTCCTGGCCGTGCCGCTCGCCGTCACGGGCGCCTTGTTCACGCTCAAGATCGCCGGCGCCACCCTCAACCTGTACAGCCAGATCGGGATGATCCTGCTCATCGGTCTCGTCACCAAGAATTCGATCCTCCTGGTGGAGTACATCAACCAGCTCCGGGAACGCGGCATGAGCACCGTGGAGGCGGCCCTCGAATCGGGGCGCATCCGCCTCCGGCCCATTCTCATGACCTCGGTATCCACCATCATGGGCGCGGTGCCGATCGCGTTCGGGCTGGGTGCGGGGTCGATCAGCCGCCGGCCGCTGGGTTACGCCATCGTGGGCGGGGTGCTCTTCTCCACTCTCCTGACCCTGTATGTCGTGCCGGCCGTCTACGTGATCTTCGACGGCCTGCGCGAACGGGTCACCGGGCGGGCCGGCGCCCCCCACCGCTCGCTCGCCACCCGGGAGGCCGAGTGATTCTCGGTCTCCTGCTGGCACTGCAGGCCGCCGCTCCGATCCAGCCTCCCGTCGAGGCGCCCCGCGTCACGCTCGACCAGGCGATCGCCCGGGCCACGCGGCTCGATCCCGACTACGTCCGCGCGCTCGGTCAGGTGGACAATGCCGAATGGGGCCGCCGCGCCGCGCTGGCGGTGTTCGTGCTCCCGTCGCTCAGCGCCAGCATCGATGCCACCCGGTACTCGACCGAGTTCTTCAACATCGGCACCGGCCGGGACCAGGCCGAGGCCGTGAACGCGACCTTCCAGGCGCGTTACGATCTGTTCAATGCCAGGAAGATCGCCGACCTGGGCCGGACGCGGGCGGAACTCGAGAGCGCGGAGGCCAGCGAGCTCGACCAGCGGTTCCGCACGGCGCTCCTGACCGAGGCCGATTACTATGACGTGCTCCAGAACCAGGAACTCGCCCGGGTCGCGGCTGACCGCACGCGACGGGCGGAGGAGGGGCTCGGGATCGCGCGGGCGCGGGTAACCTCGGGCGCGGCGGTGCAGAGCGACTCGCTGCAGCTGGTGCTCGAGCTGACACAGGCGCGAACCGACCAGCTCCGCCGGGACGCGGCGCTCCGCGTCTCGCGGCTCCAGTTGGGCCGCCGCATCGGGGAAGCGGGCCCGGTCGACGCCGAGCCCGTGGATACGGCGCCCGCCCCGGAGCTGCCGCTCGGCGTGGATGAGGCAGTGCAGCTCGCCGTGGCCCAGGGACCGCAGTACCGGGCGGCGCGGGCCGGCGAACGCGCGGCCGCTTCGCTGCTCAAGGCCGAGCGAGGCCAGTACCTGCCGCAGATCACTCTGCTGGGGACGCACCTCCGGTTCGACGACAGTTTCTTCCCGAGCGCGCGCAACGTTTCGTCGATCGCGCTCAGCGTGTCGCTGCCGATCTGGGACGACGGCCGGCGGGAGATCGCGATCTCGCAGGCACGGGTCAACCGTGACGTCTCGCGCGCCATCCGGGAGGACCTGGAGCGGGCCGCGCGTCCCGACGTCACTCAGGCGTACGAAGCCTACGTGACGGCCCGGGCCACCACGGCCCTTTCGAGCACCGGCGTCGTGGTGGCGCGGGAGAACTACCGGGTGCAGGAATCGCGTTATCGGGCCGGCTCCACGACGATCCTCGACGTACTCGATGCCCAGATCCGCCTCACCCAGTCCGAGGCCGATCTGGTGCAGGCCCGCTACGCCGCACGGCTGGCCCTG
The DNA here is from genome assembly GCA_035699205.1 of Gemmatimonadales bacterium. Lineage (GTDB taxonomy): Bacteria > Gemmatimonadota > Gemmatimonadetes > Gemmatimonadales > GWC2-71-9 > CAVVWJ01. The sequence continues at coordinate 12,986 of DASSBA010000278.1, forward strand.
GCCGGCCTGGAGGCGATCCTGGGCCACCGACTCTTCACGAACAGGAACATGCCGTGACAGCGATGCTTGGAACGAGAAGGGCGGCGGCGGCTTCGCTGCTGCTGGGCAGCGGGCTCGCCCTCGCGCTCGCGGCCTGCACCAAGGCCGAATCGTCCGGCAAGCCGGATGCTGCCGCGGGGGGTGCGCCACCTCCCATGCCGGTCGAGGTGGTCGAGGCGCGGAGCGACACCGTGGTGGACGCGATCCTCGCCACGGGCCAGATCGAGCCACTGCAGTCGATCGAGCTGCGCCCGGAAATCGAGGGGCGGCTGGCTGAGATCCTGATCCGCGAGGGGACGGTCGTCGCGCGCGGCACCCCGCTGTTCAAGGTGGACGACGCCGAGCTCAAGGCCCAGGTGGCGCGGGCCGAGGCCGACCGCGATCTGGCCCGCCAGTCGCTCGCGCGCACACGCGACCTGCTGGCGCAGAAGGCATCGTCCCGGGCGGAGCTCGAGCGCGCCGAGGCCACCGCGCGGAGCGACGAGGCGGAGCTCGACCTGCTCAAGGTCCGGCTCGCGCGCACGGTGGTCCGCGCCCCCTTCGCCGGTGTCGTGGGGCAGCGATTCGTGAGCCTCGGCGACTACGTGACGACCAGCACGCGCCTGGTCTCGCTGCAGACCGTCACGCCCCAGCGCGCCGCATTCCAGGTGCCCGAGCGCTACGCCGACCAGCTCCGGAACGGTCAGCAGGTCACATTCCAGGTGGCGGCCCTGCCCGGCCGGGAGTTCACCGGGCGCGTGGACTTCGTGGACCCGGTGGTCCAGCTTCCGGGACGCACCATTACGGTCAAGGCAGTCGTGCCGAACCCGGACCGCCGGCTGCAATCCGGGATGTTCATCGAGGCACGGCTCGCGACCGCCATGCGGCCCGACGCGGTCGTCATTCCGGAGGACGCGGTCACCGCGCTCCAGGGCTCGACCTTCGTATGGGTGGTGAGTCAGGGGAAGGCCACCCGGCGGCAGGTGGACCTCGGCGTGCGGACCCCGGGGTTCGTCGAGGCTCGCACCGGTGTGGAGGCCAGGGATCAGGTCGTGGTCGGCGGGCAGGAGCGGTTGGGCGAGGGTGCGCCGGTGGCTCCGAAGGTGGTGGAGCGGACGCCGGTCCGCGCCAAGGAGAGCTGATGCTCGAGCCCGGAGCGCAGGCGCCCCCGTTTACGCTGAGCGACGCGACCGGACGGGAGGTCTCGCTCGAGGATTTCGCGGGCCGCGACGTCGTGCTGTATTTCTATCCCAGAGACGACACGCCGGGATGCACCAGGGAGGCCTGCGGGTTCCGGGACGCCTGGGACGAACTGCAGGCGCTCGGCGTCGTGGTGCTCGGCGTCTCCGCGGACGATGCCCAATCGCACCGCCGATTCGCCGCCAAGTACCGGCTGCCGTTCCCGCTGCTCTCGGATCCCGACCGCCGCGTCATGCAGGCCTACGGAGCGTACGGCGAAAAGACCCTGTACGGGAGAAAGGTCACGGGGGTGATCCGCTCGACGGTGTGGATCGGCCCGGACGGCCGGATCCGCCGGCACTGGGCCCGCGTGGCCAACGCCGAGGAGCATCCGGGCAAGGTGCTGCAGGCCGTGAGCGACGCCGGGTGACGGCCGCACCCCGTTATACTTGAGCTTTCCATTTCCAGGACCCCGGCATGACCGCGCACGGCACGACCAGCTCTACGAGATCCTCGACGCCTACCGGCAGCCGGCCCCCCGGTCCGGGTGGCGCGCCGGACCGTTCCCGCTCGGCCCTGATCTGGCTGTGGGAGTGGACCAAGTCCATCGCGGTTGCGCTGGTCGTCTGGTTTTTCCTGCGGACGTTTCTGGTGGAGGCGTTCCGTATCCCCTCCGGCAGCATGGAAAACACCCTCCTCATCGGTGACTTCCTGTTCGTGAACAAGGCGCTGTACGGCGCGGAGGTCCCGATCGTCCATGCCTACCTGCCGGCGGTGCGGGAGCCCGTGCGCAACGACATCCTCGTCTTCGACTCGGTCGAGGAGGAGGATCTCAAGGTCGTCAAGCGGCTCATCGGGATGCCGGGTGACACGCTCGCGATGGAGGCGGGGCAGCTCTACCGGAATGGCCAGCGGGTGGACGAGCCGTACGCGCTGCACGGCGACCCGCACCGGTCGGAGGACCCGATCCAGCGCGCCAAGATGCGGGCGTGGCAGGTGCCGCACCTGGTCCAGCGGGATACGGCAAGCTATCAGCCGGATCTGCACGATTGGGGGCCAATTGTCGTCCCGCCCGACTCGTTCTTCATGATGGGGGATAACCGCGACAGCTCGTATGACGGACGCTACTGGGGATTCCTGCCCCGGGCGAACGTGCGTGGGCGGCCCCTGGTCGTGTACTTCAGCTACGATCCGAACAGCTGGAAGTCGCTGCCGTTTCTCACCGCCGTCCGGTGGGATCGGATCTTCAGCCAGCCGAAATAGCGGGCGGGTCCCGGCCTAGAGCGGATGGCGGGGGGCTTCCGGCATGGATGAGCGGTTGAGCATACGGGGGATGTAGGCAGCGGTGCGGCCGCAGGCGGCGCAATGGAGGGTGACCCTGCCGCCCTGCGCGTCGTCGGAGGAGGACCGCTCGGGAGTCCGCTCGACCGCGCTCGAGTTGCACGAGGGACAGACGAGCGGTTTCTGGTCCCGATCTGCCGCGATCAGAATCAGCGCCTCGGGCGCGCGGTACTCCTTGATGCCCCGACGTCCCACAGTCGGCCCTTCCGGCGGGGTCTGTGGCATGGAAGTGGCTACCCCACCAACTCTCTCAATTTATCGGAAGCCGTTCCGGCACGCAAAGGTGCGGGCGCTTCCGCACGCCATCCGGGAGGGGATTCACCCATGTCCATGTTACTGCGTGCGTTGGCCATGGTGGTCGCGGCCGGCTTCTCCGGCACGGCTTCCCTGGCTGCCCAGGAGACTCACGTAGTCCGCCTGATCGCAGACCCCGCCAGAGACCAGTACCGCTTCGAGCCGGCCGAGCTGACCGTCCGCGCCAGCGACGTCGTGGTGTTCCGGGTTGCCACCGGTGCACCACACAGCATCGTCTTTGAAGGCGGCGGGCTCTCGAAGGACGTCCGGGGGGCCTTCAATGCGGCCATGCCGGCGCGCTCGGCAGATCTCAGCAGTCCGCTCCTGACGGCCACGGGGAGGGAATACCGCATCGTGGTGCCGCGGGTGCCCGCGGGGACATATTCGTTCTACTGCCTTCCACACCGCGCCTACGACATGCGCGGCTCGCTGACGATCAGGTGATACAGGTCGTTGGACCGGGATCCTCGTCGTGGGGTGAAGATCACAAATATTTGAAGTAGTAATAAGTGCTACTACTGGCGTCTTGGCTGCTCCCATGCGAGAATTCGGTCAGGCAGCCCAGGCGCCATGTGCGGCGCGGCGCGGACCCGCAGGCGAAGGAGGATTCGTGGTGTCGGAACTTGGCGGTTCACAAATCTCGACCCTGCTCGAAACCCTGCCCGGCATCGCCACCGTGCTCCGGAGCCCGGTGGCCGACGCCCTCGGGAACATCATCCGCGCCGCCGCCCGGTTGGCGGAATTCCACGTCCAGGACGCCGATGAGTTGGTCCGCTACGCCACCCGGCGCGGTCTGCTTGGTCAGGAGGAGGGCGATCGTCTCGTGGCCGAGGTGCATGCCGCCGAGCAGCGGCGCGCGGAGAAGGCCGCCGAGCGCGAGCGGGCGCACAAGGCCAAGGCGCGGACCAAGGCCAGGACGGTGAAGCCGGTGAAGTCCGTCAAGAAGGGGAAGAAGGCGGCCAAGGGGGCCAAGCGGCGGTAGCCCTTACCGGGCACTTCCTCAGGTTCTGAACTCCTGCATCAGCGCCGTCAGTCGCGTGGCGCCCTGAAGCAGGTCGCCCGCCGCCGCCGCCATCTGTTCCGTGCTGGCGGTCTGCTCCTCGGCGGCGGCGGTGACTTCCTCGCTCGCCGAGGCATGTTCGGTGGCGGACTGGCCAACCTCGCGGGTCCGCTGGCCGAGCTGCTCGACGATCGACTGGTTGGCCGCCACCTCGCGCGCCACGGCTTCCGCGGCATCGTGTACCTCCTCCACCGCCCGCGAGATCTCCTCCAGCGCGCGTCCGGCGGCCACCGCGACGCCCTCGATCCCCTGCACCTTGGCCGAGCCGACTTCCATCGTGCCGACCACCTGCCGCACCTGATCGCGGATGAACTTTACCGTCGTGGCCACGTCCTCCGCCGCGGTTGCGCTCGAGTCGGCCAGCCGGCGGACCTCCTCGGCCACCACGGCGAACCCGCGTCCGTGCTCCCCCGCCCGCGCGGCCTCGATCGCGGCGTTCAGGGCGAGCAGGTTGGTCTGCGACGAGATCTGCTTGATGAGGTCGATGAACGCCGTGATCGGCTCCGAGAACCGGGCCAGCTCCTGGACCTGCCCGGCGGACTTGCCGACGACCTCGCGCACGTCGAGCAGCGACCGTCCTGCGGCCGCCACTTCCGCCCGGTGCTGCGCCGCGAGTGCCTGAATCCGGTCGCCCAGCTCCGCTACCCGGCCCGACGCCGCGGCGTTCGCCTCGGCGATCTCCCGCAGGCTCACGAGCAGCGCGTCCGCCTTCTCCATGCCGTTCACCTGCTGCTCGGCACTCGCGGCGATCTTGACCATCGCCGTCGAGATCTCGCCGCTGCTCGCGGCGAGTTCCTCGCTCATCGCCGAGAAGTCGCTGGCGCTGTTGCCGATCTGGCTCGCCTCGCCCACCACCGACAGGACCACGCCGCGAAGCCGCCCGCCCATGTCGTCCATCGCGCGCGCCAGCCGCTCGATCTCGCTCGGCATCCCGCCGCCGAGGTGGATCGGGCGGAGGTCGCCGGCGCCGAAGCGCTCGGCCTCGCCGATCAGCCGGCTCAGCGGCCGGTCCACGGAGCGCACGGTCCAGAACGACGTGAGGGCGCCGATGAGCAGCGAAGCGAGGAAGAGCACCCAGAGCGCGCTGCGACGATTGGACGCCTGGCGGCGGAGATCCGTGGCGCGCGCCACCGAGCGGGTGGACTGCGCCAGGCCGAGCGCGCGGACGTCGCCGAGCAGCGTATCCGAGGGCGCCCGGGCGCGGTCGGCCATGCGGCGGGCCTCGTCCGTGCGCCCGAGGTCCGCCAGCGCGTGGGCCATGCCGTAGGCGACCTCGATCTCCGCCTGGTTCGCCGCGATCTTGTTGACGATGTAGCGGTCGGCGGTGGTGAGCGAGCCGAGCGACCGGTACCGCCGCTGGTACGCGTAGGCGGAATCGCCCTCCTCCACCGTGACTCCGCGCAGCCGGCCGTCGGGGCGGACGAGGTATTGCTCCGCCGCGCGGATCTCGGACGCCACCGACGTCACGAGCCCGTTCCCCAGATCGGTGCTCTCCAGCAGCAGCGACATCTCCTGGTTCACCGACTGATCGAGAGCCCGGATGGAGTTGACGCCGAGGAGCGCGATCCCGAACACCAGGGCGAGGAGGAGCACCATCCCCGCGATCACGCGCTGCCGCAGGCTGCGCAGCGGGTTCACCGGGTCCCTCGAGGTTCGTCTTCGCCGTTCACCACCTCGACCGCCCCGTGGCGTACGAGCCCGATATAGACGTTCTGGTTGGGGACGTCACCGTTGCCGTCGAAGGCGACGGTGCCGGTCACGCCATCGAACGGCGGTGTGGCGGAGCCCACTCCGGCCAACGCACGCCGCACCGCCGCGCGATCCGGTCCCACGCGCGCGATCACGTCGCGCAGGAGATAAATGGCATCGTAGGTGGCGGCGGCCGGCTGGTTCGGCATTCCCGCCTGAGGGTACTTCCGGCGGAAGGCCTGAACGAAGCGCCGGTTGGCCGCGCTGGGGATGGCGGGGAAATACGGCGAGCTGAGGTACACGCCCTCCGCGAGGGCGCCGGCCTCCTGGATTCCCTCGAGCCCATCACCACCGAGCACCGGCACGTCGAGGCCGCGCTTGCGGGCCTGGCGGAGTACCTCCTCGGCCTCGCTCCGATTCCCCGCCACGACGATGAACTCCGGGCGCTCGCCGCGGGCGAGCCGATCGAGGTAGGGCCCGACGTCCGGGCGCTCGCCGAGGTACGGATCCACCGCCTCCAGGCTGCCGCCGAGACGGGTGTACTCGGAGACGAACGTCTGGCGGATTCCCCGGCCGTACTCGTCGTTCAGATAGAGCACGGCGCCACGGGTGAGATGGAGGCGGTCACGTACCCAGTGCGCGAGCACGGTGCCGTGGGCCTCATCGCTGGGGCAGATGCGGAAGGTGTAGTCGCCCGCCGCGGTGACGTCGGGGGCGGAGGACGAGGGGCTGATCGCAACGACCGGATCGTCGCCCCCGTTGTAGACGGGGGCCGCCGCGAGCGTCATGCCGGAGAACAGGTGGCCGACGACCGCAGAGACGCCGGAGGAATAGAGATCGCTCGCCACGAACACCGCGGAGTCGGGGTCGGCGTAGTCGTCGCGGGCGACGAGCTCGAGGGGGCGGCCGTTGACGCCGCCGTCGGCATTGATTTCCTCGGCGGCCAGCTCGGCGGCCAGCTTCATGGGGAGGCCGATCGGATCGCTGAACGAGCCCGCGACGCCGAGCCTGATCGCATCGGAGCTCGCCTGCCCGCACGAGCCGGCGAAGCCGGCGGCCAGGAGCAGTGCGCCGAAACGCGGGGCAAATAGCCGCAATCGATCAGACAATGCCAAGCCCGGCTCCCGTATTCGGGTGTCGTTTCGTAAGAGCTTTGAACAGAATGGTTTGTCGCCGAATCCCGAGGCGGGTTGGACCCCGGTGGGGAGGGGAAGTGCAAATTGCGTACTACGGGTGGAGGCGCGCTGCTCGGGGGTCCGGGTCAGCGGTGCGTGGTGGTGCAGGGATCGAGGTGAAGGCTTCGGGAGGGGACTGCCGTCGCGCCGGCGTGGTGGACGTCAGCCCGGGCCGCGTCCCCAACTGTCCAGCACGCGGCCGTCCACCAGGCTCACCGAGGCCACCCGCTCGCCACGCTCGACGCGCCAGGTGAGGCGCAGCATGCGGCCGCGGCGTACCCACTGCATCATCCACTGCGAGCCCTGGACCGACGCATCGACGCGGCCATAGCGGTGCTCGACCGCCTCCCGCCAGCGATCGAGCTGAGCGGGGGCCACGCTCGCGGAGATGGTGATGACGCTCGCCACGCTGTCGATCGCCGAGATCCAGAGACTCACCGGTCCGCCGAGCGCCGGATCGTCGAGGGTTCCCCGGCACTCGCTTACGCGGTGGTCGGCCTTGGCACGATCGCACCGGAGCAGGCCGCCGTCGATGCCGCGCACCATCGCCTGAAGCTCGGCGAGATGGGCGCCGGCACGGAAGCCGTGGAACTCGAGCGCGGCGGTATCCCCGGCCACCGGCTGTGCCGCGGCGGCGCCCCCGGGGAGGACGAGCGAGGCCAGGAGCGTGACGAGCACGAGGCTGCGAGCGGGTGGCGCCATGAGGTCGGTGGCCCTCGACGACGGGAAGCCCGGGGCCCCCGTGGTGTGGCGGGGCCTCGGGTGCGGCTGGCTACGTCGGAACGGGAAGGGCGCGGAGCGCCGGGAGTGTCAGACCTTGCGGACGTTGGAGGCCTGGAGGCCCTTGGGACCCTCCACAACCTCGAACTCCACGTTGTCGCCTTCGGCGAGGGAACGGAATCCCTCGGCGATGATGGCGGTGTGGTGAACGAATACGTCCTTGCCACCGTCCTGCGCGATGAAGCCGAACCCCTTTGCGTCATTGAACCACTTGACGGTGCCCTTCGCCATTGTTGCAACCTCTTGAAAGGGAGCCCGCGGGCTCCGGGGAAACCCCCGGCCTTCGTGGCCGGGTGAAAACGCCCCTAAAGAAAAAGCCGCCCGGTTCAACGCCCGGCCGGCCGGCGACGACTCAATCACGCAAGG
>DASSBA010000279.1:0-3309 GCA_035699205.1 Gemmatimonadales bacterium
CGCGCTCGGCAGTGCCGTGGTGATGACCGGCCGGCCGGCCGCCATCGCTTCCAGCACGACCAGGCCGAACATCTCCTCCACCGTGACCGACGGCAGCACGAGGAAGTCGGCGTCGGCCATGCGGCGCGGCAGGTCCTCGTCGGGGTACTCGCCGTACCAGCGGACCCGGTCGGTGATCGCCAGCGCCTGCGCCAGGGTGCGGAGCCGCGGCCCTTCCGGCCCCGAGCCCACCACGTCGAGCCGGAGCTCGGGCACCCGCTCGAGCGCGCGAAGCAGAATGTCGAGCCCCTTGTATGCCACCAGCCGGCCGATGAAGATCGCCCGCGGCGGCGCGCCCGGCGGCGGCGGCGGCACTGTCTCCCACCGCGTGTGCTCGATGCCGAACGGGATCACCTCGACCTTGCCCTCCCAGCCCACCAGCTCGCTCGAGAGCGCCAGGTGCGCGCGGCTCGGCACCACGACCGCCGCGGCGCGCCGGAGCACGAGGCCGGTGACCGGCCGGTAGATCGAGCGGCGCGAATCGGCGTGCTGGGTGACGACGACCGGCGTCCGTCCCGCCCGGAGCAGGCAGGCCAGGTCCGCGAGCGGGTGCGGGTGATGGACGTGAATGATGTCGGCGCGCTTCCACACCGCCGCGATGTAGCCGGGCGCGATCTCCTGCGAGCCGAGGGCGGCAAAGGAGAACGCGCGGGTGACCGACGAGCGCTGGCGCCCCTGGCTCCTCGCCCGTCCGCGGCCCTCGATCGCAACGACCTCCACCTGGTGGCCCAGTCCCGCCGCACCCTCGGCGAGCCCCTGGACCACCCGTTCCATGCCGCCGGACCGCGGCCAGTAATACTTCGCGAGGTGGAGGATGCGCATGGGAAGTTCCGCCAAGTTGCCTACGAGCCGTGACCGAAGTCAACCGCGCGCACGCGCCCCTTGGTCCGGACCCCGCGCGGGGTGAGATTGCGAGCGTGCGCGCCCTCATCGTCTCTCGTGTCTACGCCGACCCCTCGGCGCGGGGAAAGCTCCGCGCGCTCGCCGGACACGACGTCGCCGTCGTCGCCGCGGTCCCCGACCGCTGGGTCCCGGCCGGGCTCGACCGCCAGCAGCAGACCAGCTGGGGTCAGGACGGAGGCGTCCGCACGGTGCCGGTCGCCATACGCGGCAGTGCGTCGCCCGCCGCCGATCCCTACTGGCACGGCCGCACCGTGCGAGACCTGCTGACCGATGTCCGTCCCGACCTCCTCCAGATCGAGGAGGAGCCCGGGAGCAACGGCGCGGCCGCGGTCGCCCGGGCGGCACGACGGCTCAAGATCCCATACGTGCTGCTCACCCGCGAGAGCCTGCCCGTGAGTCGGGGAACGCTCGCCACGCTGCGGCGAAACCGCGCACTCGCGGGCGCGGCCGGACTGATCTCCGCGAACGAGGCGGCCGGGCGCCTGGCGCTCCGCGGGCACCCTTCGCTGCCTCACCGCACCATCCCCCAGCTCGGCGTGCCGCTCCCGCTCGAAGTGGAGCGCACGCCGCACACCGCCCTGTCCATCGGGTTCATCGGCCGGCTGATCCCGGAGAAGGGTCTCGACCTCCTGTTTCGCGCCGCGGTCAAGCTGGTCGGCCGGTGGACCATCACGGTGGTGGGCACCGGTCCCGCGCAGGAGGAGCTGGAGGGGCTGGCCGAACGGCTTGGCATCGCCGGCCGGGTGACCTGGCTCGGCGCCCTGCCCCGGAGCGGCGTGGACGCGGTCTGGCCCCGGCTCGATGTCGTGGTGAGCCCCTCGCGCACCACGGCGCGCTGGATCGAGACCGCCCCGCGCGCCGCGCTCGAGGCCATGGCGCATGCGATCGCGGTGGTCGGCAGCGCGGCCGGCGCCATCCCCGAGACGCTCGGCGATGCGGGCATCGTGGTGCCGGAGGAGGACGTCGCCGCGCTGAGCGACGCGCTGCAGCGTCTGCATGATCAGCCGGCGGAGCACCAGCGGCTCGGCGCCGCGGGGCGGCGGCGGGTCATGCATGCCTACACCGACGCGGCGATCGCCCAGCGAACGCTCGCCTTCTGGCGCGAGCTCATCCGCGCAACCGCTTGACTTCGCCTTACTTACGAGCGATCTTCGGCCCCCATGCCCAACTCGGCCACGCGTAGGTTTCCGCCCCCCAGGGTGTGGCTTGCCCTGGCCGTTCTCCTCGGGACCGCCGCTCCGCTCGCCGCACAGGTGCCGGGCGGCCAGCAGCTCCCCCAGCAGCTCCCGTCGCCCGAACAGGCCGAGGAGCTCCTGCGCACCCAGCCGGAGCTCGTCCAGGAGCTCCGGCAGCGCCTGACCCAGTCGGGGCTCACCCCGGACCAGGTGCGCTCGCGCCTTCGCGCCGCCGGGTACCCCGAGGACATGCTGGATGATTACCTCCAGGGCGCCGACACCACCCGTGCCGCGCAGATCGGCCCGCGCACGCTCGACGCCGTGCGCGCGCTGGGAATCCTCAGCGATCAGTCCGCCGACTCCCTCCAGATGATCGACTCCACCCGCGTGGTCTCGGACTCGATGCGCGCCCTGCTCGATTCGATGAAGCTGGCGCGGGCCGACTCGCTCCGGGCCGATTCGCTGGCCGACTCCATCGCCGTGCTCCGGGGCGGCGGGCTCAAGCTGTTCGGGATCGAGACGTTCCGGCGCACGTCCACCAACTTCCAGCCGGTGCAGACGGGTCCGGTGGACGAGAACTACCGTCTCGGGCCTGGCGACGTGCTGGTCCTGATCCTGACCGGCGACGTCGAGCGGGTGCAGACGCTGACGGTCACCCGGGAAGGATTCGTGGTGATCCCGCAGGTGGGCCAGCTCTATGTCGCGAACCTCACGCTGGGCCAGGTGCAGGACCAGCTCTACTCCCGGCTCGGCCGGGTCTACTCCGGCGTGCGGCGAGGAGCCAACGCGACGACCAAGTTCCAGCTCTCGATTGCCCGGCTCAGGAACATCCAGGTGTTCGTGGCCGGCGACGTGGTGCGGCCGGGCGCCTATCAGATGTCGAGCGCCGGCACCGTGCTGACCGCGCTCTATGCCGCGGGCGGGCCCACTACCAACGGCAGCTTCCGGCACGTCGAAGTCCGGCGCGGCCGCGCGCTGGTGGACAGCCTCGATCTCTACGATTACCTGCTCCAGGGCAGCAATCCGACCGACATCCGCCTCCAGAGCGGCGACGTGGTGTTCGTGCCGGTGCACGGCGGCTTCGCATCCGTGACCGGGAAGGTGATCCGTCCCGCCATCTACGAGCTGCGGCCGGACGAGACGCTGCGCGACGCGATCGCCTTCGCCGGCGGCTTCCAGCCGAGCGCGGGCC
>DASSBA010000280.1:0-1035 GCA_035699205.1 Gemmatimonadales bacterium
TGTAGTTCCCAACCAGGTTGTTCCCGAGCAGCTCGTTGAGGCGAGCCGCCGGCGGGCGGTGGCCGAGGGAGCCGTGCTTGCGCCGGTAGTTGTAGCGGTCGAGCCAGCCGGCGAGCTGGCTCGACCGTTCGGCTGAGCTGCCGTAGATGCGTCCGTAGGCCCACTCGCGCAGCATCGTCTGGATGAAGCGCTCGGCCTTGCCGTTGGTGCGGGGCCGATAGGGCTGGGTGCGGAGGTGGCGGATCCCGAGCTCGCGGCAGGCGCGGGCGTGTAGGACCGAGCGATAGGGCGAGCCGTTGTCGGTCATCACCCGCTCGACCCCGACTCCACGCTCGGCGAGCCAGGCCACCGCCCGGCGCAGGAAGCCGACGGCGGTCTCCCCGCGCTCGTCGGGCAGGACCTCCACGTAGGCCAGGCGGGTCGCGTCGTCCACGCAGACGTGCACGCACTCCCAGCCGTAGCCGCGGCTGCTGCTGCGGTTGCCGATCGCTCGTTTGCCGGCGACCCCGAAGCGACCCAGCTTCTTGACGTCGACGTGGATCAGCTCTCCGGGCCGGGAGCGCTCGTAGCGGTTGGGCGGCTCCGGCGGCGCCAGGGCCGAGCGCTTGCCGAGGCCAACGCGCTTGCACCACAGCGAAACCGTCGAGAGCGCCAGGCCGAGAACCTCGGCGATCTCTGCCGCGGTCATCCGCAGGCGGCGCAAGGCGGTGATCGCCTTGACCACTGGCTCGGGCGTGCGGTGGGGAATCCGCTTGGGGGCGGAGCTGCGATCGAGCAGGCCTACCCGTCCCTCTGAGCGGTAGCGGGCGAGCCACTTCGAGCAGGTGCGCTCGCTGACTCCGGCGGCCTCGGCCGCCTCCGTCAGCGACCACCCCTGCTCGATCACCCTCTGACACATCAACAGCCTGCCGTTGGGGTGCAGCTTGGCGTTACCGTGGACCTTCATCCGGTGTCCTCCTTGTGTCTGGGTGGCTTCAGCACCCCCAGCCTTCAAGGAGGCCCGGATGAACAACGTTGTTAGGAGCTACAGCTAGC
>DASSBA010000281.1:0-2546 GCA_035699205.1 Gemmatimonadales bacterium
GCCGTCCGGCTACGCGTGACCGAAGCCGCCCCGGGGGCCGGCGCCGCCGCGCCGCCGCCGCGCAAGCTCACCGAGGCGAGCCTCAAGGCCGATCGCCTGAAAGGCTTCCGAGCGCGAGATCCGGCCCTCGACACGGCCGCCGATGCGTTAGATTTGGAGATCGTGGATTAGCTTGCCCACGCCGCTCCATCCCCTTTACCTTGGCGCACATGGCCGGATTACCCGATAGCATGGCAGACCTCCAGCAGCTCTTTCAGCTCGGCCAGCAGATGCAGGGCCGGCTGCAGCAATTGCAGTCCGAGCTCGCCGGCCGCACCATCGAGACGTCGGCAGGCGGCGGCATGGTCCGGATCACCGCGGACGGCCGGGGAACGGTGCGGGCGGTGGCCATCGATCCCACCGTGTTCGACGCGCACGACGCCGAGTTCCTGGGCGATCTCGTGCTCGCCGCCGTGGCCGAGGCGCAGCGCCGCGCGGCCGACCTGCTCCAAGCCGAGATGCGGAAGGTCCCCTCGCTGCCGTTCATCGCCGGTTGACGGTGAGCGCCATCGAGGAGCTGATCACGGAGCTTGCGCGGCTTCCGGGGGTCGGCCGCAAGACGGCCCAACGCCTCACGTTCCATCTGCTGCAGCAGCCGCCCGAACAGGCGGGGCGCCTCGCCTCCGCCCTGGTCGCCGTGAGCGAGCGCGTGCGGCCGTGCGAGGAATGCGGCAATCTCACCGAGGAGCAGCCCTGCGCCATCTGCCGCGACCCGCGGCGCGACGCGGCGCTGCTGTGCGTCGTGGAGGAGGCGTCCACGGTGCAGGTGGTGGACCGGTCCACCGATTTTCGCGGCCGGTATCACGTGCTCGGCGGACGGCTGTCGCCGCTGGACGGCATCGGACCCGAGTCGCTCAGGCTGGAGCACCTGGTGGCCCGCGTGCGGGACGGGGGTGTACGCGAGGTCATCCTCGCGACGAACCCCTCGATGGAGGGCGAGGTGACCGCCACCTACGTCCAGCAGCTCCTGGCCGGCCAGGGCGTGCGGGTCACCCGGCTGGCCCGCGGGCTTCCGATGGGAGGCGATCTGGAGTACGTGGACGGAGTCACGCTGGCGCACGCGCTGCTGGCCCGGCAGGAGGTCTCCTGATGCGCTCGCGCGGGTGGGTGTTCGGCGGCGGCCTGGCGGCGGGGGTGGTGGGTGGGTGGATGCTGGCCCAGCGCCGGCTCACCATGCACCGCCGCGACCTGTTCAGCCCCCGGCCGCTCCGGCGGCTGGCGGCGCTCGGGTTCCTGGCGGGGCAGACCGGCGTCGGGACCATCCGCCTGCTGCGCGACTACCTGGCGTGGGAGCGTCAACCGGTGCTGCGGCGCCGCGCCCAGGCCATCCTGCGCACGCTCGAAGCCACCCTGACATGAGGCGGCCCCGATGACCGGTGCGTCGAGCTGGTCGTTCCGCGAGGAGGACGCCCGCGCCATCCAGGCCATCCTGAGCGGATTCCTGGCCGAATCCAGCGCGCGCACCGCGCTGATCGTGGACCGCACGGGGCAGATGGTGGCCACCGTGGGCGAGCGGCCGCAGTTCGACCCGACCGCGTTCGCCTCGCTGACCGCGGCCGATTTCAGCGCCAACGACCAGCTCGCGCGGATGCTGGGGGAGCCCGAGTTCGGAGCGCTCTTCCATCAGGGGGAGCGCGAGTCGATGTACCTGGCGGACGTGGCGCGGCGGGTCATCCTCGTCGTCCTGTTCGACAACCGCACGACGCTCGGGCTGGTGAAGCTCCGGGTCAAGCCGGCCGTCGGGCAGCTGACGCAGGTCTTCACCGACATGTTCAACCGGGACGGCACCAGTGCGCCGGGGGTGGAATCGGAGTTCCTCGGCGAGGCGGAAGACGAGATCGACAAACTGTTCGGGGCCTGAGGGAGACCGCAAGCATGTCGATGATCAACTACGCCTCGCGCGAGATCAACTGCAAGCTCGTCTACTACGGGCCGGGACTCGGCGGCAAGACCACCAATCTCGAGTTCGTGTACAACAAGGTGGCCCCGGGCTCGCGGGGGAAGATGATCTCCCTCGCCACCGAGACCGAACGTACCCTGTTCTTCGATTTCCTGCCGGTGGATCTCGGCAACATCCGCGGGTTCAAGGTCAAGTTCCACCTGTACACGGTGCCCGGGCAGGTCTACTACAACGCGTCGCGCAAGCTGATCCTCAAGGGCGTCGACGGCGTGGTGTTCGTGGCCGACAGCCAGATCGAGCGGATGGACGCCAATATCGAGGCGATGCAGAACCTCTACGAGAACATGAGCCAGCACGGCTACGACATCACCCGCATTCCCTTCGCCGTCCAGTACAACAAGCGCGACCTGCCCAATGCGGCGCCGGTCGCCGAGCTCCAGGCGGCGCTCAATCCCGGGTGGCCGGTGGACGATCCCGCGCGGCAGCGGCTCACCCCCGACCCGAACCGCGAGTCCGAGTACCTCGTGGGCCAGGAGGACGGGCAGTGGATCGAGCGCGCGCCCTACTTCGAGGCGGTGGCACTGACCGGGGACGGCGTCTTCGACAC
>DASSBA010000282.1:0-25122 GCA_035699205.1 Gemmatimonadales bacterium
CGTGAGTCGTGAGTCGTGGGTCGTGAAACTCGACTCCACGACTCACGACTCACGACTCACGACTGACTCAGGGCGCCACGCTGTTCACCGGGAACTCCGTCGGCAGCGCCTGCCCCTCGGCGATCACGTCGGCTTCCACCAGCGGGCAGGTCGGGTGCCCCCACCCGCTCGCGCTCTTGCCGTTCGCGTCGATGTCGAACACGATGTTGTCGTACCCGCTCAGCGGATCCACCCCGCCCGGCACGTAGTCGAGCTGGAGCCCGTCGCGCGTCTTCCAGGCAATGCTGTGGTCGGCACAGGACGTGTCGCCGCTCACGCCGATCGCGCCGATGATGGCTCCGGTCGCGTCGTACAGCGCCAGTCCGCCGCCGAAGACATTCACCCCGCCGATCCGCTTCCCGATCATGTAGTCGCTGAGCGTGCCATAGTCGTTGGCATTGCCGCCGTACGCCGCGTCGGTATTGATCGGATTGCTCGTTTCCAGGCCGAACAGGCTGCCGCCCGGCTGCACGGCGCTGTACAGGTTCGCGGTGGCCAGTGCCAGCTTGCTGAGGCTCAGGCTGTTGGCCGTGTTGGCCTTCTGCGCCGAGATCACGCGGGAGGCGGGCCACTGATCGTCTTCCTTCGTGCCGGTGTACGCGATGGCCCGGACGATGCCGCTGCGATCGACCACGGTCGCCCACATGTCGAGGCCGAACCCCTTGTTGTCCGTTGCCTGTGCTGCTGTGAGTTGCGCCAGGAGCTGCTCGTGGGTGGGCAGGTTCGCGCTGCCTTCCGGACCGACCGTGCCGGAGATGCCGTTGTCGTCGTCGTCGCTGCAGGCGCCGGCGCCCAGCGCCAGCACGCATGCCGCGAGTAGCGCAACGGCCCGCCGTCCCTTGGGAAACTCCCTGAGCATACGAGGTGGTCCTTTCTCATGTCATGGTGAAGCGCCGCGTGCGGATGAACCACCCCCGGGGTGGCCGCGCGCACGTGCGCGGCCTCCTCGTCGTGTCGACACGGCATCCCTGATCCTGCGGCGCGGGCGCGCCTTCGGACCGGGGACCCGTCAACTGTGGAGTGGAACGCCGCAACGTAGAGACTTACCCTGCGGCGGGCAAGCTGGATGGATGTTGCGTGCCGGTCAGCGATTTCCGAACTCGTCCATCCCGCAGTAGTTGAGGAACGCCACCAGCTCTTCGGCCTCGTCCGGCGTGTTCACCATGATGACGGTCTGGCCGCGCTGCGCGAAGGGGATGAACGTCAACCCGCCGCGGCCCGGCTTCTTGAGCGGGCGGGTACCGACCCGCCAGGGCCCACCCTGGAGCAGGTCGGCACGCGGGCCGCCAGCGAGCACCTCGGACACGAACCGGCGGAGCAGCGCGGAGTCGCGCCGCTGGCGACCCCGCGGTTTCCGCTGGTGCGTGATCAGCGCGGCAAGCTCCAGCGCGGCACGCTGGCAGTAGGTCTGCGCGGCAAGCTCTTCCATATGGTCTCCCGAGGTCACTCCTAAATAGAAGCTCGGCGGCGCCGGCAATGTGACACGGCTCACCCGGTGTTCACGGCTGGCTGCCGGCATGTGAGGTGGAACCCGGCAACGGGTGCACGAATTTGCTTACCTGAGAACGCGGATATGAAGCAATCATAGTGCGGGGAAGTGAAACATGCATTCGATCGCAGAACCCATACTGGTGGCACTCGCCGGCGCCTGGGTCGCGCTCCTTTTCCACGAACTGGGCCACATCGCCGCGGCGCGGCTGGTGGGCGTGCGGGTCTGGGGCATCCGTCTGGGTGTGGGCCCCATCATCTGGCGGGGCTCGGTCGGCAGCTGCCGGGTTCACCTGGCGCTGCTTCCGCTCATCGGAGCCGTCCACCTGCTCGACGAAGACGCATGCACCATCGGCTATCGCGACATCGCGGCCGGTTCATGGCGGTTCGAGTGGGGCCCCGAGGCCTGGCGCGCGCCGATCATCTCGGCGGCCGGTGGGCTCAGCAATCTGGCCGCGCTGCTGCTGCTGATGCAGGGGTGGGACCTGGCCGGCCAGCCGGCCCTGGGTACGCTGGCGGGCGATCTGCTGCTGGCCGCCGTGGCGTCCAACTGCGCCGCCTACCTGAACCTGCTGCCCTGCTTCCAGTCGGATGGGATCCATCTCCTGGCCCACATCCGCGCGGCACGGTTCCGGCTGCAGCCGTCCGCCGCCTGAGCCATTATCTATCATCTATTCCTGAACGGCACCGGCGCGTCCGGCCGGCACGATCGGCAGGCTCCCCGCACGAGGACCTGGTTGGGAGCGTGTACTCTCGCGTGGATCGGCACCGTCCGGCGGAGCGCCGCCCCGATGCACGGCGCCGGAGCGTTGACGTCTCCCGGCTATCGTGAGTCCTCGTCTACCGGATGCATGCATGAGCGGACTGCAGAGGCTCCTGCCGGCGCTTCTGGCGCTGGCGATGGCCTGCGGCGGCGACCCGAGCGGGCCCAGCGTGGGCAGCCTGACGGTTGCCGTATCGGGCCTCCCAGACGGCACGGCCGCTTCGGTCACCGTGAGCGGCCCCGGTGGGTATTCCCACCAGGTGGCCGCGTCGGAGACGCTGTCCGGGCTCACGCCGGGCGGGTACACCGTAGCGGCAGCGGTGGTAAGCAGCGGCGGGTTCGCCTACCGGCCGGTCCAGCCCACCCAGTCGGTCACCGTCGTTGAAGGCGCGTCCCCGGCTTCGGCCCGGGTGGCCTACGGTGCGGCCGGCGCCACCCTCACCGTCGCGGTCGCCGGACTCCCGCCGGGAGCGTCGGCCGCCATCACGGTCACGGGTCCGAACGCCTACTCGCGGCTGCTCACCGGCACGGCCACCCTGGCCGATCTCGCGGCCGGCGTCTACACCGTCAGGGCCGAGAGCGTCGCGCCGGCTGGTCCGCCGTACACGCCGAGCCCCGGCGTGCAGGCGCTCACGCTGGCGGAGGGCGGCAACGCCACCGCCCAGGTGAGCTACACCCAGGGGGCCACCGCTGGGCTCGATCTGCGGATCGACGGGATGTACCTGACGCAGAGCGTGCAGACCTATGCCGGTGCCGTGCCTCTGGTGGACGGCCGGGATGGCTTTCTGCGTGTGTTCGTCACCGCCAACCAGCCCAACGCCGCCTTGCCCGAGGTCCGGGTGCGCTTCTACGACAACGGCGTCGCCGTCTCCGAGCTCGCCATCGCGTCTCCGGGCCCGTCGGTTCCGCTCTCGCCCGATGAGGGGAGCCTCGCCGCCTCGTGGAACATTCCGGTGCCCGGCTCGCTCATCCGGCCCAACCTGTCGATCCTCGCCACGGTCGACCCCGCCAACACGGTGGCCGAGGCCGACGAAACCGACAACGCCTTTCCCATGTCGGGCTCGCCGCTCGCCATGGACGTGCGCACGGCGTCGCCGTTCAGCGTGCGGTTCGTGCCCATCATCCAGAGCGTGAACGGCCGGCGCGGAAACGTGTCCAACGCCAACAAGGATGGATATCTCACCGCCGCCATGCGGGTGCACCCGCTGTCGGCGTATGATGCGGACCTGCGGGCCCCTTACACCACGAGCCAGCCGGCGGTTCAGGCCGAGAACGAAAACAACGCGTGGGCCCGGATCCTGAGCGAGCTGGACGCGCTCCGCCTGGCCGACCACAACTCGCGCTACTATTTCGGCGTCGTGAATCCCCCGTACACCAGCGGCATCGCCGGGATCGGATACATCGGCGGCAAGACCGCCATCGGCTGGGACCGGCCCGGCGGAGACTGGGTCGCGGCGCACGAGTGGGGTCACAACTGGGGGCGCCAGCACGCACCGTGCGGCGGTCCGTCCAACCCGGA
Source organism: Gemmatimonadales bacterium (assembly GCA_035699205.1). Lineage (GTDB taxonomy): Bacteria > Gemmatimonadota > Gemmatimonadetes > Gemmatimonadales > GWC2-71-9 > CAVVWJ01. The sequence continues at coordinate 3,810 of DASSBA010000282.1, forward strand.
CGCGAACTACCCCTACCCCGACGGCTCGATCGGCATCTACGGGCTCGACGTGGCCGCGCAGTCGCTGAAGCCGCCGACGTCCACGGACCTCATGGGATACTGCGGCAACGAGTGGATCAGCGAGTACACCTACACCGGCGTGCTCGCCTGGCGCTCGGCACGGGCGGACGTCGCGGCGGGCTTCGGGCAGGCCATGCAGCCCTGCCTCCTCGTGTGGGGACGCATCGAGAACGGACAGCCGGTGCTCGAGCCCGCGTTCGAGGTGGTCACGCGGCCGGAAATGCCGGCGCGCGGCGGGCCGTACACCGTCGACGGTCGCGCGAGGGATGGGTCGACGCTGTTCCGCCTGAGCTTCGCCGCCGAACGGGTGGCGGACGATCCGCGCGGGGGCCAGCACTTCGCGTTCGCCATCCCGCTGCCGGCGGATCGCGCCGTCCGGCTCGATGCCATTCGACTCGCCGTGCCGGGCCGACCGTCGGTGTCGGTGCGCGCCGCCGCTGGTGCGACCGCCGGTGCGGCGCCCGAGGTGCGGACCACCCGCGCCGCGCCAGGCCGCGTGGCGCTCCGGTGGGACGCCGCCAGGCACCCGATGGTAATGGTTCGCGATCCGGCCACGGGGGAGGTCCTCTCGTTCGCGCGCGGCGGGGCGAGCGAAGTGGTCACCGACCGGGCCGACCTCGACCTCCAGCTCTCGAGCGGCATCGGCGGCCGCACCGTCCGCGTCGTGGTGCCGCGATGAGGCGCGCCTCTCTGCTCCTCGGCATGCTCGTCGGCGCGGCGGGCTGCACCCGACCCTCGCCCGACGCGCGGCCGGGCGGTCCGGAGTCCCGGGTGAGCGCCACCGATGCGGTGCGGGTCTCACTCGAGCGGCGGCCGTGCTTCGGCACCTGCCCGGTGTACACGGTCACGGTCGACGGTTCCGGGGCGGTGCGGTTCGAGGGGCGGCGCTTCGTGCAGGACACGGGCACGGTGGCGGGGACGGTGCCGCCGGCCAGCGTCGACAGCCTCGTCGCGGAGCTCGAGGCCGCCGGCTACTTCGCCTTCGCCGACCGGTACGTCATGGGCGAGCCGGCGTGCCGGCGCTACGCCACCGACCTGCCCACGGTCATCACCGAAGTGCGCGTCGGCTCCCGCGCCAAGCGGGTCGAGCACGACCATGGCTGCGCCGGCGCGCCGGCGCGGCTGTCCGCGCTCGAGCGGCGGATCGACGAGGTCGCCGGTGTGCGGCGGTGGGTGGGGCGGTAGGCGCGCCTTCCGTCACTCCCAAGGATCCAGCCGATCCCGCACCGCGTCCCCCAGCAGCGTTGCCGCAACGACCACCACCACCAGCGCCACCCCGGGCGCCGTGGCCACCCACGGTGCGTTGATGAGCGTGTCGCGTCCCGAGGCGATCAGGTTGCCCCATGAGGGCGTCGGCGGCTGCACGCCGAGCCCGAGGAACGAGAGGCCGGCCTCCAGCAGGATCGCATTGCCCAGACCGAGTGCCGCCGCCACGATCACCGGCGTGAGCGCGTTCGGCAGGATGTGACGGAGCAGGATCCGCAGGTCCCGCGCGCCGAGCCCGGCCGCGCTCTCCACGAACGGGCGCCCGGCCAGCGCCCGTACCTCGGCGTACACCAGCCGCGCGATCGTCATCCAGCCGGTGAGCCCCAGCACCACGATCACCAGCCCCGCGCTCGGCTGCCACAGCGAGGCCAGCAGGAGGAGCAGCACCACGCGCGGCAGCGCCAGCGCGAAGTCGGTGAGACCGAGCAGCGTCGTTCCCACCCATCCGCGCCAGTATCCCGCCGCCGCACCCACCGCCATGCCCACCGCCACCGAGATCACCGTGGCCAGCGCACCCACTCCGAGCGAGATCCGCGCGCCGTAAACCAGCCGCGCCCACACGTCCCGGCCGAACCGGTCGGTGCCGAGCAGGTGGAAGCTCCCGTGCAGGTCGGTGACGAGGGGGGGCAGGAACCGGGTCGCGACGATGTCGCCTTGGGCGATCGGGTCGCCCGCGAGCAGCGGCGCCAGCAGGGCCGCCAGCACCGCGAGCGCCAGCAGGGCGGCGCCGGCCAGCGCCCGGCGGTCATCCAGGAGCCTCCGCGCCTCGCCTCTCATCGGGCCCGGGGGTCCACCCAGCTCACCAGCGCTTCGGCCAGCAGGTTCCCCAGCACGACGAGCACCGCGCTCACCGCGGTGGCGGCCATGACGACCGGGTAGTCGCGCGCCTGCACCCCCTCCACCAGCACGCGTCCCACGCCGGGCCAGGCGAAGATGGCCTCGATGAACACGGCGCCCGAGAACAGGGCGGGGAGCGAGAGGCCGAGCAGGGTGACGACCGGAATGAGCGCGTTCCGGAGCACGTGGCGGAGCGTCACCCGCGTCTCGCTCAGTCCCTTGGACCGGGCGACGGTCACGTACGGCGCGCCCGCCACGTCGAGCATCGCGCCGCGGACGAACCGCGCCGTCCCCCCGATCCCGATCAGCGTGAGCGTGGCCAGCGGGAGGGCCAGGTGCCGCAGCCGGTCGGCCACCCGCGCGGCCGGCGGCAGGAAGTCGGCGTCGAGTCCCGCCGCGCCGAACGCCGGCAGGAGTCGCAGCCGATAGGTGAAGACCATCACCAGCATGAGTCCGAGCCAGTAGCCCGGGAGCGCGAACAGGGTGACGCTCGCCACCGAGAGGGCCGTGTCCAGCCGCCCCCCACGCGCCGCCTGCACCACGCCCACCGCCATCCCGATCAGATAGCTCAGGACCAGCGAGAGGCCCACCAGCCGCACCGTCGCGGGCCAGGCACGGGCGAGCATCGTCCGGACCGGCCGGCCGGTGGCGATGCTGGTGCCCCAGTCGCCCCGCGCGAAGCGGCCGAGCCAGCTCGCGTATTGCGCGGGGATCGGCCGGTCGAGCCCGAGCGTGTGCCGCTGCGCCGCGAGCTGCTCCGCGGTCGCGGCCGGGCCGACGAGCAGCAGGGCGGGATCGCCCGGGGCGAGGCGGATGAGGGCGAACATCAGCGTGACGACCCCGAGCACCACGCCCAGGCCGCTGAGCGCGCGGCGAGCCAGCGGAAGCATGGGCTGCAAGATACCTTTCGCCGTGCCCCGTCGCCTCCTCGCCCTGCCGCTCGCCCTCGGTGCTCTCGCCGCCTGCCAGCCCTCCGCGGCGCACCGCGGCGCCACCGTCCTCTTCGCCTCCGGCGCCGACCTGCAGAGCATCAACCCGCTCATCACGCTGCATCCGCTGGCCCGCCAGGTGCAGCGCTATGTCCTGTTCACCACGCTCGCCCGGTACGACTCGGCACTCGTGCCTCGGCCGTATCTGGCGCGGGCATGGAGCTGGTCGCCCGACCGCCGCGCGCTCACCTTCCGGCTCCAGCGCGGCGTGCGCTGGCACGATGGCGTGCCCACGAGCGCGCGCGACGTGCGCTGGACGCTCGACGCGGCCCGCGATCCCGTCGTCGGCTATCCGCGCGCGGCCGAGCTCGCGGGCCTCGAGCACGTCGGCGCCCCCGACGACTCCACCGTCACGCTCCGGTTCGCCGCCGCACCCGCGCGCTTTCCCGACGTGCTCACCGATCTCGCCATCCTGCCCGCGCACCTGCTCGATACCGTTCCGCGCGAGCGGCTGCGCCGTGCCGCCTGGAACGAGCGGCCCGTGGGCAACGGCCCGTTCCGCTTCGTGGCGCACGAGCCCAACCGCCGCTGGGTCTTCGCCGCCAATCCCGGCTTTCCCGCGGCGCTGGGCGGCCCGCCCCGGCTCGAGCGGCTGATCATCGTGGTGGTGGACGAGCCCGCCACCAAGCTCGCGGCGCTCACCGCCGGCGAGCTGGATTTCGCGGGCATCCAGCCGGCGCACGCGAGCTTCGTGGCGCGGGACCCGGCGCTGGCCATCCTGAGCTACCCGCTGCTCCTCACCTACGGCATCGTGCTGAACACCCGGCGGGCCCCGTTCGACGAGCTCGCCGCCCGGCGCCGGATCGACGCGGCGCTCGACCGGCGGGAGATCGTCGACGGCTATCTCTATGGCTACGGAACACCGGCGCGTGGGCCCGTACCGCCCGGCGTCCCTGGCTATGTTCCGGTGGCGCCCGCCACCCCGCCCGCGGGCGCCCGCGGCCCCGCGACCGGCTTCGAGCTGCTCACCGTCGGGAGCGGAGAGGCACCGCTCGAGCAGATGGTGCAGGCGCAACTGCGCGAGGTGGGAATGGACGTCAGGATCCGGCAGCTCGAGCTGTCGGCCTTCCTGGCCCGGGTCTACGGTCCGGCGCACGAGTTCGATGCCGCCGTCCTCGGCATCACGGGTGACGCGGGGCTCGCCTACCTCGGACCGCTCGCGACGCTCGCGGGTGTCGGCGCGCCCGGTGATCCGACGGCGGCGCAGCGGATGTTCGCGGACTCGGTGCCGGTGGTGTTTCTCTATCATGCGCGAGGCCTGCAGGGGATGAACCGGCGGGTGCACGGGGTGACGATGGACATCCGGGGTGAGCTGCCGAGCGTGCACGACTGGTGGGTCACGCCGTGAGCGGCGTGTTCCGCGCTGCGGCGCCGCTCAGGCTGGACTTCGCCGGCGGCTGGACCGACGTGCCGCCCTGGTCCGCGCGCGAGGGCGGCGTCGTGGTCTCCGCGGCGATCGGCCTCCACGCGCACGCGGAGGTCCGCGCGGGCGGCTCCGGCTTTCGTCTGTGCGCCGAGGATCTGGGCCAGGAGGCGGAGCTGGCGGACCCGGCGGCGCTCGGCGGTAGCGGCCCGCTGCCCCTCCTCCGCGCCGGTCTGCGCCTCCTGCCGGTCGGCCCGTGCGCGCTCACCACCCGGTCCGACGCTCCGCCCGGCTCCGGGCTCGGCAGCTCCGGGGCGCTCGATGTGGCGCTCGTGGCCGCCCTCGCGGCCGCGCGCGGCGATGCGCTCGGGACGCGCGAGGTCGCCGACCTCGCGTTCCGTCTGGAGGGGGTCGAGGCGGGCGTTCCGGGCGGGCGCCAGGACCAGTTCACCGCCGCGTTCGGCGGCTTTCTCCGGCTGGAGTTCCGCGATCCCGCTGTCTCCGTCGCGCCGCTCGCTCTCGATCCGATGGTCCTGTCCGAGCTCGAGCGCCGGATGCTCGTCGTCTACACCGGCGCGTCCCGCTTCTCCGGCGCCACCATCGGCCGGGTGATGCAGGCCTACGAGCGAAAGGACCCGGCCGTCGTCGCGGCGCTCCACCGCCTTCGGGAGACCGCCGAGCTGATGGCCGAGGCGCTTCTCGCCGGCGATCTCGCGCGCATCGGCGCGCTGCTCGACGCCAACTGGCTGCAGCAGCAGGCGCTCGACCCCGGGATGTGCACGCCTGTCATGGCGGAGCTCGGACGTGCCATGCGGGGTGCCGGCGTGCTCGGCGGCAAGGCCGCGGGCTCGGGCGCGGGCGGCTCGATGTTTTTTCTCGGGCCGTCCGACCCGGCACCGGCGGTCGAGGCCGCGCGTGCGATGGGGATGACCATCCTGCCGGTGCGCTGGTCCGCGACCGGAGTGCGCGCGTGCTGAGCGCCCCGGAGCTCGAGACCCGCCGCGAGCTGCTCGCCGCGTCGTCCGATCTTGCCGCGCTCGCCGCCCGCCTGGCCGAGCGTGCGGCGCCGCTCCTTTCCCGCCCCCCGGTCGTGCCCTCCGCCAAGGCGCTCCTCTCCGCGGACGGCGGCTTCTGCCCCGGAGACGGCGCGGCGCTCGGGTTCGATCCCTGGAGCCCGTCGGCGCACCGGTGCCCGCGCTGCGGCGGGACCCACGCCGGCGAGCGGCACGACCGCGCCTGGGCCCGCTTCCAGCACCTGTGGCTCGGCGAGCGCGCCGCCACGCTCGCGGCGCTTGCCGCGCTTGGGGGGCACGAGGGGGCCGCGAACCGGGCCGCCGAGATCCTCTCGGCCTACGCGTCGTCCTACCTGGAGTTTCCCAACCGCGACAACGTGCTCGGTCCGAGCCGGCTCTTCTTCTCCACCTACCTCGAGTCGATCTGGATCACCGATTATGTCGCCGCCGCCGTGCTGCTGCGCGAGAGCGGCCGGCTGGCGGACGACGTGGCGGAGGGCGTCGGTCTCGTGGCCGAGGAGGCGGCCAACCTGATCGGCGAGTTCGACGAGGGATTCTCCAACCGGCAGACCTGGCACAACGCCGCGCTCGCGGCCATCGCCGTATGGTTCGAGGACGAGGAGCTGATGGGCCGTGCGGTGCAGGGGCCCACCGGGATGCTCCCGCACCTGGTCCAGGGCTTCGGCGAAGACGGCATGTGGTACGAGGGCGAGAACTACCACCTCTTCGCCCTGCGCGGCCAGCTCGTCGGCATGGGCTGGGCCCGCCAGGCCGGCGTGGACCTGCTCGAGGACGACCGGCTGGCCGCGCGGCTTGCCGCGGCGTTGCGGGCGCCCGCGATCACGGCGCTCCCCGACCACACCTTCCCCGCGCGGAAGGACTCGCGCTTCGGCCTGTCGCTCGCGCAGCCGATGTACCTGGAGCTGTGGGAGGTGGGGCTCGCGCGCCTGGGGGACCCGGGCTCCGATCTCTGGAGCTGGCTGCGCGAGTTGTACGCGGCGCCGGCGCCTCCTGCGGAAACGTTCGACTCGTATCTGCACGAGGCCGGGGAGCCCGCCGCCGCGGCGCCCAGGACGCGCGCCGATCTCTCGTGGTGGGCACTGCTCGAGATGGCGCCGGAGCTGCCGGCGGAGTCGCCGCCGTGGACGCCGGGGTCCGCGCTGCTGGAAGGGCAGGGGCTCGCGATCCTGCGCGACGGCGCGCGCTACGCGAGCCTCGAGTGCGGCCGGTTCGGCGGCGCGCACGGCCACCCCGACCGCCTGCATCTCACGGTGCATGCCGACGGGCAGCTCTGGCTGGCCGATCCCGGTACCGGGTCCTACGTGAGTCCCGATCTCTTCTGGTATCGTTCGACCCTGGCGCACGACGCGCCCCGGCTCGACGGGCGCTCGCAGACTCCGGGCGACGCGCAGTGCGAAGCGTTCGACGTGCAGCAGGGCTGGAGCTGGGCGCGCGGACGCTACGGCCCGATGTCGCGGACGCTGGTGGCCGGCACCTACCTGCTCGACATCGTCGAGTTCAACGGAGCCGAGGACCGGTTGCTCGAGCTCCCGTGGCACGTCGTGGGTGACGTCGAGGTCGTGACGCCGGGAGGCTGGATCGACGGGCAGCTGGCCGGCGAGTTCGTGGGGGACGTCCAGCGGTTCACCGGGTCCACCGACGACGGCGTCGTCCTCCGGGGGACCGCCGCCGGCGGCGCCAGGCTCACCCTCCATCTTCGCTTCGACGGCGAGCTGCTGCGGGCGAGCGCCCCCGGCCGGCCCGACCGCGTCGAGCGCACCACCTTCTACCTGGTCCGCTCCCGCGGCCGCGCGGTGCGTCAGATCGCCGTGCTCGATTCCGGCCGGGGCGCGCCGTTCGTCGGCTCCGTGGCTGCCGAGGCGAACGTGATCACGGTCGAGACCGCGGGCGGCACGGATCACCACCTCGCCACGGCCGAGGGCTGGGAGGTCACGGGTCCGGCGGGCGCCGTGCGGCTCGCCGGGCTGCGCCGGGCGCCGCCCGCCCCCGGCAAGCTGATCGACCTCGACCGGCCCACGCGGGCCGGCGGCACGGCCCGCCACGTGTACCCCGCACCCGCGGTCGACGGAACCCTCCATGGCTTCGACACGGCCGAGCCGGTCACCCTCGACTACGAGGACCAGTACCGCCGCAGTGAAGAGCCCTACCCCGGCCCCGAAGAGCTCGCCGCGACCTTCGTCGTCCACTACGACGAGGACGGGCTCTACCTCGGCGTGGACGTGGTCAAGTCGGAGGTGATCGTGCGCAATGAGGATGCGCCGCCGCTCCGTCTCGACAACGAGCCCGACGAGATCCATGCCGACGGGCTTCAGGTCTACCTCCGCCCGGTGGCGGACGGTCCGGTCTACGGCTTCCTGGTCGTCCTGTCGGACGACGAGGGCGGGATTCGCGTGCGCCCCACCTCGGGAAGCGCGGGGACGCCCGCGATGGTGACCGGCGCCTGGCAGCGCACCGATGCCGGCTACATGGTGACGCTGCGGATCACACTGCCCGACTGGAGCCCGCGCGGCGGCGACGCGCTCGAGTTCGATCTGCTGGTGAACGAGATGCGGCCCGACCGTCTCCGGCGCGCGGGGCAGCTCGTGTGGAGCGGCGGCGGGGGCTGGGTCTACCTTCGGGGCGACCGGCAGCCGCCCGAACGCTTCGGCGTGCTGGAGCTCGCATGAGCGACGCGGTCGCGGGCATCACGTCCACCGGCAGCAAGCGGCCGGAGGCCCTGTTCGGCGGGCCGGTGCCCGGGATGCCGCGGGCGATGGCCCGCTCGTCGGGCTGCCGCGTGTGGGACGCCGACGGCCGCGAGTACCTGGACTTCATCATGGCCCTGGGTGCGGTGGCGCTGGGATATGCGCACCCGGCCGTCACCGAGGCGGCGGTGCAGGCGGTGCGGGACGGCGGCGTCGGATCCCTGCCGCCCGTGCTGGAGGAGGAGGTGGCGCAGGAGCTCCACGCATTGATCCCGTGGGTCGAGCAGGTGCGCTTCCTCAAGACCGGCGCGGAAGCCATGGCGGCGGCGGTGCGCCTGGCCCGGACCGTCACCGGCCGCGAAGCCGTGCTGGGGTGCGGCTATCACGGGTGGCTCGACTGGTCGCAGGGTCCCGAGGCGCCCGGCGTGCCGGCCGGCACCCGGGCGCTCTACGCGGAGCTGCCGTTCAATGATCCGGAGCGCACGCGCGAACGCATCCGCCGGGCGGGCGACACCCTGGCCGCGGTGGTGTTCGAGCCGGTCATCCTCGCGCCGCCGGACCCCGAATGGCTCGGGGTCTTGCGGGAGGAGACCACGCGGGCCGGCGCCGTTCTCATCGCCGACGAGATCAAGACCATCGGCCGGCTCGCGCTGGGCGGCGGCGCCGAGCGGTTCGGCTACCGGCCGGATCTGGTGGTGATGGCCAAGGCCATCGCCAACGGCTTTCCGCTCGCCGCCGTCGGCGGCCGCCGCGATCTCATGGCGGCAGTGACGCGGACCTGGATCTCCTCCACGCTCGCCACGGAATGGGTCTCGCTGGCCGCGGCGCGTGCCACCCTGCGAGTCATGGTCGACCGGGCCGTGCCCGCGCAGCTCGGGCGGCTCGGCGCGCGGCTGCAGGGGGGACTGGGGGAGCTCGCGGCCCGCCATCCGGCCGTCGTGCGCGCGGCGGTGGGGCTGCCGGAGATGTGCTGCTTCGACTTCCGCGATCCGGCCGCCGGCGCGGCGCTGGCCGTGGAAGCCGCCCGTCGGGGTGTGCTGTTCAAGCGGTCGGCCTACAACTTCGTCTCGCTGGCGCACGACGAGGCGGGGATCGACCGCGCGCTCGGGGTGCTCGACGAGTCGCTCGGCGCGATCGTGCGATAGGCTGGGGTGCCTCGCGCTCCGCTCCGGTTGACCCGCGTTAGATTGCGCTCAACTGCCGGACCCTCCGGAGACCACCGGTGCGCGGCGGCGGGTGCACGCATACACGACGCGAGGAGGCCCTCATGTCCCCGAGAAAGCCCACGATCGACGACACCGACGATGTCGACGACGAGGATGGCGAGCTGGTGGAAGACGTGAACCGCGAGACCGACCTGACCCTCAGGCCGGAGGACGCCGACGACGTCGGCCTCGGCGGTGACGACGAGACCGCCGAGCAGGAGGAGCTGGGCGGCGCGGAGGAGAGGTAGCCGCGGGTGCTGATCGACGTCCACGCGCACTTCCTGCACGACCACACCCCCCGCGCCGACTGGCAGGCCCGGAACGCCAGCCGGCTGCGCGCGGGGGAGCGCGTCGGCATCTCCATCCACGTGGCGTCCATCCTCGGCAGTTGGGGCGCCACATCGCCCATCTACTTTCCGTCCGTCACCGACCTCCGGTACGCCAACGACTGGCTGCTCGAGCTGCAGCGCCGGCACCCGGCACGGGTCCGCGGCTACGTCACCGTCAACCCGAACTACCCGGGCGAAGCACTGGCCGAGATCGAGCGCTGCCTCGGGGCGGGGATGATCGGGATCAAGCTCGCCGCCAGCCGCCGGGCCGATGACCCGCTCCTCGATCCCATCTGCCGGCTCGCCTCCGAACGCGGCGTCCCCATCCTGCATCACGTCTGGCAGCACCGCCGCCGCGACTGGCCGGGACAGGAGGCGTCGGACGCCCGCGAGCTCGGTGCCCTCGCCGCGCGTCACCCGGACGTGAGCTTCCTGCTGGCGCACATCGGCGGCGGCGGCGACTGGCTCCACTCCCTGCCGGTGGTTCGCCCGCTCGCGAACGTCTACGTGGACCTGTCGGGCAGCGGCGTGGACGGCGGGATGCTCGAGGCATGCGTGGAGGCCGTCGGCGTCGACCGGCTGCTCTGGGGGTGCGATCTCACCATCGAGACCGGCTGGGCCAAACTCCGCTATCTCGAGCACCTGCTCTCCGCCTCCGAGCTCGAGCGGGTTCGCTGGCGAAACGCCGCCGGGATCTTCCCCCGCGGTGCCTTCCCGTCCGACTGATGCGCATCGACGTCAACGCCTTCGTCGGATCGTATCCGTATCGCCGGGTCCCGGGCACCAGCCCGGAGGCCGTGCTCGCCGCGATGGACCGGACCGGCATGGACGAGGCCTGGATAACCCATCTTCCCGGGGTCTTCTGGCGCGATCCCACCGAGGGCAACCGCTGGCTGCTCGAGACCGCCGCCCGCCACGGCCGCCTCCGGCCGGTGCCGGCCGTGCATCCGGAGCTCGCGGCCTGGCGGGAGGTGCTCCGGTTCGCCGCCGACGCCGGCGCACCCGCCGTCCGGGCCGATCCGACGTTCTACGGCATCGATCCCGCCGGCGCGCCAATGCGCGCGCTCGCGGCCGCCTGCGGCGAGTCCGGCCTGCCGCTCGTCCTCGCGGTGCGCTTCGAGGATGGGCGGCAGCGCCACCCCAACGACCACGCGCCGGAGCTGCCGGCGGCCGCGGTGCGCGCCCTGGTCCGGAGCGACCCGCGCGTCCGGATCCTCGTGACCCACGCCGACCGGCCGTTCATCGAGGAGGTGCACTTCGGCTCCACGCCCGGAGAAGCCGCGCGGCTCTGGTGGGACATCTGCTGGATCTGGGGTCCGCCCGAGGATCAGCTTCAGACCTTGCTCGGCACCATGGGTGCCGGCCGCTTCGTCCTGGGCACCGGCCAGCCGCTTCGGCTGCCCGAGAACGCCGGCGCGAAGCTCGACCTGCTCGACATCACCGCGGCGGACCGCGCGGCGATCGAGAGCGGCAACGCGCGCGCGCTCCGCGGACCATGACGGCCTTCGATTTCGAGCGGGAGCACTATCGCATCGTGTACCCGGCCGGCGCGGGCCCGACATTTTCGGGCGGCGGGCTCGAACGCGACGTCATCGATCTCTGCGAGTCCGGCCTGCGCTACTGGGCCGCCGCCGGCGAGACCCGCGTGGTGGGCGACGAGGTGGACGGCACGGTCCGCCTCCGGCGCGGCGGCGAGCTGCGGGTCCTCGGCACGGTGGTTCGGGTGACCGGCCGCGACATTGCGCTCAAGCTTCTGGCCGGCGTGCCGCTCCGGGTCGTGCTCGACGAGCAGCGCTACCTCAGAGACCGCCAGCGGGACGGCACGCGGTGACCGGCCGACCGCCGCTGAGCGAGCGCCTCGCCTGGGGGCTGATCCCGGCGGTGCCGGTTCCCTTCCGCGACGGCACTATCGACGAGGGCGCGCAGCGCGGCTACGCGCGGTGGATGGCGGAGCAGCCGGTCGCGGGCGTGGCCGTGTGGTCTCACACCGGGCGCGGCCCCCATCTCTCCGCCGAGCACCGGCGCCTGGTGCTGGACGCCTGGCGCGACGCACTGCCGGACCGGGTGGTCGTGGCGGGGGCGCGCGACATCACCATGGCCATCGAGGCCCGCCGCGGCCGCGCCGATGCGCTCCTGGCCTTCCCCGAGCGGAACGACCCCGTGGCGTACCACGCCCGGCTCGGCCGCGAGCTGCCGGTGATCGCGTTCTGGCTCTACGAAGCGGCGGGTGGCGTCATTTACGACGACGCCACGCTCCACCGGATCCTCGACCTGCCGGAGGTCGTCGGCATCAAGGTGGCCACGCTCGATTCGGTCATGACGTTTCAGCGGATCGCCGGGGTGCTGCGTTCGCACCCCGACAAGCTGCTCATCACCGGCGAGGATCGCTTCCTCGGCTACTCCCTGATGGCTGGCGCCCGGGGTGCGCTCGTCGGTATGGGCGCGGCGCTCCCGGACCTGCAGGCTGGGCTCCTCCGCGCGTACGCGGAGGGTGACTGGACTGCGTTCCACCGTCGCTCCGGCCTGTGCGACCGGCTGGCGGAGGCCACCTTCATCCCGCCGATGGAGGGCTACGTCCGCCGGATGCTCTGGGCCGCCGCCGCGGACGGCGCGCTGCCGGCCGAAGCATGCGACGATCCCTGGGGCCCGCCCCTTCCGCCGGAGGAGCGCGCCGCGGTCGAGCGCGCGGTGCGTGATGCACGCTCGGCTGGCGCGTGACTTCGAGCGGTTCGGCCGCGAGCTCCCGCGTGACGCGGCCGCGCACATCCGCGAGGCCTACGGCATCGACCTGACCGCTCGCTACCTCGGCTACGTCCTGCCGCATCCGATCGGCAAGGGCTCCGGCCAGCTCTCGCTCAACCCCGACCAGCTCGAGACCGACCGCGCCGCGGGGCTCGCGTTCGTGGTGCTCAAGACGGTGATCGCCGAGGACGCGGCGGGCACGCGCTCGATGGCGGCGTGGGCGGTTCACGAGTCGAGGATGCGGGTCGAACAGCGGCGCGCCGCCGACGGGCGCGAGGGCTGGACCGTCACCTGGAAGGGCAGGGGATGGGACCGCCCGTTCGACGACTATCTCGCGCTCGTGCGCACGGCCGCCGACCTCACCCGGAGCGGCGGGATGGTGGCCGTCCCGTCGGTGAAGTACCACCTGCCGCGGCTGGACGAGCCCTTCCGCGAGTCCGAGTACCGGTATACTACTGGGCGATTGGCCGAAGCCTGGGGCGGCGGCGAGCTTCCGGTCGAAAAAGACTTCTCGCCGACGCTCGCGGGCGATCCGCTGGCCGACGAGCGCGCGCGGATCCTGCGCTGGCTGCACGAGGTGCCGAAGCATATCCGCGCGGCCGCCGGCTCGACGCCGATCCGTCTCGCGGTCAAGCTCATGAACGCGAGGTTCGACGACGCGTTCCAGCGCGAGATGATGAAGGCGGCGGCCGGTGCGGACGCCCTGGTGTGCTTCAATCGGCTGTGGGACCCGTCGGCGGGAGTGGCATATGGCGGCTGGGACCTGAGCGACCGGAACCTGCGCGTGCTCCGCTCCAGACGGGCGGAGGCCGCGCCGGCCGGCTCCCGAAGTCCGCCGCTCACCGGCACCGGCAACATCTGCTCCGGCCGGATGGTGCTGGACTACGCCCGCGCCGGATGCGAAAGCGTGGAGCTGCACACCTTCCTTCAGCTTCCGCTCTCGGAATACCCGGCGTCGCAGGGTTCTCGCACCGAGCGGGCGCTGCATGCGCTGCTGTTCGACCCCGTGGACGGCGTGGTGGCCGGAATGCTCGAGCTGGAGACAGCTGGCGTATTGCACCGGCGCGGGGGGGAGCTGCGGTTTCTGGATCTGTGCGGCTCGGCAACGCCGGGACGCGAAGGCCACGGCGAGACGGCGTGACGCAGCCGGGCCGTTGGCCCGAACGGAACTGTCATCTCGAACGGAACTGTCATCTCGAGCGGGATTGTCATCCCGAGCGGAGCGAGGGATCTTCTCAGCCGCGCTCGAGCCATTCTGAAGCGAGATCCCTCGCTTCGCTCGGGATGACAGCTCCGCTGCCCGGCGGACAAGCCCATCGCCCCCTGACAGCCATGCGCCTCACCCACATCGAGCTCCACGAGCTGGCCCTCCCCCTCGCTGAGCCGTTCATCATCTCCGGCGGCACGATGACCGTCCGGCGTTCGCTCGTCGTGGTGCTCCACGACGACGCGGGCCACCTCGGCTACGGCGAGTCCCCGCCGTTCGAGCTCCCGTTCTACTCGGAGGAGACCCTCGGCTCCGCGCGGCTGCTGCTCGAGCAGGTCCTCATCCCGCGCCTCGCCGGGCGCGAAGTCCAGGGTCCCGAAGAGGTGGACGCGATCCTTCGCGCCGGCGTACGCGGCAATCCGTTCGCCCGTGCGGCACTCGAGACCGCGGCCTGGGACCTCGCGGCGCATCGCCGCGGAACCGGTGTCGCCGCGTTGCTCGCCGGCCAGCTCGGTGTCATGCCTGCCCGGCGCATCCCCTGCGGCGTGGCGCTCGGGATCCCGCCCGACCGCTCCCCCGGCACGCTCCAGCACTGGATCGAAGCGGCGCTCCGCCTGGGGTACCGCCGGGTCAAGATCAAGGTGGCCCCCGGGTGGGACGTGGATCCCGTGCGCGCGGCGCGCGAGGCATTGCGGGACACGGGCATCCCCCTCACGGTGGACGCCAACGGCGGCTACGAGTGGCCCGCGCACGAGCCGAGCCTCCGCGCTCTCGACCAGGCGGAGCTCCTCTATATCGAGCAGCCGCTCGCGCCGGACGAGCTCGTCGGTCACGTGACGCTCGCGCGCGCGTTGCGTACGCCCGTGTGCCTGGACGAGACGCTGCACGGCGCCCGCTGGGCCCGGCAGATCGCGGAGCTCGGCGGCCCCCGCGTCTGGAACGTGAAGGTGCACCGGATGGGCGGGCTCACCGAGGTGTGCCGGGTGGTGGGGATCGCGCGCGAGTACGGCGCGGAGCTCTGGGCCGGGACGATGCCGGAATCCGGACTCGGCTCGCAGGCGGCGCTCGCGGCCGCGGCGCTTCCGGGCTTCGTTTACCCGTCCGATCTCGAGCCCAGCGCCCGCTGGTTCGGCACCGGCGTGGACGTCCTCGAGCTTCGTATGGCCCCCGACGGAACCATGGAGGTCCCGGCGACCTCGATCGCCGGCCGGCTGGACCAGGACGCGTTCCGCCGCTCGACCCGACGGTTACATTAGAGGCCCATGGTCGAATACGCGCTCCTCCTCGCCAGCAGCTCGTTCCGGGGCATCGCCGGTGACATCGGAGCCTGGGCGGCCGGTCTCAACTGGCACGCGCTCGGCTACGGTCTGCTCGCGCTGGTGGCGCTTCGGATCGCCTTCTGGGCCTTTCGCACCTCGGACTACTGAGGGGCGGGGTGGCGCCGGGCCTGACCTTCCATCTCATCCCGCACACCCACTGGGACAGGGAGTGGTATCTCACGCGGGCCGCGTTCGCGGCGCGACTCGTTCCCGCCATTGACGATCTGCTCGAGCGCCTCGACGCGTCTCCGGAGCTCCGGAGCTTTCTCCTGGATGGCCAGACGGTGCTGCTGGAAGACTACCTGCGCATCCGCCCCGAGCGGCTCGGCCGCGTCGCCGCCCAGGTCCGGGAGGGACGCCTGCAGGCGGGCCCCTGGTACGTGCTGGCCGACGAGTTCGTTCCCTCGGGCGAGTCGCTGCTCAGGAATCTCCTGCTCGGCACAGCCGACGCGCGTCGGCTCGGCGGGGGGAGCGACGTGCTCTACTCGCCGGACGCGTTCGGCCACCCGGCCGCATGGCCGGCACTGGCCGCGGAGTTCGGCATCCCCTTCGGCGTGGTCTGGCGCGGCCTCGGCGGCGAGCCGGAGCAGCACGGCGACCTCTACCGCTGGCACGCAGCCGACGGCCGGTCGGTCCTGCTGCATCACCTCTCGCCCGACGGCTACGAGGCGGGCTCCGGCCTGGTGGACGATCCGCGACGCCTGACGGAGGCGTGGGCCCGTCTTCGGCCCGCGCTCACCCGCCGCGCCGCCACCTCCCACATCGCCGTGCCCATCGGCGCCGACCACCACGCGGCCGCGCCGGCGGTCGCGCGGGTGCGCGAGCTGATTGCGCGGCTCGAGCCGGAAGCCGACGTCCGGGTCTCGCGGTTCGACGAATTCTTCCGCGCCGCGGCGGCCGAAGCCGGCCTGCTGCCCGAGCTCCGGGGCGAGCTGCGCGGGCACGGCTACACCTGGACCCTGCAGGGCGTCCACGCCACCCGGGCGCCGCTCAAGCGCCGCCACGGCGGTGCGGAGCTCTGGCTCGAGCGGATCGCCGAGCCGCTCGCGGCGCTGACCCTTGCCGCGGGCCGGGGCGACCATCGTCCGGTGCTGCGGGATGCGTGGCGCATGCTCGTGCGCTCGCAGTTCCACGACTCGATCTCGGGCTGCACCTCGGACGCGGTAGCGCGGCGGGTCGCCGCCCGGCTCGAGGACGCGGAGCAGGTGGCGCGGGAGGTGGCGCGGGCCAGCCTCGACGCGCTCGTCGCCAACGACCCCGACCTCGCGCGGGATCATCCCGAGCACACGGCGCCCCGCCTCGTCCTGTGGAACCCCGTCCCGCGACCCCGCGCCGGTATGGTCATCGTGGCCGACCTCACCTGGTTCCGCCGCGACGTGCTCGTCGGCCCGCCCGGCACCCGCCTCGCGCGGGTGGGGCAGGGCGCCCGCCCCGTCTCGCTCGCAGGGCGGGAAGGCCGGCTGCCGCTTCAGCCCCTCGGCCGGGCAGCCGCGTACGAGCGGCTCGATGCGGCGCGGCATTATCCCGACCAGGACGAGGTGGAGGTGCGGCGGGTGGCGTTCCGCGCTCCCGCCCTCGGCGGGTTCGGCCTTGCAGTGCTGGAGCCGGCCAGAGACTCGCGCCCCGGTGGGGAGAATGGCGTGCGGGCCGGCGCACGCAGCCTCGACAACGGCCTCATCGCCATCCTGGTCGGGCGTGACGGCAGCGTGACGCTGTCCGACCTCCGCACCCGGCTATTGTATCCCGCGCTCCTCCGCCTGGAGTCCTCGGGCGACGTGGGCGACACCTACACCGTCGCGCGGCCTCCGCGCGACCGGGTGCGGCGGATGCGCGGCCCCGTGCGGGTACGGGTCCTTGCACGGGGGCCGCTGGTGGGCGCGCTGGAAGTCACGGGCGCCGTTGCCTGCGCCCGGGGGCGCGTCGAGGTCAGGTTCGTGCTCACGATGCACGCCGCCAGTCCGGCGCTCCGCTGCACGCTGGAGTACGACAACCGCGCCACCGATCATCGCCTGGTGCTCCGCCTCCCGACCGGCGTGACGGAGGCACCGGGCGTGGCCGGCGGTCCGTTCGGCCCGGTGGCGCGGCCGGCCGGCGCGCCGGGCGGCGGCGATCGTGCCCTCGAGTCCCCCGCGACCACGGCACCTGCCCAGCGCTTCGTCGCCGTCGCGGAGCGGAGCCGCGGACTCGCGCTCCTGGCGCCCGGGTTCTTCGAGTACGAGCTCACCCCCCCGGGCGACCTGCGACTGACCGTGCTTCGCGCCGTCGGGGAGCTCTCGCGCGGCGACCTTCCGACCCGTCCCGGTCACGCCGGCTGGCCCACGCCCACACCGGAAGCGCAGTGCCAGGGCCGCGACCGGCTGCAGCTCGCGATCGCTCCGGTCACGGCCGCCGATCTCGCCGCGGGCACCGTACTTCCCGAATTGTGGGAGGATGTCTTCCTGCCGCCCCAGGCGGTCTGGCTTCGCCAGGCTACGCCGCTTCGACCGGCCGAGCCGGATGTCCGGCTCGAGGGCGGCGGGCTCGTGTTCTCGTCCATGAAACCTGCCGAGGAGGGCGACGGGTTGGTTCTCCGTTGCTACAACGCGCGGCCGGCAGCGACGGCGGGGCGCTGGCGCCTGGGCCGTTCCGCCGCCGAGGCCGTCCGCGTGCGGGCGGACGAGTCCGTGCTCGAGGAGCTGGCGCTGGAGGCGGGCGGACGCGCCGTCCCGTTTCACGCGGGACCGCACGAGATCGTGAGCGTGCTCGTCCGGCGGTGACGCTGATCACTGTCGCGAGGGTACCGGACCGATATGTATCGCGCCCGCCACCTACACCGCTCGATGCCCAGCTGCCGCCGCCCGGCCCGAGCGATGGCGGTCCCGGGGTGAGGCGGTGCGAGGAGGTATCGATGCTGCAGAGATCCCCGATGTACGCGTACATCCCGGCCCGGGACGTTGCCCGGGCACGGCGGTTCTACGAACAGACGCTGGGGTTCGACCCCAAGGAGGAGACGGCGGGCGGCGTTGTCTACGAGTTCGCGGATCACACCGCGTGCTTCTTGTACCCGACGGCCAACGCCGGCACCTCCAGGGCGAGTCAGGCGTTCTGGCAGGTCGACGACGTCGAGCGCGAGGTGGCCGAGCTGAAGGCCAGGGGCGTTACCTTCGAGGAGTACGACGCCCCGGGCATGAAGACGCGAGACGGCATCGCGACCGCCGGCGGCGCCAAGGCGGCGTGGTTCAAGGACACCGAGGGGAACATCATGGCGCTGGTGCAGAGCCTTTGAGCGCCAGCAGCCCGCGCATCAGCTCCCCCCGCTCCACGCCTGATTGCTCCGATCGATGTCCGGGAACGCGCCCTCCGGGTCGATCTCGAGCCGGCTCACCGAGGGCCGCGCCGGCACTCGCACGGTGGTCTTGCGCGCGCCGGTCAGCCACACGCCCACTGGCAGCTCGATCCGCTGGATGGTGCCGTCCGCGCGGGTGACCGTCAGCCGCACCGGCATGGGTGCCAGCCCGCGGTCCTCGATGGTGATCGTGGTCGAGTCGCCGGACGAGATGACCGCGCCGATGGCCTGGTCCAGCGGCCACGGCTGGTAGAACCACGTGCCCCAGAACCAGCCCAGGTCGCGTCCCGCCACGGCGGCCATGGTGTTGAAGAAGTCCGCCGGGTAGGGGTGCCGCCCGATCCAGCGGCGGCCGTACTCCCGGAAGCCCTCGTGGAAGCGCTCCTCGCCCATGATGGCCCGCAGCGCGGCCAGCGCCTGGGCAGTCTTGTCGTAGAACATGATGAAGTAGAGCCCGCCCGGATACAGGTCGCCGGGCCACATGAGCGGCAGGTCGTGCCCGGCGCCGGCGGCCTTGAGATACAGCTCCCGCTGGCCCGGCTCGGAGTCGGTCGGGCGGCCCCCGGCGCGGGGCTCGCCATACAGGACGCGCATCGCCTGCGCGACGTCGAACTGGGTGAAGCCCTCGTCCATCCACGGGTAGCGCGTCTCGTTCGAGCCCACCTGCATCGGGAACCACATGTGCCCGGTCTCGTGCATCAGGTCGCCGGCGAGCGAGAGCGTATCGGTGAACGGCTGCATCACGGTCATCATGGGGTACTCCATCCCGCCGCTGTTCAGCACTCCCTCCATCGACGTCATGGTGGGCCAGGGGTAGGGCCAGAGATAGCGGGACATCTGCTCGATGGCGTCGCGGGTGAACCGGGCGGCGCCCATGCTCCACGCGGCCGCCGGCCCCGAGCGGCGGTAGAAGCTGTTGATGTCGACCGTGTCGCGCGCCGTCCCGGAGTCGCCGACCAGCGCGCGCGTCGCGTCCCACACGTACTGGTCGCTCGCGCCCCAGGCGAAGTCGCGAACGCCGGCCGCGACGAAGTGCCAGGTGGCGGCCGCACCGGTGCCCGCGAAGGCGGCGTTCCCACCGGCGCCGGGCACCACCACGTGCACGATCGTGCCGGCGCGTCGCGCCTCGGCCAGTCGCGCGCGCGCGCCCGCCGAGAGCACTTCGGTCGCATTGACGAGGCGCCCCGTGGCGCCGACGGACCAGCCGTGGGGCACGGTGAGGCGCACGTCGTAGTCGGCGGGATCCATGTAGAACTCGGCCTCGAGCAGATACGGGTCGGCCACCCAGCCATTCACGTCGTCGTAGACCGCCACCTCCGGATACCAGTACCCCATGAAGTAGACGCTTCCCTCGCGGCCCTGGCGCCCGTCCGACGGCGACGGCGGGGGCGTGTACGACCACGCAAAGTCCAGCGCCACGCTGTCGTGCGGCAGGAGCGGCGTGCCCAGCGGAATCCAGGCCACCGTGCCGTCCACGAGATAATCGCCGGCCGGCGGCCCGGCCCCCTTCGCCAGATCCGTGATCGGCACGGCCGCAACGCCGGCCTCCGGCGGCCGGAGCACCCGTCCGCCCACCGCCACGCGGTCCAGCGTCATGCCGCCCGTGATCGGCGCCGGCTGGCGCCGGGGGTTTCCCGCTGCGAACGCGTTCTGCCTGAGGTGCACCGCCAGCCGGCGCAGCGTGTCCGGCGAGTTGTTCAGGTAGACGACGTGCTCCTGGCCGGACACCCGATGCGCGGCGGGGTCCAGCCACGCGTCGATGCGATACCGTGCGTGCTGCACCCAGTTGGCCTGGCCCGGCCGGCCGTCGCGCGTGCGCGTGCCGCGCGCGACCGCGCGGGTGAACTCCGGGATCTCGTACACCGGGCCGGGGAGCGGCCGGCCCGCCTCTAGCGTTGCCGCGGGATCGACGGGCGCGGACGGCCGGGTCTGGGCGCTGCCCGGTCGGGGGAGCAGGAGTCCCGCCAGGAGCGGGGCGCAGCCCGCGAGCGCGCGGATGCCGCGCCGGTCGTGTGCGTTGGACATGGTGGGTGGAACATGTCTTCCTCCCGGCACATGGCAAGTCGGCACGCGGCCGAGGGCCGGCCGTCGGCGCGAGACCTCCCGCGGATTCCCTCGCGCCGCTAGCTTTGCCGCATGCACGACTTCCCGTCGCTTCCGTGCTACCCCTGTCCTTACCTCTCGTCCTGCTGCGCCTATGGCGTGACCCTGAGCGACGACGAGGCCGCCGCCATCACGCGCGTGCACGGCGCCGGGGTGGTGTACCGGACGCGCTGGGGCGAGTGGCGTACGCGCGTGCGCGGCCGCCGCTGTGTGTTCCTCAAGGAAAACGTGTGCACCATACACTCGCAGCCGTACTATCCGGCGGTCTGCCGCGGCTTTCCCTGGACCGACGCCGAGACCGGCGGCCCCTACGAGTACGACCGCACCATCTGCCCCGAGTTCATCGTCCGGCCGGAGCTGGTGCAGCTCGGCGGGCCGGGCGCGCGCCAGGCACAACCCGACGGTGACCTGTGATCCCGCGACCCTTCCGCCGCTGCCTCCTTCCCCTTCCACTCGTCACCCTCTCGATCCTCATGGCCGCTCCCGCCACGGCGCAGGCGCCCGACGCCGCGCTCGAGCACGCGCGCGCGCTGCTCCGGTCCACCCCGCTCATTGACGGTCACAACGATCTCCCGTGGGAGATCCGCACCGCCAGGGTCGCGCCCCGCGACGTGGCCGCGTACGATCTGCGCACGCGGACGCCCGGCCACACCGACCTCGAGCGTATGAAGCAGGGTCAGATCGGGGCGCAGTTCTGGTCCATCTACGTGGACGGGGAGATGAAGGACAGCGGGTACGCGCGGGTGCAGCTCGAGGAGTTCGATATTGCCCGGCGGATGATCGCGCGCTACCCCGACCGGCTGGCCCTCGCGCTCACGGCCGACGACATCGAGCGCGACGCCAAGCGCGG
>DASSBA010000283.1:0-10052 GCA_035699205.1 Gemmatimonadales bacterium
CATCCGCGTCGCCCACAGCCCCGACTCCGACGACGCGTTCATGTTCTACGCGCTCGCCGAGGGCAAGCTCGACACCGGCGAGCTGCGCTACGTTCATGAGCTGTCCGACATCGAGTCGCTCAACCAGCGCGCCCGCCGGGCGGAGCTCGAGGTGACGGCGGTCTCGATCCACGCCTACGCCTACCTCTGGCGCGACTACGCCCTGCTCGGCTCGGGCTCGTCGATGGGCGACGGCTACGGGCCCCGGCTGGTCTCGCTCCGTCCCCGGCCCGGCGATCCGCGCGCCGCGCTCCAGGGCCTCAGGGTGGGCGTTCCCGGTACCCTCACCACCGCGTTCCTCGCGCTCAAGCTCTACCAGCCCGACCTCGTCGAGGTCGTGATCCCGTTCGACCGGATCGAGGACGCCGTGCACCGGGGCGAGGTGGACGTCGGGCTCCTGATCCACGAGGGCCAGCTCACCTACGCCGACACGGGTCTGCACCTCTGGACCGACCTGGGCGCCTGGTGGCTCGAGGATACGGGATTACCCCTGCCGCTCGGCGGGAACGTCGTCCGCCGGGACCTCGGGCCGACGGTCATCGACCAGATCGCCCGCGACCTCCGGGCCAGCATCGTCTATGCGCTCGAGCACCGCGCGCCGGCACTCGCTCATGCCAAGCAGTTCAATCGGGGCATCGGAGACGAGCGCACCGACACGTTCGTCGGCATGTACGTGAACGAGTGGACGGTGGACTACGGCCCCCGTGGCCGCCGTGCGGTGCAGCTGCTGCTCGACCGGGGCCACGCGGCCGGGCTGATTCCGGAACGGGTGACGGTGGACTTCGTCGGGTGATTGACCCCTCCTCCGCTGCCTCCTACCTTGCCGGGACCCTGAGGACATCGCCGTTCCGCTTCGCCTGAGCCGGCGGAGGAGCCCGCGTGCCCCACCCGGATGCCCCCGTAACCCTCCTGGTCGTGGACGACGAGGAGGCAATCCGCAGCGCCCTCCGCAGGTACCTGGCTCGGCAGGGATACGAGGTCGCCACCGCGGCCTCCGGGGAGGAGGCGCTGGGCATCCTCGAGCGGCGGAAGATCTCGGGCATGCTGCTCGACGTGAACCTCCCCGGCACCAGCGGC
Organism: Gemmatimonadales bacterium; assembly: GCA_035699205.1. Taxonomy (GTDB): domain Bacteria; phylum Gemmatimonadota; class Gemmatimonadetes; order Gemmatimonadales; family GWC2-71-9; genus CAVVWJ01. The sequence goes on from DASSBA010000283.1 coordinate 1,117, forward strand.
ATCGACCTCGTCCCGCAGGTGATGGAACTGGAGCCGGCTGTCGCCCTGCTGATGCTGACGGCCGTGAACGACGCCACCGCCGCCGCGCTCTGCATGCAGCGCGGCGCGCTCGACTACCTGATCAAGCCGATCGATCTCGCCCACCTCGGCCGGGCCCTCGCGCGGGCGCTCGAGAGACGGCAGGGGCTGCTGGAGCGACGGCAGATCGACCGGCGGCTCGAGGCCGAGGTCGCGGCGACCCACCAGCGGATCTCGGTGGCCACCCTGGAGGCGCTGGTCAACGCGCTCGAGGCCAAGGACCCCTACCTCCGCGGGCACTCGGCCCGCATCGCCGATCTCTCCGCCAGCGTGGCGGCGCATCTGGGGCGGCCCGACGGGGAGGTCGAGGGGATCCGCACCGCGGGCCGCCTCCACGACATCGGCAAGATCGGCATCCGCGACGAGATCCTGAACAAGCAGGGCCCGCTCTCCGACGAAGAGTACGAGCACGTGAAGCAGCACGTGCTGGTGGGCTGCCAGATCCTCGCCCCGCTGGTCCATCTCCGGCACGTGGTCAGCTACGTCCGGAGCCATCACGAGCGCTGGGACGGTTTCGGATACCCCGACCGGCTGGCCGGTGAGGCGATCCCCCTGGGCGCCCGGATCATCGGCGCGGTCGAGGTCTACGACGCCCTCACCACTTCCCGTTCGTACCAGGAAACAATGCGACCCGAAGAGGCGGTGAAGCGGATGCGCGATCTGGTGGGCACGGCCATCGACCCGGCGATCCACGCCGCGCTCGAAGCCGTGGTGTTGCAGCGTCAGGCCCTCGTCTTCCTGGACGACGCGCCGCTCTGACCCATACCGGCCGGGCGGCCGCGGGGGTCAGGCCGGCGGCACCTGCGCGACCGGCTCGCCCAGCCGTTTGGCCTGCTGGTAGGCCATTCCTTCCAGCCGGATGATCCGTTGGCGGACCGGCGGGTGCGTGGCAAGCACCTCGGCGAAGAATCCCTGGCGCGAGGCGAGCACGCCCGGCGCCGGATCCACGATGCAGAGATGGGCCGCCCCTCGCGTCACGGCCCGCGTGGGCGAGGCGGCGGCCGCGAGCTTCTCGAGCGCGGAGGCGAGCGCCATCGGGTTGCGGGTGAGCTGCGCGCCGGTGGCGTCGGCCAGGTACTCGCGCTTCCGGCTCACGGCCATGGCCAGGATCCGGGAGACCACCGGGGCCACCACCAGGGTGAGCAGCCAGAGTCCGAGGATCACCAGCGCGAGCGGGTTGGCGCCCCTGCCCCGCCCCCGGCTGCCGCCGCTGCCGCCGACGTTCCGGGTGCCCCGGAGCATCCGTCCCATGCCGTCCGACATGAGCGCGATGGCGCCGACCATGCCCGCGAGCAGCGTCATCAGCCGCACGTCGAGGTTCCGCACGTGCGCCATCTCGTGGGCGACGACGCCCTGCAGCTCGTCCCGCGACAACGCCCGCAGCAGCCCCTCGGTCACGGCGATGCTGGCTGTCGCCGCGTCGCGCCCCGTGGCAAACGCGTTCGGGTCCTCGTCGGGAACGATCCAGATGCGCGGCTTCGGCAGCCCCGAGGCGATCGCCATCTCCTCGACGACGTTGACCAGCTGCCGCTGCTCGGGCGTCGTCGGCTCGATGATCTCCCACGCGCCGGTGGACCAGAGCACCCGCTCGGCGCCATGGCGCCAGGAATACCAGCAGATGCCGGCCGCGACCAGGGTGGTGAAGAGGCCGATGAGGGGGAAGACATGGTGATACGCGCCGGGCGGCGCATCGGCGGTGAGGAGCCCGAAGGCGAGATCGCCGCCGAACCCGACCCAGGCGAAGAAGACGATGAAGCCGATGACCAGCCAGGTGGAGCGGCGGCGGTTGGACTCCTGCTGCGCGAAGAGGTTGGCGTCGTCGCTCACGGCGTCCGTTTGTCGGACGACAGGTCGACCGCCGGCACCGCGCGCTCCGTCTCGTCCGTGATCTGCCAGAGCTCGGCGGGCGACGCCTTGGCGAGCCCGGCCACCAGCATCGTCGGGAAGGTCGCCTGCCGGGTGTTATACTGGGTGGCCACGTCATTATAGAGCTGCCGGGCAAACCCGATCCGGTTTTCGGTGCTCGTCAGCTCCTCCTGCAGCTGCGCCACGTTGCCCGTGGCCTTGAGATCGGGGTACGCCTCGGTCAGCGCGAACAGCCGGCCCAGCGCCTGGGTCAGCTCGCCCTCCGCCTGCGCCGTCTGTCGGACACCCGTGGCGCTCACCGCCTTGTTCCGGGCGCTGATGACGGCCTCGAGCGTGGACCGCTCGAACTCCATGGCGCCCTTGACGGTATTGACCAGGTTGGGGATCAGGTCGTGGCGGCGCTTGAGCTGGACGTCGATCTGCTTCCAGGCATTGGTCACCTGGTTCTTCAGCCCGATCAGGCCGTTGTAGGCCCCGATGATCCAGAGCGCGATGGCGGCGAGGAGAATCAGGAGGACGAGCGCGGCGGCCATGAGCGGTCCTTGCGGCGGGAAGTTAGGGCGCCACCAGTCCGGCGAGCGCCTGGCGGAAGGCCTCCGTGATGACGGCGATGTCGCCGTTGAGCCGGAGGACCGGATGCTGCTCGTCGACCAGCAGCTCGATCCCCGGCGCGACCGGAATGCGCCGGCAGGAGGACGCCGCGCCGGCAGCCCCCTCGACCGGCGCGAGCCAGCCGAGCACCGCGCGTCCCACCCGGCCGCGCCCGGTCCCCGGCGCCTGCAGCAGCGCCAGCCGCTCGGGCCGCGGCAGCGCCGGCCCGAGCACCCCGGCGACGCGGCGCTCGATCAGGTCGCCGGTGAGGCCGGCGAACTCACGGGTCATCGTCTCCAGCGTAGCGCCTTCCATCTGGCGCAGCTTGATCGCGAGGACCTGGAGCAGATGGCGATAGGAGTACACGGCCGCGGTGCCGCGGCCGTCGGGCGGGCTCACGAGCCCCCGGGCGACGTAGAACCGGATGGTGCGCTCACTGGGGCGCGCCCGCGCGGCCGCGTTCACCGGCACCACGCCCGAGGCGTCGAGCACGCCGGCGGCCAGCGCGGCAAGGTCGCGGAGCCCCCACGGGGCCAGCGCGCTGTACTCGCGGAGCGTCGCCAGCGGGTCCGGTGGAGCGGCGACCGACAGCCCGACGGTCATGCCAGACCGCTGCCGGCGCGCCGGTCCTCGGGCCCCTCCAGCATGTCGAGGACGGCTCGCCGGAGCACGTCGATCGTGAACGGCTTGAGCAGCAGCGGGCAACTGCGCAGCTCGGCCGGCCAGTGCCCCGTCTCGGGGAAGCAGTCGCCCGTCATCAGGATGATGCGCTCGGCCAGCCGCGGCCAACGGCGGGTGAGCGCCAGGAAGAACGTGTCGCCGGCCATCTGCGGCAGGTGGAGATCGAGGAGCACGAGATCGACGTCGGTCTCGTGCAGCACCTGATAGGCGAGATGCGCGTCTCCCGCCGTGACCACCTCGCAGCCGACGCCGCGAAGCGCCCGGTCGAGCGCGCGGCGGAGCGACGGCTCGTCGTCCACGATGAGGACTCTCGGCGTCACGACGCGGCGGCCCGGCGAAGTGGTGTCAGATATCGGCTGGTGACCACCGCCAGCGCGTCGTCGGTGGAGAGCGACACCCGCAGCTCCCCCGCCGTGAACCCGAAGGCCGCCCGGAGGTGCATCTGCAGCGTCTTGGTCTTGCTGTAGCCGAGCTTGATGGCCACGTCCTCCACGGTATATCCGGGGTCCAGCAGGAGCCGATGGGCGTACAGCAGCCGCGTCAGCACCATGACCACACGCGGCGACGGGAGCCCCACCTTGGTGAACCAGCGCTCGCAGGTCCGGCGCGTGAGCCGCGCCCGTTCGGCCAGGGCCGTGACGGTCGGACCGTCCCCGGGCGCGTGGAGCATCTGCTCGAGCGCCAGCTGCAACGTGGCGGGCAGCTCGTGGAGGAGGGGACTCAGCCCCTGAATGACCTGCTGGGAGGCGCTCTGTTCGAGCTCGGCCAGCAGGGCGGTGCGCAGCGCGCCCGGCGCATCCTCGAACCGGTGCACCACGACCCGGCGGATTCCGGTCCGGCCGAGCTCCAGCAGCGCCCCCGCCGTGGCCGGGGCCAGCTCGGTATAGACCAGAAGCGGGAGCGACGGGAAGAACTGCCGCAGGCGCCCGATGCCATGCGTCCGGGGGACGCTCCCCCCGAGCAGTGGATCGACCACCGCCATCTGCACCGGCTTGGCCCGGATGGCCTCCACGGCTTCGGGCCACGTGCTCACCGCTTCCCAGACGAACCGGTCGGGGTCGAGGGAGCGCAGCCGGAACAGACGCTCGGTGGGCACGGCAGCGAGAAGCAGATGTCGCAAAACGGCCCCTATTTGTCGCAAAAAAGGCCTAAACCAGCCGGAGGGTCCTCCCCAGATTGTCCCATCCCTGACACAACACCGCCAATCGAAAGGGAACACCCATGCCCCGCGCGACGACGAAGTGGCTCGTGATCGCCTCGCTGACCCTGGCCGCCGCTACCACCGCCTGCACCCGCGGCGACGCCACCGGGCCGTCGGACCAGCCCGCCCCTGCCTTCGAGAACCAGGGCTCCAACAACTAGGTGGCCGATGCAGCGTATTCGCGGAGCCCGACAGCTACCTCTTGGACCGCCGGGAGTGCCTCCGGTTCGGGTGTCCATGCGGGCCCGGGCTCCGGAAGCTCGCAGTCCGTCAAATCTGCCAGCACCGTGTCGAGGCGGAAATACCAGGCATTGAGGTGGTGGGTCTCGGCGAGCTCCATACCCGTAACGAGCAGTTGGCGTGCTCGACTGAACTGCCCGAACCGCGCCAGCCCCACGCCGGCCTTGTAGTGCAGGTCCACCAGCATGCTGGGTGGCATGCGGTCCCGCACCTTTTCCGCCGCAGCGCGCCGGCGCTCGAACGCGATCCGGTTGCGCGCGTTTGACTCGAGCTCCATCAGCTCGAGCAGCGCGTTCGTATGCACCAGAAAGCTGGTATGCGCGGCGACCACGATCTCGAACGCTACTCGCGCCGAGTCAATCGCTCCGATCTCCCTGAGCCCGATGCCCAGGTCGCCCAGGACCCGCATGCGCTGCAGCTCGTCCTCGGTGAGGAGGAACGCCCTGTAGTTGGCCTCCAACGCCTCGACCCGGCAGCCTTCCAGCGCGTGTACGGCGCCGAGGTCGGTGAGGGCCATGGCCTGGACGTCCCGCAGCCCCGCGGCCGCGGCCGCCTCGATGATCCCCTCGACGGTGGTCCGCGCGAGCGGCAGATTGCCCTGGCCGCGCAGCACGCCGCTGCGCCCAAGCCTCGCGCGGAGGGCAACCACGCGGTCGCCCTCACGCTCGGCCGCGGCTTCGGCCGCCAGGTACGCGTTGGTAGCCTCGGTCCAGCGCGCGAGGAGACGGTTGAGCCGCCCGGTGAACAGCGCGGCCGCGGCGAAATCGCCCGGGGGCACTTCACCACCGTGGGTGCGCACCCCCAGGCTCAGTATCTCGAGCGCCTCCTCGAGCCGGCCCTCGTGCTCGAGAAAATACGCGTAGGCCATCAGGCTCAGGCGCAGCCCGGCAAACGGCCGCGAGCCCACGATGACGGCGTCGGTGACGCCGTGCAGATGGGCGCTCTCGGGCGAGTCGGTCGGCAACTCGCGCAGGTGGCGGCGAACGGCGTCGAGCTGCCACAGAAGGCCCTCCTGCGCCTCGACGTCGTCACCCTTGGTGAGCAGCCGGTCCACCAGTCGGGAGACGAGATAGGCGCCGAGCGCCAGCCGTGCGGAAACGTCCCGCTCGCGCTGGTGCTCCGCCTTGGCGCGCTCCAGAAAGGGAGCGTGCGTCAGGACATCCGCCGACGGCTCGGCCTCACCGAAGAGCTGCTGCGGCGTGAACAGGGCGCGTCCTTCCGTGAGCAGGGTTAGGGGTAGGAGCTAGTATCGCGTGCCGGCCGCCCGCAGGCAAGGGCGCGCAATTTCCGGCAGCCGGTGGCAGAAAATTGGTGCCGATCCAGCGGGCGAACGGCCATAACCTGCACCCATGCAACGCGGCACCACGCTCCTCGAGCTCGCCCTCGTCCTGGTCGTCATGGGCCTCCTCCTGGGCATCGCCCTGCCCCACGCAGGCAGCCTGGCAGACAGCCTGGCCGTGGATCGCGCCGCCCACGAGATCATCGCGGCGCATCGGCGTGCGCGCATAGCTGCGGTGCTGCGGAGCCAGGTCGTGGAGCTCACCGTCGACGCCAACGACCTCGCCATCCGCCCCCGTGGCGCTACCGCCGACCTCTGGCACGCCCCCGGCCCCTCGGCCGGCCAGGTCGTGCTCGATGGCCCGCAGCGGCGCATCACCTTCTCGCCGGTCGGCCTGAGCATGGGCCTGAGCAACGCGTCGTTCCGTCTCAGCCGCGGCGCGGCGGAGCGCACAGTCGTCGTTTCCCGCCTGGGCCGCATTCGCATCGTGCCGTGAGCGCGCGGCCCCTCGGCTGGTTCGGAGGTTGACGGCACCTTCGATGGGGGGTCGCGTGCTCAGGGCGTCGGGGCAAAGCTCAGGTCCACGTGCACCTCGATGTGCTCGTCCATCTTGAGCAGCCCGAGCGCCTTGGACAATCCGCCGATCCGGTAGTCCTTGAGATTGAGCGGAAAGTCGGTCCGTACCCGAAGGTGGTCGCCCTCGCGGCGTACGTACCCCGGCAGCGAGACGTCCCGGCTCACCCCATGAATCGCCAGCACACCTTGCAGCATCACCGGCACGCTGTCGGCGGTGCCCGATCCGGCCTTCACCCCGCGCAGTTCGAACCGGAGCGTCGGATACTTGTCCGGCTCCATGGATTTGACGAGGTCCCGATCTCGCCGGTCGTTCCCCGTGACCAGGCTCCGTACCGGGGCTTGCACCCAGCCACGCACCGCGGCCAGGCCGTTGCCGCCGGTCATCTCGCCGGTCACCGTGCTGGTCCGCCCCACGAAGTCGCCCGGAGTTCCATGCCCGTCGAACGAGAGCGTGCCCGCCGACACTCTCCCGGGCGGCAGGGGAATCGCCGGCGGCCCCGCCTGGCCGGCCGCGAGGCCGGACCAGCCGAGCGTCAGCATCGCGATCAGGCCCAGGCGGGCCGCTGCCAGACCGTACTTGCGCACCTTGTGAAGCAGCGTCGAACGGGAGATGCCCAGCAGCAGCGCCGCCTGCCGCTTGTTGCCACCCGTATGGCGCAGCGCCAGCGCAATGTGGCGCCGCTCCGCCGCCTCGAGCGAATCCGGCGCGGCCGCCTCGGCGGGCACCAGCGCTTCGCGGAGCCGGGTCGTGTCCAGGTCGGGGAGGCCGAGGTCGAGCAGCAGCGCATCGAACCCCGGCAGGCCGATCGCCGCGGCGGCCGCGGCCGCGTCCGGTGCCGCCACGGCGTGATGCCCCCCCGCGCGCAGCAGCCCCAGCAGTGCTTCGCGCTGCTCGGGGTCACGCTCGAGCACGAGCAGGTGCATCAGGGTCATGGCTCCAAGCTATAACCGAGTTCCGGCGAGAGACAGACGGACCTATCTTGTGCACAATCCAACCGCCGAGTCAGCGATGCCACCCCCCGATCTGAAACTGCTGGCCGTGGGCGATCGCGTGCAGGACCCGCTGCTCGTGCTCGAGGTCGAGCAGCGGGACTCCGCCCGGGGCGGGTTCACCACGCTCACGCTGGGCAACTGTCACGGCCAGCTTCCCACCGCGCCGTTCTGGGCGGAGGACCAGCCGCGTATCGCCGGCATCGCGCGGGGAGACGTGGCGCAGGTCATCGGCGAAGTCGGGCACTACAACGGCCGGCGCCAGCTCAAGGTCAGCTCCATCCGGGTCCTGCCGCGCGGCACGATCGACTGGCGTCAGCTCCTTCCGTCGATTGGCGACGTGGCACCCTATTGGGACAGGCTCGACCGCTGGCGCGGCGAGGTCCACCGGCCGCGGCTCCGGCGGACGCTCGACCTGTTCTACGTCGACGAGGAGTTCCGCCGCCGCTATCAGGAATGTCCCGCCAGCACCACGGGACACCACGCCGAGCTTGGCGGCCTGCTCAGGCACACCTGCGAGGTGGCGGCCATCGGGAGGGCCATCGCCAAGGTCTGCCGCGCTGACCCGGAGCTGGTGCTGGCCGGCGCGTTGCTTCACGACATCGGCAAGCTGGAGTCGTACCGGTGGGAGGGCGCGTTCGCGACCACCGAATGCGGCGCGCTGCTCGGCCATGTGACGCTTGGCATCCTCATGCTGGATCGTCGCATCGGCCTGGAGGATCCCGCCCCGTGCACCGACCGCGAGCTCACCATCCTCCATCATCTCATCGCTTCGCACCATGGCAAGCTCGAGTTCGGGGCCGCGGTGCCGCCGATGACGCTGGAGGCCGAGGTGCTCCACTTCGCCGACAACGCGAGCGCCAAGACCGCCAGCATGGCCGCCGCGCTGGGCGACTCCGACAATTTCGCGGGGGACGCGCTCGTCAGCGCCCGGGCCATCTGGCAACTGGATCGCCGGCGGGCATACCGAGGGGGCAGCGACTGGGGCGTGAACGGCGAGGCGTCGAACGGCGGAGGGTAATCAAAACGGAACGGCCGCCTAGTCGTGGCTAGGCGGCCGTCCCACGTATGGACTATTCCAAGGTCGGGGCATTACTGCCGCCGTTCTTCTCCTGCCTGCCACCGGTTGGCTGATCCGCCGCTCGGGAGGGCGCGGTAGGGCCGTGGTTTCGATCCCCAGGCCGGGATGGCCATCCCACCTGGTTCGTCCATTCGAGCGCTGCGAGTCGGATCGGGTCGCGGACCGACCGTTCGCACTGCACTCCGAGGCGCTGGATCGGAGTGGGTGAAGCACGCGACTGGCTTCACCTGCCCGAGCCGGGGTGATCACCAGGATCGACGAAGGCCTGAGCCCTTGGTTGCGTCGGCCCTCTCCCCTGATATCCCGCTCGAACCCGCCCTGCCGGCCGTCACTGAGGCTCGGGGCCCCAGCAC
>DASSBA010000284.1:0-3433 GCA_035699205.1 Gemmatimonadales bacterium
CGGCCGGCGTTCATGAGGGTCGGCGAGTTGGGCACGAACTGGCGCCGCGCCATCAGGCCATAGAACTCGTGGGCCACCTCCTCCACCTTGCCCACGGGCACGCCGTAGCGGCGGTCGGCCTCCGCGATGGTCTTCGCCACCCGCCAGAACAGGTCCTCGGGCGCTTCCGACGGCTTGCCGGCGTCATCCTTGATCAGGTAGCGCTTCTCGAGGACGGTGATGGCGTTGGGCGACAGCGAAAGCGCGTCCCGTGGGGTGGACGAAGTCATGGAGCTCCCCGCTTGCGATATGGAAGAGAAGAGAGTGCAGAGACTGCACTACGGAACCGATCGAGCTCACCATCCAGCATCACTGCCAGCCTGCCCCGCGTCAGCCGTTCGACAATACTTCAGCCCTGAAGCGGATGGCCAAGGTAGGTCAAGCCCGGATGGCGCACAATACCACGCAAATACCGCGTAGCTGCGTGAGATCACGGTTCCCACATCACAAATTTAACCTGGTGTGGCCGTGTGGATCAGGTGGATAAAATGTGGCGGGCATGTGGGTATTTGCCCGGCGAGTCGCGAGCGCCGCTGCTGGCGCACCCTGGCTATCGCACGCAGCTTGGTTCGAGTGGCTGGCGGACCCTCACGTGGAGTCATCCTGAGCGGAGCGAAGGAGCCATGAGCCCGTGGATGCCCCCTTCGCGTCGCTCAGGGTGACTCGAGCGCAGCATGGTATCGTCATGCGCCCAGATCCCACCTTGCCCGGCCGCACCGGCCAGAGAGGATGAAGCCCGTGTACCGCGCCTGCTCCACCAGCCGGCTGACCCGGGCACTCGCGTTGGCCGGGGCCGCCGGCTGCGCCGCGCCCAACCCGGCGCCCGCACCGCCCCCCGCGCCAGCCGCGGCACCGGGGACGCCCGCCATCCGCTGCGAGCCGGGCGACTCGGCGCTGGTGCGCGACGTGATCTATTTCGGCCGCAACCGCCCGGACGGAGGCGTGGTGAGCGACGCCGAGTGGCTGGACTATCTCGATTCGGTGGTGACGCCCCGGTTTCCGGAGGGGCTCACCGTGGTGGATGCCCGTGGCCAGTGGCGCGGGCGCGGCGGCGCGGTGGAGCGGGAGCGCGCGGAGGTGCTCACGCTGTTTCACCCGGACGACGTGGGGAGCCGCCGCGCCGTGGACGAGCTGGCCGCCGAGTACAAGCGGAGGTTCGGGCAGGAGGCCGTCCTGCGGGAGCGCGTCACCGCGTGCACGCGATTCTAGCCCCCGGCCGGTGGGCGGTTCCATGAGCGGGTACGCCCGTCGCCTCGGCCTCTTCTCCGGCACCATGGCGGTGGTCGGCGGCATCATCGGGGGCGGGATCTTCCGCACCCCGGCCGCGGTGGCGGAGCGCGCCGGGAGCGCGGACGTCACCCTTGCGGTGTGGGTGGTCGGCGGAGCGGTGGCGCTGGCCGGCGCACTCTGTTTCGGCGAGCTCGGCGCGCGCCGGCCGCGCGCCGGGGGCGGCTACGTCTACCTCCGGGAGACCTGGGGCCCGCTCCCGGCCTTTCTCTACGGCTGGGCCCTGCTGCTGGTCATCGCGACCGGCGCCATTGCCGCGGTGGCGGTCATGTTCGCGGATTACACGCTGGCGCTGTTCGGGCTTCCCGCACGCCTGACGCTCCCGCTCGCGATCGGCGCGATCGTCCTGCTGTCCGGAATCAACTACCTGGGCGTCCGCTCCGGCGCGCTGACCCAGAACGTGTTCACGGTGCTCAAGCTGACCGCACTGGCCGCGCTGATCGGCGCGGGGCTGGTGCTCGCCGGGCCGGCGGCGACGGGGGCGTCGCCGGTCGCGGGAGGCACGGGCGCGGGGACGCTCGCCGGCTTCGGCGCCGCGCTGGTCCCGGTCCTCTTCACGTACGGCGGCTGGCAGCAGACCAACTTCATCGCCGAGGAGATCATCGACGCGGAGCGGACGCTGCCGCGCGCGCTGGTGCTGGGCGTGGTGCTGGTGGTGGTGGTCTACCTGGCGGCCAACCTGGCGTATCTCCGGGTGCTCGGTGTGGGAGCGCTGGCCGCCAGCTCGGCGCCCGCCGCCGAGGTGATGGAGCGGGTGCTGGGCCCGCGCGGGGGGAGGCTGATCGCCGCCGGGATCGCGGTGTCCACGTTCGGATTTCTGAATCTGGTGATCCTGGTGACGCCGCGGGTCCTCCAGGCCATGGCGGCGGACGGGCTGTTCTTTCCCCGGCTGGCCGAGCTGCATCCCGTGCATCGGACGCCCGCGGCGGCGATCGGGCTGCAGGCGCTCTGGGCGATCCTGCTCACCCTGACCGGCAGCTTCGCGCAACTGGTGGACTACGTCGCGTTCGGCGACTGGATCTTCTTCGGGCTTACGGTGGCGGGGCTGTTCGTCTACCGGCGGCGCGAGCGCGGGGGTGCGGCCGGCCCGGCGGGCGGGTTCCGCGTGCCGGGGTATCCCTGGGTGCCGGCGCTGTTCGTGCTGGCGGCGGCGTATGTGGTGGTGAGCGCGGTGGCGGCGAATCCGCGCAACGCCGCGATGGGTGCGCTGCTGATCGGGCTCGGCGTGCCGGTGTACTGGTACTGGGAGCGGCGGGCGGCAGGTGGGATGCGCGGTTGACCCGTTGAAATCACTGTCATCCGGAGTTCAGAACTGTCATCCCGAGTTCAGAATTGTCATCCCGAGCGCAGCGAGGGATCTTGCTGACTCGAGTTCGGACTCGGCCGGGCAAGATCCCTCGCTGCGCTCGGGATGACAGTTCCTCGAGATGACGGTTCCGCGCTCGAGATGACGGTTCCGCGCACGGGATGACAGTCCGGTCGAGTCGCCCCTCCCCACCACCTCACCCCTACGCCACCTCCACCGCCTGAAACTTCCCCGCCCGGTGCGCCCGCGCCTGCTCCACGTAATGCGCCCACGTGGCCGCGATCCGCTTGGCGAGCGCGGCGTCCACCGGCCGCACGATCCGCCCCGGGACCCCCATCACGAGCGAGCCCGGCGGCACCTGCATCCCTTCCGGGATCACCGCGCCGGCCGCCACCACGCTTCCGCGGCCGATCCGCACGCCGTTGAGGAGAATCGCGCCCATGCCGATCAGGCAGTCGTCCTCGACCGTGCAGCCGTGCAGGATGACCCGGTGGCCCACACCGACCCGGCTCCCGACGGTGCACGGCTCGCCTTCGTCCACATGCACGATGCTGCCGTCCTGAATATTGGTCCGGGCGCCGATGGCGATCGGGGCCATGTCGCCGCGGACGACCGAGCCGTACCAGACGCTCGACTCCTCGTCCAGGGTGACGTTTCCGAGCACGACGGCGCCGGGCGCGATGAACGCGGTGGGATGGATCCCGGCGCTCACTGGGGCGCCGGCGGGAAGAGCATCTGGGTCCAGGCCTCGACCGGCTGGCCGCCCTTGAGCGCCGGATGCCAGGTCACGCTCCACACGAA
>DASSBA010000285.1:0-2694 GCA_035699205.1 Gemmatimonadales bacterium
CAGAAGGCGGTGGAGATCCTGACCGGCGCGGCCACGCCGATCCTCGACCGCTGGTTCGAGTCGGAGCAGCTCAAGGTCACGCTGGCGACCGACGCGATCATCGGCGCGATGGCTTCGCCCTCCATGCCGGGCACGGCGTACGTGCTGTTCCACCACGTGATGGGCGAGTGCAACGGCGTCCGGGGAGTGTGGGGCTATGTGCGAGGCGGGATGGGCGGGGTCAGCAACGCGATCGCCGGCGCGGCGCGGGAGCGCGGGGCCGAGATCCGGACCAATGCCGAGGTGAGCCGGATCGCGGTGAAGCACGGGATGGTGCAGGGCGTGGCGCTGGCGGACGGCACCGAGATCCGCGCGCCGCGGGTGGCATCGGGAGCCGACGCCACCGTCACCTTCCTCAAGCTGATGAGCAACGGCGACCTGCCGGCCGAGTTCGTGGAGGCGGTGCGCCACATCGACTACGCCAGCGCGAGCTGCAAGATCAACGTCGCGCTGAGCGAGCTGCCCGACTTCACCAGCGTGCCGGGCACCGCGCCGGGGCCCCAGCACCGCGGGACGATCCACATCTCGCCCACGATGGAGTACATCGAGCGGGCGTACGACGACGCCAAGTACGGCCGGCCGTCGGAGCGGCCGATCATCGAGGCCACGATTCCGTCGGCGCTCGACGACACGCTCGCACCGCGCGGTCAGTACGTGATGTCGATGTTCACCCAGTATTTCCCGTACCGGCTGGCGCCCGGGCTCTCGCTGGCCGAGGAAAAGGAGAAGTACGCGGACCGGTGCTTCGAGCTGATGAACGACTTCGCCCCCAACTTCAAGCGGTCGGTGATCGCCCGGCAGGTGCTGACGCCGGTGGACCTGGAGCAGCGGTTCGGGCTCACCGGCGGCAACATCATGCAGGGGGTGATGTCGCTCAGCAGCCTGTCGTTCATGCGGCCGGTGCCGGGGTATGCGGACTATCGGACGCCGGTGCGGGGGTTGTACCTGTGCGGGGCGGCGACGCATCCGGGTGGGGGTGTGATGGGGGCGTGCGGGTACAACGCGGCGAGAGAGATTCTACGCGACGTGCGGGGGTGATGTGGGCAGGGCTCCGGGCGGGGGCCGGCGGGGGTCGCGCCGGTCGCTGCAGTGCGCTCTGCGGTTAAGCTCGCGCAGGGACCTCGAGTGCGCACTGACGCTCCCTCTGCGACCCCCGCCGGCCCTGGCCATCCGCGCCCCCTTTTGGGGGCGCGGCCGCGCGGCAGGGCCGCGCGGTTCCTACAGAAGTGGCCCATTGCGGGGAGAATGGACGGTCAGTGCCTTCCCGGGGCTCCGATGTGCGGGCGGAGGCGGGCGGCGGGGCGCGCGGCGGGAGCGTCAGTGCGCACTGCAGCGACCAGAGCGTGCCCCGCCGTCCGCCGCAGCCGTGGGCCCCGACTTTATGGCATGGCCCGAAGAGGAGGTGCCGTCATGAGCGGCCTCGAGCGCACGCTGCCGCGCGAGCACTACCTGTCGCCCGAGCTGTACGCGCGGGAGCAGGAGCGGATCTTCTGGCGTGAGTGGTTCTGCGTCGGGAGGGAGGAGGAGCTGCCCTCGCCGGGCGACTACGTGGTGAAACAGGTGGCCGGCGAGAGTATCCTGGTGGTCCGGACGCGTGGGGGGCGGCTGGCCGGGCACTACAACGTCTGCCGCCACCGCGGCTCGCAGCTCGTGCCCCACGGCGCGAGCGGGCGGTTCGGCGGCGGGATCCGCTGCCCATATCACTCGTGGACCTACACGCTCGAGGGCGCGCTCCGGACCGCGCCGTTTCTCGACGCCGACGAGCTGCGCCCGCCGGAGGCGCTCCCGTGTCCGGCCGATGAGTGCCGCTCGGACACTCCCACTCACGATGAGCTGCATCTCCACGCCGTCGCCGTCGAGAGCTGGGGCGGGTTCGTGTTCGTCAACCTCACCCCGGACGAAGCCCACGCCAGGGGCTACACGCTCGCGGCCCAGCTCGGCGGCGTGCCCGAGCGGCTCCAGCGGTATCCGCTGGGTGATCTCCGGGTGGCGCGGCGGATCGTCTACGAGGTCCAGGCCAACTGGAAGGTGATGCTGGAGAACTACAACGAGTGCTACCACTGCGGCCCGGTGCATCCGGAGCTCTGCCGTCTGGTCCCCGCCTTCCGGGAGCGCGGCGGCTCCGAGCTCGACTGGGAGCGCGGGATTCCCCACCGTGACGGCGCCTGGACCTTCACGGCGACCGGCACCACGACCCGCGCGCCGTTCGAGGGCTTGAGCGACGACGAGCGGGTTCGCCACAAGGGCGAGCTGATCTATCCCAACTTCATGCTCAGTCTCTCCGCCGAGCACGTCGCCGCCTTCCTGCTGTTCCCGGCCGGACCCGACCGGACCACCATCGTCAACCAGTTCCTGTTCCATCCATCCGAGATGGGCCGGCCCGATTTCGAACCCGCCGACGCCGTGGAGTTCTGGGACCTGGTCAACCGGCAGGACTGGGCGATCTGCGAGTCGGTGCAGCGGGGCATGGGGTCCCGCGTGTTCCGCAGCGGGTACTATGCGCCCATGGAGAGTGCGAGTCTGGATATTCGGAGGTATGTGAGGGAGAAAGTCGTGAGTCGTGGGTCGTGAGTCGTGGGTCGTGAGTCATGGAGCTTGGGTCATGCGTCCCGAGTCGCAGGTTGTAAGACTCACGATTCACGACCCACGACTCAC
>DASSBA010000286.1:0-15435 GCA_035699205.1 Gemmatimonadales bacterium
CCTTCGTGTCCTTCGTGCCCTTCGTGCCTTCGTGGTGAATCATCACCCTCACCCCATGTCGGCTGGAGGTCAGCACGACCCGAAGAACTCCTGATGCAGCCGCCGAACCACACCCGGCCCGTCCTCCTCCCGCACCACGAACGTCATGTTGATGGCCGAAGCACCCTGGGAGATGACCTCCACGTTGGCGGGCTGGACCGCGGAGAACAGGCGGGCGGCGAGGCCCGGCGTCGAGCGGATGCCGATGCCGACCACCGCGACGATCGCGCGGCGGTCCTCGATCCAGACCTCGCCCAGTTCGCCCAGGTCACGAACCACCGCGTCGAGCCGGCTCCGGTCCTCGACGGTGAGGGAGACGCTCACCTCCCCGCTCGCCAGCACGTCCACGACCACCTCGTGGCGCTCGAACACCTCGAACATCGCCCGGAGAAAGCCGTAGGCGCCGAGCATGCGCGGCGCGCGCACGTTGACCACCGTGATCCCGCGCTTCCAGCTGATCGAGCGCACCGGCGAGTCGCCCAGCCGCTCGAGCTCGGCGGAGGGCTCGATCCGGGTTCCCGGATCGTCCGGGCGGCTCGAGTTGAGCACGACGATCGGAATTCCCGCGCCCACCAGCGGCTGGGCGGTGGCCGGGTGGAGCACCCTGGCGCCGAACGTCGCCAGCTCCGCCGCTTCTTCGTAGCTCGCCGCGCGGAGCGTCCGCGCGGACGGCACGATGCGCGGATCCGCCGTCATCAGCCCGTTCACGTCGGTCCAGATCTCGACCCGGTCAGCCCCCAGCGCGGCGCCGAGGAGCGCCGCGGTGAAGTCGGAGCCGCCGCGGCCCAGCGTGGTCGGCGCTCCCTCCGCGGTTGCCCCGATGAATCCCTGCGTCACCGGCACCCTTCCCGCGGCGATGAGCGGCTGGAGGCACTCGCGCGCGCGGGCGGTCATGACCGGCATGCAGGGTGCCGCGCGGCCGAACCGGTCGTCCGTCACCATGATGGGGCGGATGTCCACCCACGTGGCGTCGAGCCCCGCGCCCGCGAGCGCCGCGGCCACCAGCCGGCTGCTCCAGAGCTCCCCCCGTCCGGCCAGCGCATCGAGCTCCGCGGGCCGGAGCAGGCGCCCGAGCGCCGTGCCCAGCTCGCGGCGGAGCGTGGCGGCGGCGTCCGTGATGGCCGGCAGAGCGGACCCGGCGCCGGGGAGGGCGCGCGCGGCATCCGCGTGCCGCTCCACCACCGCGCCGATTCCGGCGTCGAGCGCACCTGCCTCCCCGCGGTGGATGCTCTCCCCCAGACCGAGCAGCGCGTCGGTGACCCCGGCCAGTGCGGAGACCACCACGACCGGCCGGTCCGCGGCCCGCGAGCGGATGACGCCGATCAATCGGCCGAGGGCCGCGGCGTCCGCCACGGACGTGCCGCCGAACTTGGCGACGATCATGCGGGGCGGTCCACCCGTCCCTCCGCCACCAGCAGCTCGGCGATCTGCACCGCCTGCCCCGCCGCCCCGCGGACCGTGTTGTGACCCAGGAGCACCAGCCGCAGATCGAGGATGGGGCAGGGGCGGATCCGACCCACCGTCACCGCCATCCCACCGCCGCGCTCGAGGTCCAATCGCGGCTGCGGCCGGTCCACCCGCAAATCGACCTCGACCGGCGGGTCGGGCGACGACGGCAGGCAGGCGACGCGCGGGCTCGCGCGGAACCCCCGCAGCACCCCGATCGCCTCGTCAGGAGTGACGCGCCGCCGGAAGCCGACCGACACGGTTTCCAGGTGCCCGTCCACCGTGGCCACCCGGTTGGTGTGCGCGCTGACCGCGAACCCCGCCGGCTCGATGCCGCCGGGACCCAGCGTGCCGAGAATCTTCCGGCTCTCGCGCTCGATCTTCTCCTCCTCGCCGCCGATGTGCGGCACCACGTTGCCGAGGATGTCGAGCGAGGCGACACCCGGATATCCCGCGCCCGAGACCGCCTGCATGGTCGAGACGAACAGTTTCTCGACGCCGAACGCCCGGTGGAGCGGGGCGAGCGCGAGCGCCAGGGCCGACGTCGAGCAGTTCGGGTTCGCCAGGATGGCGCCGGGCCAGCCGCGGGTCTCTCGCTGGCGGTCCACCAGCGCGAGGTGGTCGAGGTTGGCTTCGGGGATGAGGAGCGGCACGTCCGCATCCATCCGGTGGTTGCGGGTGTTGGTCACGACGTACGCGCCGGCGGCGGCGAACGCCTGCTCGATCGGCCCGGCAACGTCCGCGTCGAGCGCGCTGAAGACGATCGGTCCCGCGAGCGGCGGCACGCACGGCTGGACGGTGAGCCCGGCGATCCGCTCCGGCAGATCGGCCGCCTCGCGCCAGCGCACGACCTCGCCGTAGCGCCGGCCCGCGCTGGCGGAGGACGCCGCCACGACGGCCACCTCGAACCAGGGATGCTCGGCGAGCAGCCGGATGAACTTCTGGCCGACCGTGCCCGTGGCACCGAGCACGCTGACCGGAATCTTCGCGCTCATGATGTCTCGCGCGCGAGGAGATCGGCGGCCAGCCGCGCGTACAGCTCCACGCCCCGGAGCAGGTCGGCTTTGCGGATATGCTCCTCCGCGGTGTGCGCGACCCGGATGGAGCCGGGGCCGAGCTGGTAGCACTCGCCCCAGGTCGTGAGGAACGGGAGATCGCTGGCGAAGCTCACGACCGTCGTGTCCCAGCCGTCCGGCACGTTGCCTCCCTTGTAGCACGGAAGCTCGACCGGAAACGTCGGCGTGACGCCCGGCGCCGCGAGCGCGCGGATGGCCGACTTGAGCGCGGCGGTCGGCTCGACGGTCCGGATCAGGAGCTGCGCGGTCGCCTCGGGCGCCAGCACGTTGGGTGCGACGCCGCCCCGGATCAGCCCGACGTTGAGCGTCGAGGGCCCGAGCAGCGGGTCGCGCGGGAGCGGCATTCGCCGGATCCGCTCGATGGTATCGAGCAGCGCGGCGACGGCGCTCTCGCCCTCCTCCGGGTACGCCGAGTGCGCGGCGCGACCGGTCGCGTGGAGATCCACCCGGAGCGAGCCCTTCTGCCCGATCGAGAGCCGGTTCTCGGTGGGCTCGCCGTTCACCAGGAAGCGGCCGCGCGGCTCGAGCGCCGCCGCGGCGCGGGCGCCGTCGGAGCCGTTCTCCTCGCCCACCAGGAAGAGGAGCCCGATTCGCCGCTCGCCCGTGGCCGTTAGCCGCTCGGCCGCCGCCACCATCGCCGCCGCGAGCCCCTTGGCGTCGCAACTGCCGCGGCCGCGGATCGCGTCATCGTCCTCCGACAGGGGAATGTAGGGCGGCACGCAGTCCAGGTGGGTCGAGAACACCAGCGCCGGGGGCTGGCGGAACGCGAGCAGGTTGTCCCGCCCGGGCGAGACCGGCTGCCGCACGGTGCGGTAGCCCGCGTGCCCGAGTACCCGGGCCAGCAGGTCGGTGGCCGCCCCCTCCGACCCGGTCGGGGTCTCGAGGGCAACGAGCGCGCGGGTGAGCTCCAGGGCGTCGGCCAGTGTGTCCATGAATGCAAGCGCCCCGCCGGCAGAGGGGCGCGGCAGGGCTCCGATGGGTGACAGGCAAAAGCGCGTACGGACACGTACTATTGAGCTACGCGCAAGTTAGGGAAAGCGCCCACCCGCGGCAAGTAGGCGCCGGGAGGTCTCCATGCACGCACGCCTCGCGCTCGCCGCTCTCGTTCTCGCGAGCGGCTGTGGTGACACCTTCATCAGCACCGACTCCGATGGCCGGCTCGAGGTGGTCATCAGCTCGAGCGGGAGCGGCGCCGGCGGCGACGGATTCAGCATCACCGTGGACGGCGGCACGGCGGCGATCCTGGTGCAGGGCGGTCGCACCGCCCTGACGGGACTGAGCCCCGGCCCCCACACCGTCCTGCTCGGCGGACTGGGGACGAACTGTGGGGTCATCGGAGCCAACCCGCGGACGGTGACGGTGGGTAGCGATGGGACCGCCGCCGTGACGTTCGAAGTCTACTGCGAGCGCGCTACGACCGGCGGTCTCGCGATCCACGTCTCCACCTTCGGCCAGCCTGGCGACACCGACGGCTACCTGCTCGTCGTGGGGGAGGGCGGCGTCCGGGGGATCGCCAGCAACGCCAGCGAGACGTTCACTGGGCTGCCGGAGGGCGTGCACCTGGTGATGCTCAAGAACGTGGCCCCCGGATGCGCGCTGGAGGGAGGCAATCCGCAGCGCGCCGTGGTCGAGATCGGGAAGACGGCGCCGGTGAAGCTCGTGGTCAGGTGCGGAGGGGGGACGCGGTAGTCGCGTCCCGCGTGCTCACGCCTGCGCCGGTGACGCCAGTGCGTCCGCCGCCTCGGCCTCCCGTCGCCCCTCGTCCAGGTCCACGAACGCCAGGATCGCCGCGCCCACCGCAAAGAACCCGATCACCGACAGAATCGCGTTCCGGCTCGACCCCGTCGCCGCAATCGTCCCCGCGAAGATGAGCGGCCCGAAGATTCCCGCGAACTTCTCGAACACGCTGAAGAATCCGAAGAACTCGCCGCTCTTGTGCCGCGGGATCATGCTGGCGAAGAGCGAGCGGCTCAGCGCCTGCGTCCCGCCTTGCACCATTCCCACGAGTCCTGCCAGCACGTAGAAATGCGTGGCCGACTTCATGTAGTAGCCCAGCACGCTGATGATCGTGTAGGCGAGGAGTCCGAGAAAGAGCGCGCGCTTGGCCCCGATGTGCCCCGCCAGCATCCCGAACAGGAACGAGCACGGGATCCCCACGAACTGCACCAGCAGGATGGCCCCGATGAGATCGCTCTGCCCGATCCCCAGCTCGGTGCCGTACGCCGTGGCCATCTTGATGATGGTCTGGATGCCGTCGTTGTAGATCAGGAACGCCAGCAGCATCAGGAACGCCTGGCGGTAGCCGCGCAGCTCGCGGAACGTCTCGCCCAGCCGCAGGAACGCCATCCGCAGCGGGCTCCGGCCGGCGTGCTCGTCCGGCTCCAGCCGGGCCGGCGGCTCCGGCACTCGGCGGAAGAGCGGGATCGAGAAGACCAGCCACCACACTGCGACGCTCAGGAACGCCAGCCGGACCGGCAGCGTGGCCGCGTGCTCGCTCAGCCCCGGCCCCGAGGGCAGCCCGAACCACGCCGGCTGCTGAATCCACGCGAGATTGAGCGCCAGCAGGATCCCGCCGCCCACGTAGCCGAGCGCGTAGCCCGCGGTGGAGACGCGGTCGATCTCGGCCGGCCGCGCGACGTGCGGGAGCAGCGACTCGTAGAAGACGAAGCTCCCCGCGACCCCGACGAGCGCCCCGATGAAGAGCCAGCTCGCGAGCCCCAGGTCGCCGCGGCCGACGAAGAAGAGGCCGGTGACCGCCGCGACGCCCAGGAACATGAACCCGGCGAGAAACCGCTTCTTGCTCGCGCCGTAGTCGGAGACGGCGCCGAGCACCGGCGCCACGAGGGCGATGAGCACGAGAGCGACCGTGTTCACGGTCGCCAGCCGCTGGGTGGCGCCGCTCTCGGCCAGCCCCGCGCCAGCCACCTTCACGAAGTAGATGGGGAAGACCGCGACCATGATCGTGGTCTGCATCGCGGAGGCAGCCCAGTCGTACATGGCCCAGGCGCGGAGCTCCGGGCGGTCGAGTCCCAGGCGGGCCAGCAGCGGTGGTCGCGGCATGCCGGAAGATGCGGGGCGGCGAACGGCGACGGAAGGCGGAAAGGCGGAAAGACCGAAAGGCGGAAAGAGGGGCCTGTCAGTCGGCCGGCACTGTCATCCCGAGCGCGGCGAGGGATCTACTACTCCGGAGCCCGAACTCGGCCGGGCAAGATCCCTCGCTCCGCTCGGGATGATAGTGCCGCTCCACGCGACCTTCCGCCTTTCCGCCTTTCCGCCTTTCCGCCTTTCCACCCTTCCGTCCTACGTCACCGCCTCCCGAGCCGTCCGCCGCAGCGACAACCCCACGGCTCCCCCCAGCGTGAGGATGATGACCGCCAGGCTCACCAGAATCGGCACGTGCACCCAGGCGCTCACCGCCATCTTCGCGCCGACGAAGACGAGAATCAGTGCCACGCCCGGCTTCAGGTAGGCAAACCGGTCCATCATCCCCGCCAGCACGAAGAACAGCGCGCGCAGTCCGAGGATGGCGAAGACGTTGGAGCTGTAGACCAGGAACGGGTCCCGGGTGACCGCGAAGATGGCGGGGATGCTGTCGATGGCGAACACGAGGTCGGACCACTCCACCACCAGCAGCACCAGCACCAGGGGGGTGGCCAACAGCCGGCCGGTGCCGGTGCGGCAGACGAACTTGGTGCCGTCATACGCATTGCTGAATGGCAGCACCCGGCGCGCCAGGCGGACGATCGGGTTCCGCTCCGGCTCGATTCGCGCATCCTCCTGAAACAGCATCCTGAGGCCGGTCAGGATCAGGATCCCGCCGAACACGTAGATGATCCACTCGAACCGTGCCAGCAGCAGCGCGCCCAGCCCGATCATGATGAATCGCATCACGATCGCGCCCAGAATGCCCCATTTGAGCACCTTCGGCTGCGCCTCCGCGGGCACGCCGAAGTAGTTGAAGATGAGGATGAAGACGAAGAGGTTGTCGACGCTGAGGGAGAGCTCGATCAGGTAGCCGGTATAGTACTCGAGGGCGTGCTGGGTCCCTTCCTTCCAGCCGAGAAACAGCCCGAACAACAGCGCGAAGGCGATGAGCCCGAGACTCCAGCTCAACGCCTCCTTGAACGACAGCACGTGCGAGCGCCGGTTGAGCACCCCCAGGTCCAGGACCAGGAGCGCCACCACCAGGCCGGTGAAGCTCAGCCAGACGGCCAGCCCGTGCTGCCCCAAACTAGCGGCCCGCCGCCATTGCCTCGAGCCGCGCCACCCGCTCCTCGGTGGACGGGTGGGTGCTGAATAGCTTCGCGACGCCGCCTCCGTGCGCCGCCAGCGGGTTCACCTGGGCGAGCGGCGCCGCCGCCGGCGACACCTCCATCGGGATCCGGTGCGCCAGCGCGTCCAGCCGGCGGAGCGCGTTGGCCAGCGGCATCGGCCGGCCCAGAATCTCGGCGCCGACGCGGTCCGCTTCGAACTCCCGCTGCCGGCTCACGGCGAACTGAATCAGCATGGCTCCGATGGGCGCGAGCAGGATGAGCGCGAGCTGGGCGAAGGGATTGCCCCCCTCGTTGTCGCGTCCGCCGAGGCCGCCGAACACGAGCAGGTAGGGCAGGTTGCTGATCGCCCCGGCGATCCCCGCCGCGATCGTGGTGATGAGCATGTCGCGGTTTTTCACGTGCGCCAGCTCGTGCGCCAGCACGCCCTCGAGCTCCTCCTGCGGCACGTACTTCATGATCCCGGTCGTCACCGCCACCACGGCGTGCTCGGGGTTCCGGCCCGTGGCGAAGGCGTTCGGCTGGTCGTGCGGCGCGATGGCCACCACGGGCATCGGCAGCCCGGCGCGCTGGCGCAATCGGTCCACCATGCGATACAGCTCCGGCGCCTGCTCCTCGGTGACCACCTGCGCCCGGTACATCCGGAGCACCATCTTGTCCGAGAAGAAGTACATGATGAAGTTGAACGCGCTGCCCAGGATCAGCGCGAGCACCAGCCCCTGCGAGCCTCCGAGCAACTGGCCGGCCAGCAGAAACAGGCCCATCAGCCCGGCCATCAGAACCATCGTCTTGACGTTGTTCATGCGCTCCTCAAAGTCGCCATCTCATTGGTGGGGTCGAAAGAAAAAAAGAGCGAGACCCCGTCCGCTCCGCTTGCGCGTGGACGAAGGTCTCGCTCTGATGCGTAGGAGGTATTGCTCTCCCCCGACCCCGGCTGGACCGTGCCCGTGCACTCAGGACAGTCTTGACGATCCAGTCGTCCGCCATCCGGCGGATGAGCTACTCCCCTTCTCGAACCGGCAAAGTTAGCAGAGTTCTGGTGGGGTGTCAATCGGCGTCGGGGCTGGACCAGCCGCGGGAAATCGCTTTCCTTGTGCCGTCAGGGCAAGGAGTTACGACACTCCGGAGGATCTCATGGCAGACCCGGAAAGCGGGATGGGCAGCCAACGCGAGGGCCGGCAGCAGCGCCCCCGGCAGCCCAGCTCGGCCAGCGCTGCGCCATGGGTCGCTCGTCAGAAGGCGGGCTCATCCTGATGCAGGAAATCGTCGAGCAGAATGGCTCGCACCGTCTCACCCGCCGCGGTCTCGAACTGCCCCTCTGGGACCACCAGCAGCGCGTTCGCCAGCACCATCGAGGTGAGAATCCCCGATCCCTGCGGCCCGGTGAGCCGGGCCTCGAGGCCCTCCGGCGTCTCCCGTACCACCGCCCGCAGGAAATGCTGCAGCTTCGGCCTCAGAGTGATCGGTTCCGCCATCCGGACCGGCACGCTCCGCCGGAACGGCAGCGGATGCCCGCACATCTTCCGGATGGCGGGTCGGACGAACAGCTCGAACGTAACCATCGTGCTCACCGGGTTGCCCGGCAGGCCGATCCACGGGATCGATTCCAGCAGCCCGAACCCCACCGGCGCCCCGGGCCGCATCCTGAGCTTCCAGAACCGCTGCTCCGCGCCCAGCTCCTCGAGCACCGGACGGAGGTAGTCGTGCTCGCCCACGCTGATGCCGGCGGTGGTGACGAGGAGATCACTGTCGAGCGCCAGCGTGAGGTGCTCGCGCAGGCTGGCGGGCGTGTCCCGCGCGATGCCGAGGTTGACCGGCTCGCCGCCGGCCCGCCGCACCAGCGCGGTCAACGTGTGAGTGTTGCTGCTCGCCGTCTTCCGGCCGCTGAGGATCTCCTCGGGCTGGTCCACGTCCACGATCTCGTCTCCGCTGCCGAGAATGGCCACGCGCGGGCGGCGGTAGACCAGCGGGTGCGACACGGCGAGCGACGCCAGCACGCCCAGCGGCGCGGGCCCGAGCTCGGTGCCCGCCGTGAGCACGGTCGTGCCCCGGCGGATGTCCTCGCCGGCCCGGCGGAAGTTGACGCCCACGTCCCGGTCGCGCACGATCGTCACCGTGTCCGCGCCGTAATCCGTGTCCTCCTGCCGGATCACGGTGTCCGCGCCCTCGGGCAGCGGCGCGCCGGTGAAGATCCGGGCGGTCTCCCCCGGCCCGAGCGTGCGCGCGGGGAACGCGCCGGCGGCAATCTGCTCGATCACCCGGAGCCGTACCGGCCGGTCTTCGGAGGCGCCCCGCACGTCCTCGCCGCGCGCGGCGTAGCCGTCCATGGCGGAGTTGGTCCAGGCGGGAATGTCGAGCGGGCTCACCACGTCCTCGGCGAGCACGCTGTCGAGCGCGTCGTCGAGCGGGATCCGGAGGGTGGGCTGGCGGCGCACCTCGGCGAGGATCCGGCGCGCGGCCTCGGACGCCGTGAGCGGCGCGGTCATGCGTCGATCGCCAGCGCGCACTCCTGCGTCAGCGTGGCGAGGAGCTGGAGCCACATCGTATCCTGGAAGCGGACCACCTTGCAGTCCGCGTGGAAATCGAGATCGTCGGTGACGATGGCCGCCCACTGCGCCGCGTCGGGTGAATCGCGGTCGTACAGCGGCGGGGCGCCGAGGGACGGGCGGTACACCTCGATCTTCGGCAGCGGCGCGCGCTTGTATCCCTCGGCGAGGACGATGTCGGCGTCGCCGAGGTAGCGGCGGGCCAGCGCGGCGGGATCGTACTCGTCGGGGCTTCGCTCGAACAGCACGCGCAGGTCGGGTGTGGCGAGGAGCACGCGCTCCGCCGGCCCCTCGCGGAAGTGCCGCCAGCTGTCGGAGCCCTCGCGGTCCACGTCGGCGGGATGATGGCCGTGCTTGATGGTCATCACCCGCTCGCCGCGCCGCGCCAGCTCGCGCGCGAGCGCCACGGTGAGCGTCGTCTTCCCCGCGTTCTTCCGGCCGATTATCGAGAGGATGCGTGTCGCCGCCACAGCTCGTCCGCGCGTGTGAGATCGTCCGCGGTGTTGACGTTGAAAAAGAGCAGCTCCGGATCGCCGAAGCCCCGGACGTCCGACAAGGGGAGGATACCGACACTGATGCGCGGGTGGAAGCCGATGGCGCGCAGGTCACCGGCGTCGAGCGTGGCGGAAATGGCATCGCGGCAGGCCGGCCCGTACGCCGCGCACAGTGGCTCGACGCCCCGGCGGCCGCCGCTCCCGGGGAGCATGGCGTCGTGGGTCGCGAGCCCGTCCGCCAGGGCGCGCACCAGCGGCACCGAGACGAACGGCATGTCCCACGCGACCGCGACCACCGGCGCGGGCGCCTCCACCACCGCCGTGTAGATGCCGCCCAGTGAGCCGAGCCCCGGCCGTACGTCGGGCACGACGCGGAGGCCGGCGTGCCACTCGGCGGCGTCCGGCGCGTTGGCCACCAGCAGCGGCGGCGCGCCGAGCGCTTCGGTCAGCGTGCGGACCAGCCGGTCGAGGATCCGCTCGCCCCCCACAGCCTCGAGCCCCTTGGGGCGGCCGCCGAAGCGCGTAGCCCCGCCGCCCGCCAGGATCGCGCCCCGGGCCCCGTTTCCGGTCAGTACCGTCTCCCGGGCCGGCGCTCGAGGATGACGTCGAGGCCCACCATGATCGAGAACAGGTGCTTGTACGCGGTGTTGTGCGGCGGCACCTCGCCGCGGTCCGCCGCCGGCGCGGTGACCCGCTGGATGCCGAGGATGTTGTCCCGGACCTCCCAGCGCAGGTGGTAGGCGCTGCCGAGCGCCACCGTGGTCCCCACGCCCAGCGTGAAGGCGGGGCGAAGGCGGGTGCCTTTCTGCGAATCGTCGTAGATGGTGAAGTCGGCCCCGTCCGCGCCCTCGGCCACGAGCAGCAGCGGGCTCTGGTTGTTGATCAGGATGCCGACGCCGGCCCGTACGAACGGGGAGATGAACTCGACCGGGGCCACCCGGTAGATCAGACCGGCCGAGACGGCGACCGCCGCCGCGGAGCGGTCCAGCACGTTGATGGAGTTGCAGCGCTGCTGGTTCAGGGCGGACGCGACCGGCGCGCGGAGCTGGCAGGCGTCCTCGTACCCGAGCCCCAGGAGCATTCCTTCGCCGGTGATGCCGAGGTGCTTACCCTTGAAGTACGTGCCGGAGAACGCCGCGCCGAGCGACCGCTTGACGCTCCGGCTGAGGATGTAATGATCGGTGAGACCGTCCCCGCCGACGGACCGGTCCGTGATCGGCTGATCGGCCACGGACCACAGGCCGCCGCTGCCGATGTACGCGCCCGATACGGTGAAGACGAGCGTCGGCCGGTCGCGCCGCGCCTGGGCTCCGGCGGGCGCCTGCACCACCGCAAGGAGCGCGACGGCCACGACGGCAGCGTCTCTGATCCGCATCAGCCCCCCAGGAATTGGCGTTCGACCGCCAGGCACCGATCCATGACCACCGCGATCCCCTCGGCCTCGAGTTTGCCCGCGGTGGCATCGTCCTGGACACCCACCTGCATCCAGACCAGGCGGGGCCGGACCGCGAGGAGGTCGTCCAGCAGCGCCGGCACGAACTCCGAGCGCCGGAAGATGTTCACGATGTCGATCGGTCCCGTCGCCGCCGCGGCCGCGAGGCTGGGCTGCACCGGCTCGCCCAGGATGACGCTGCCCGTCGGGCGGACGGGAATGATCGTATACCCGGCCCGCTGGAGATAGGCGGCCACGCCGTAGCTCGGCCGTTCGGGCTTCGGGCTCAGGCCGACGACGGCGATCCGGCGTGCGATACGGAGGATCTGCTCGATCCGCGTCGCCTCAGCCGGCATCGGCGGTCCCGGCCCCGTGATGCTGCGGCGTGCCGCTGACCGCCCGCCCCACCAGCACCATCCCGCTCCGGTTCGCGATCTCGACCGCGAGGGTGGACGGCACCGAGGGCGTCGCCACCCAGCTCACGCCCGCGCGGGCGGCCTTGAAGGCGAGCTCCGCCGAGATCCGGCCGGTCACGAGCATGCCGAGCCCCGTCACCTCCCGGCCGGCCAGGAGGGCGCCGCCGATCGCCTTGTCCACCGCATTGTGGCGGCCGATGTCCTCGGCGTGCGCCAGCAGCGCCGCCTCCGCGCCCATATCCATGGCCGCCGGATCGACCAGCGCCGCCGCGTGGATGCCGCCGGTGTCCTTGTACCGTTCGCCGCGGGCGAACAGGACCTTGAACAGCGCCCGGAGCCGCTCGAGTCCGGGCGGCGTCCCGCGCGGCGGACGGACCTCAACCGTGCCAGGCTCCGCCAGGAACGTGGAGACGGCACCGCAGCCCGAAGCCAACACAGGCCGGCGCCCCTCCGCGTTCACCGCATCCACCCGGGCGGCCGGGACATCGGCCCAGAATCCGAGATCGGTGGCGCAGGGTCGGAGGTGCACCTCGTCGAGCCGGTCGATGTAGCCCTCGCCGTGGAGCCAGCCGATCGCCAGCTCCTCCAGCAGCTCGGGAGTGCACATCCAGGTGACGGCCGGCCGGCCATTCACCTCCAGCCACACCGGGACCTCTTCGACGGCGGCAAGCTGGGACATCCGCCCGCTGCGCTTGGCGGGGCGGATCAGTTCAGGGGAGTCCGGTGCAGTCGGCATAAAGCGTGGGGTCCTCCAGAATGCGTACCCGCTCGAGCACCACGCCGGCCGGGAGCCGGGCGGCGACGCGGGGAAACACGTCCGTGGCGATGGCCTCGCAGGTCGGCAGCATGCGGCCCTCGGCGAACTCGGGGACGTCGCGGTTGAGATGCTTCCCATCGAGCCGCGCGACGATCTCCTCTTCGAGTATCCGGTCGAGCGCAAGCAGGTCCATCACCATCCCGTGCGACGCCGCGATCGGGCCGCGCACCGTCACGACGCAGCTGTAGTCGTGCGCGTGACCGGCGGGGTCCGACAGCGGTCCGAATGCCTCGCGATTCCGGGCCGGGGACCAGTCCGGCCGGGACAGGTGGTGGAGCGCGCGGAATCCGACCACGCGGGAGAGCGAGGCAGGCATGGTCAGGGCGAGAACGAGTAGCCGAGCCCCACCTGCAGCCACGAGCTCGTGGTCCACTCGCTGAGCGGCCCGTCGGTGATGACGGCGTTGGAGTGGTCCGGCGGATCGCCCGGTTCGAGCACCGGCTCGGCCTGGAACGTCGTCGGGTACTTGAGCTTCCAGAACGTCGCGCGGGCTTCGCCCCGCAGGTGGAGCCGGTCGGTGAGGAAGACCCGCACGCCGACGTTCGGCGCGAGATAGAACTTGCGTCCGAACTCGAATTTGCTGGTGTCGGCCGGCGTCGAGGTCGGGAAGGTGAGCCCGACCCCGGTGCCGACGAACGGCGCCAGCCCGTGCCACGACTTCCCACCGGTGACGTTGAACTGGAGGTTGACCTCGGCGAACGTGACCGTCTGCTGCACGGGTCCGGAGACGCGGTTGGCCAGCTCCACGAAGGGATCGACGATGAGCCGGTCGAAGTCGCCGCGCGCGAAGCCCAGGCCGACCTGAATCGTCGAGCCGGCGCGCAGGTCGTAATGAAAACCATACACGGTCCCGCTGTGCGGCCCGATCCCGAACTCGCCGCCGTCGCCGCCCAAGCGGCCCACGAGGGCGGTGAAGGAGTGGCCCTTCCGGATGTCGTGATACGGCGAAGAGCTCGGCGCATGGCCGACCTGGGCCGCGGCGGGGGCGGCAAGAGCGCCGAGGGCGAGGATGGCCGCCGCGACCCCGGCAGCCACCTTCATCCCGAGCGGAGCGAAGGACCTGCTCACCGCAGCGTCGCCGGTCCCACCCAGCAGACTCCAGCTCCCCATGCCCGCCCCCGCGCAAAGATGACCCCTCACGTCAGCAATCCCGCAGATCCCGCCCGGTCATCTCGGCCGGTGGGTTGATCCCGAGCAGGTGCAGCACGGTCGGCGCCACATCGCGCAGCGAGCCGCCGCGGCGCAGCGTCGCGGCGTCGGCCCGGACGGCGACCAGCGGCACCGGGTTCGTGGTGTGCGCCGTATGGGCCCCGCCGGTGGCGGGATCGATCATCAGCTCGCAGTTCCCGTGGTCCGCGGTGACGAGGACGCTGCAGCCGGCACGCTCCGCACTGGCCAGGACGCGGGCCAGGCACGAGTCCACCGTCTCCACCGCCTTGAGCACCGCCGGCATCACGCCCGTGTGACCCACCATGTCCGCGTTGGCGTAATTGCAGAGCAGAAAGTCGTGGGAGCCGTCCTCGATCGTCCGGCAGAGGGCATCGGTGATCCCCACCGCGCTCATCTCCGGCGCCAGGTCGTAGGTCGCGACGCGCTGCGACGGGATGAGACAGCGCTCCTCGCCCGGATACGGCGGCTCGTAGCCGCCGTTGAAGAAATAGGTGACGTGGGGGTACTTCTCCGTCTCCGCCGTCCGGAACTGGGTGCGCCCCCGGCCGGCGAGCACTTCGGCCAGGATGTGAGCCAGGCTGAACGGCGGGAATGCCTGGGGCAGGGGAAAGGTCCGGTCGTACTGCGTCATGGTAACGCAGGCGAGCTTCGGGCGCAGTCCCAGGTCGAACTCGTCGAACCCGGGGACCGCGAGTGCGCCCACGATCTGCCGCATCCGGTCGCTGCGGTAATTGAAGAACAGGACGCCGTCGCCGTCCCGCATCGTGGCAACCGGGGCACCGTCGCGGTAGTGCACCAGGGGACGGATGAACTCATCGGTCTCGCCGCGCTGGTAGGCGGCCTGCACCGCGAGCACCGGGTGCTCCACCGGCGTGCCGGCGCCGTGCACCATCGCGTCGTAGGCCAGCCTGGTGCGCTCCCAGCGGCGGTCCCGGTCCATCCCGAAGTAGCGGCCGGTGAGCGTGGCGATGTCCACCCGCGCCCCCGCGATCCGGCGCATGTCGATCAGCAGCGTGCGGACCACTTCGGCCCCCAGGGTCGGGGCCGAGTCGCGGCCATCCAGGAAACCGTGGATGGCGATGGCGGGGACCCGCTGGCGGACGCCGAGCTCGACGCAGGCCAGCAGGTGGCGGTCGAGGGCGTGCACGCCGCCCGGGCCCAGCAGGCCCACCAGGTGCAGCGTGCCCCCCGTCTCCCTGAGCCCGGCGCAGAGGCCGACCAGGGGCTGCAACTGGTAGAACTCGCCGCTCTGGATGCTCTGGGAGATCCGCACCAGGTCCTGCGGCACCACCCGGCCCGCGCCCAGGTTGAGGTGGCCGACTTCGCTGTTCCCCATCTGCCCCTTGGGCAGCCCCACCGCCAGCCCGCTCGCGTCCAGCAACGTCCGGGGGTAGCTCTCCCAGAGCCGGTGCCAGACCGGGGTGGCGGCCAGCTCGATCGCGTTCCCCTCGCGCTCGGACCGGTACCCCCAGCCGTCCAGGACGACGAGGACGACCCGGTTCCGGGCGGTGCCGTTTGACATGAGTCTCCGCGTGTTCTACAATGCCGGACTGTGAGTTACGCGCCGCAATCTAGTCCCGGGCTGCTTCGCCTTCCAGCCTGCGCGCTCGCCGCCTGCCTCGTGCTCGCGGCCCCCGCCGGAGCCCAGGAAGAGCAGGCCCTTACCGAGCCCGCCAGTCTCCACCGGGAACCCGAGGGGACCCCGCTGGTCTCCCTTCCGGCCGGCAC
>DASSBA010000287.1:0-2728 GCA_035699205.1 Gemmatimonadales bacterium
CCGATCATCCCTCCGATGTCGTCCATGATGGACCCGTCCCCGTCCTTGTCCAGGAATTTCCCGAGCATCCCCATCACGCCGCTCGGCGCCGCCTTGGCGGCTGCCTGCTGCTCGCCGCCGAGCATGCCGGCCAGCCCGCCCGGGTCGAGGCCGCGCTCCCGCGCGCTCTTGCCGAGCGCGCCCATCACGAGCGGTGCCAGCATCGAGAGCAGCATCCCGGCCTTGCCCGAGTCGATCCCGGTCACCTGACCGAGGCCCTTCTGCACCGTCTCCTGCCGGCCGCCGAGCACATGGCCGAGAATGCCGGCGCCGTCGGTGCTGGCACCCCCGTTCTGCTGCCCGCCGAGGTAGCCGGTGACGTTGTCGAGGATGCTGCCGTCGTGGTCCTTCTGGAGCGCGTTGGCGAGGGCGCCGGCCTTGTTGGGGTCCTGCGCGTTGCGGGCCAGCGCGCCCACCAGCATCGGGAGCGCGGCCGCGATGGCGGTCTGGGTGGTGCCGGGGTCGGTGCCCAGGCGCTGGCTGATCTGCTGGACCGCGTCGCCGCCGAGCCGCTGCTGAAGCATGTCGAGCATGGACATGGTTTCCTCGTAGAGTTGGGGAACGCGACAAGGCCCACAAGATCGTACCGAGTCCCGGCCCGGTGTGTGCGCCCCGTCACCAGGCCGGTTATCTTCGCGCGATGCCCGCCCGTCCCCGTGCGCGCCTCCAGCTGGCGGCCGCCGCCCTGCTCTTCTCCACCGGCGGCGCGGCAATCAAGGCGGCCGAGTTCGGCGGGTGGCAGATCGCGAGCTTCCGGAGCGGGGTGGCGGCCGTCGCCATTCTGCTGCTGACGCCGGCGGCGCGGCGCGGCTGGAGCGTGCGCGCGGTGCTGGTGGGATTCGCGTACGCGGCGTGTCTCACGCTGTTCGTGCTGGCCAACCGGTTGACGACGGCGGCCAACACGATCTACCTGCAGAGTACGGCGCCGCTCTATCTCCTGGTCCTCGGACCCTGGCTGCTCAAGGAGCCCGTCCGGCGCCAGGACATGGCGCTCATGGGAGCCGTGGCGGTCGGCCTGGCGCTGTTCTTCGTGGGCGCGCAGACGCCGGTGGCCACGGCACCGGACCCGGTGACGGGGAACATCCTCGCCCTGGTGAGCGGTTTCTTCTGGGCATTGACCGTGTGCGGCCTCCGCTGGATGGGCTCGGTGGAGGGCGGGCACGGCGCGGTGGCGGCGGTGGTGAGCGGGAATCTCACCGCGTTTCTCGTGGCGCTCCCGATGGCGCTGCCGCTGGGGCCGCATGCTCCGGTCGATTGGATCGTCATCGTCTATCTCGGCGTCTTCCAGATCGCGCTGGCGTACGTGCTGGTCACCTCGGGCCTCAGGCACATTCCGGCGCTCGAGGCGTCGCTCATCCTGCTGATCGAACCGGTGCTCAATCCGGTCTGGGCCTGGCTGTTTCAGGGCGAGCGGCCGGGCACATGGGCGCTCATGGGTGGCGGGATCATCCTGGGAGCCACGACGCTCAAGGGCTGGCTCGATGCGCGCTCGCAGCGCGAGGTGGTACCGCCGGCGGAGCTGGCGGTGGAGGCTGGCCGGGAGCCCGCGGCGTGACGCTTCGCGGAGAGAGGAGGCTGAGGCTCTGATGGACACGCTCATCGAGACCGTGCGCATCCGGAACGGGGTGGCGCCGCTCTGGTACCTCCACCTCCGCCGGCTGGCGACGAGCTGCCGGGCGCTCGGCGTGCCGCTGCCGGGAACGCTCATCACCCCGGAAGGCGGACCCGACCGCGTGCACCGGCTGCTGGTCAGCAAGCGCGGGCCGGTGGTGGGCGAGCGGCGCGTGGGCAGCACCGCGCCGGTGCGGCTGATCACGTCGCGGGTGGTCCACCGGCCCTATCCTCACAAGCTGGTGGACCGCGAGCGGTTCGACCGGGCGCTGGCGGAGGCCAAGACCGTGGAGGCGGACGACGGCCTGCTCCTGACCGTGGGCGGGCACGTGGCGGAGACCTCGATCTGGGGAGTCTTCTGGTGGGAGGACGGCCGGGTGGCGGGGCCGCCGCTCGAGATCGGCATCCTGCCCGGCGTGGGGCGGGCGCGGATCGCCGAGCTGGTCGGCGAGATCGCGGAGCGCAAGGCCACGCTGGAGGAGGTCCGGGGCAAGCCCATGTTCGTGGCCAACTCGGTGCGCGGGGTGGTGCCGGTCGCCACGATCGACGGCGTCGCGGTGCCGGAAGACCCCGCGACGGAGGCGCTCGCGAGCAGGTTCTGGCCTTGACCCAACCCCTTTGCAGGGCTAGTTTTGGCGGCTCTGGACGGGGCCCAGGCTCCCCGCGGTGGTTGTAGCTCAATCGGTTAGAGCGCCGGACTGTGGCTCCGGAGGTTGCGGGTTCAAGTCCCGTCAGCCACCCCTGGCAGAGGAGTAGAGGTCCGTAGCTCAATTGGTAGAGCACCGGTCTCCAAAACCGGGGGTTGCAGGTTCGATTCCTGCCGGGCCTGCTGGCTGGTAAGTCGTGAGTCGTGAGTCGTGAGTCATGACTCGAGACCCACGACCCACGACTCACGACTGACGTTGTGGCGCTATCGTCTAGGGGACTAGGACGGGGCCCTCTCAAGGCCCAAACACGGGTTCGAATCCCGTTAGCGCTATCGAGGAAGCTGAGGCGATCGGCCCCATCGTCTATCGGTCAGGACGCGACCCTTTCAAGGTCGAGAGAGGGGTTCGATTCCCCTTGGGGCTATGGGGAT
>DASSBA010000288.1:0-19448 GCA_035699205.1 Gemmatimonadales bacterium
CTTGACGGTGACCCGCACGTCCTGGCCGCGCCGCGCATCGGCCCGCGGGCGGCCGCCGCCGAACAGCGACTCGAAGCCGGCCATCCCGCCGAAGTCGCGCATGAAGATGTTGAGCGCCTCGCTCAGGTCCACGTGGTGGAAGCCGGCGCCGCCGGCCCCGGCGCCCACGCCGGCCTTGCCGTAGCGGTCGTACGCCGAGCGCTTCTGCGGGTCGCGGAGCACCTCGTACGCCTCGGTGATCTCCTTGAACCGGGCCTCCGCCTCGGGCGCGGGGTTCCGGTCCGGGTGGAAGTCCATCGCCAGCTTGCGATAGGCCTTCTTGATGTCGGTCTCGGTCGCGTCGCGCGACACGCCGAGCAGGACGTAGAAATCACTCACTCCAGCAGATCCTCCACCAGACGGCTGGTGTGCTCCACCAGGCCGATGATCTTGTCGTAGGGCATCCGGGTCGGGCCCATGACGCCGATGACTCCCTTGAGGTCGCCCGCCTCGTAGGATGCGGTCACGAGCGTGAAATCGGTCAGGCGCGCGTCGGGGTTCTCGGCGCCGATCGTGATCGAGAGGCCCGTTTGCCGCCGGGAGGCGAGCGCCTGCTTCAGCAGGTCCCGCCGCTCGGTGAGCCGGAGCAGCTCGCGCATGCGGGCATTGGACGCGAACTCCGGCTGGTCGGCCAGCATCTGCGCGCTCCCCAGCACCACCGTGTCCTGCTCTCCCGAGAAGATCCCTTCGGCCTCGGCGATGAAGATGTTGAGCAGCTCGCGCCCGCCGCCCGCCTCGGCGGCGTCGCGCAGGCGCTCGGGCAGGGTGGTGCGGATCTGGTGCAGCGTATGTCCAGCCAGCCGCTCGTTGAGGATGCGGGACACGTCGAGTACGGTGTCCGTGCGCACCCGTGCCGGTATCTCGACGAAGATGGTGCGGACCACGCCGCTCCGCAGGTTGAACACCAGCAGCAGCCGTTCCGCGCTCACCGGCACCAGCTCGAGCCGCTCGAGCACCATCTCCTCGAGCGCCGGCGCGACCGCCACCCCGAGCTCCTGCGTCAGGATGCCGAGCACCTGGGCGGCCCGGCGCAGGATCTCGTCCACCGCGCTGCGAGAGCCCAGGAGGTGCTCCTGGAGCGCGTGCCGCGCCTCGTGGCTGGGCGGCGCGAGCCGCATGATCTCGTTGACGTACACCCGGTACGCCCGGTCGGTCGGGATCCGGCCGGCGGAGGTGTGCGGGTGGAACAGATAGCCCTTGTCCTCCAGCTCGCTCATCGTGTTCCGGATGGTGGCCGGCGAGACGCCCAGGCCGAACCGGCGGGCGATCGTCTGGCTCCCGGCCGGCTCGGCGGTCTCGATGTAGGTCTGCACGACCGCCTCGAGCACCCGGAGCTCGCGTTCAGTCAGTTGGTCCATCATGGGCATAATTAAGAAATCTATTGACTTACGGAGCGGAGAGGTAGCATCGCGGCTCGGCTCCGGTTGACCGCACCCCGCGGGCGGCCTACCGTGCAGAGGGGCCGATCCCGGTCCCGACCTGCCTGGATACGACCGGACACGAGTGGAGGACCTATGGCCGGCACGAGGAGCGCGCGCACCCCCTCGATGGAGCGGTGCATCGAAAACTGTTCCAACTGTCAGCGCACCTGCCTGGAAACGGCCGCGCGGCACTTTCGCGGGGAGCACACGCCCACGCTCGAGGAGACCCACGTCCGGCTGCTGCTCGACTGCGCGCAGATCTGCAGCACCAGTGCCGACTTCATGATGCGCGGCTCGGCCATGCACGGCCACACCTGCGGCGCGTGCGCGGCCATCTGCGAGCATTGCGCGGACGAGTGCGAGCGGATGGGCGAGGACCCCTACATGGCCGCCTGCGCCGAGATCTGCCGCCGCTGCGCCGAGTCGTGCCGCGAGATGGCGACGGCTACACGGTAGCGGACGCCACCAGGGCGTCGAGCCGCAGCCATCCTTCCGCGGTCAGCCGGACCCGCTGCCCCGGAGTGACCAGCGCCCACCCCGCGCATGCCCATGCGGCGATCGTCTCGGCCGGGAGCCGGCCGGCCGGCAATCCCTCCATGGTTCGTAAGCCGAGATACATCTCCTCCAGCTCCACCGCTTCCGGCGACAGCTCCTCACTGCCGCCCTCGACACTCCTGCCCGCCCCGCTCGCCCGCTCGTAGGCCGGCCAGTCGCGCAGGTTCCACCGGCGGGTCCGCCCGTAGCCGCTGTGGGCCGACGGTCCCAGGCCGATGAACGGCGCGCGGCGCCAGTAGGCGCTGTTGTGGCGCGCGCGCCGGCCCGGCAGGGCCGCGTTGGACACCTCGTAATGCTCGAAGCCGTGGCGCAGCAGCTCCCGGTGCGCCTGCAGGAACTCGGCCGCGTAGTGCGCCTCGTCCACCGGCCTGACCTCGCCGCGCGCCGTCCACCGCCCGAGCGGAGTCTGCGGTTCCACCGTCAGCCCGTAGAGGGAGAGATGCGTGGGAGCGAGGGCGAAGGCGGATGAGAGGTCGCGCTCCCAGACCCGGCCCAGCGCGGCCGGAAGCCCGAAGATGAGGTCGAGGGAGACGTCGTCGATCCCGGCCTGGCGGACCGCCGCCAGCGCCGGCGCGACCTGCTCCGCCGTGTGGGTGCGGTGCATCCACCGGAGCACCGCCGGATCGAAGGACTGCACGCCGAGCGACACCCGGCTCACGCCGGCGGCGCGCCAGGCCATGGCGAGTGCGGGTGTCACGTCGTCCGGATTGGCCTCGAGCGTGACCTCCGCTTCCGGGGACACCGGGCGCTCCCGCCGGATCGCGTTCAGCAGCTCGGCGATTCCGGCGGGATCCAGCCGCGACGGCGTTCCGCCCCCGAAGTAGACGGTGGCGACCTCGCCCGACTCCGCCCACACCGGGTGGTCCTGCCACCCCAGCCACTCCCGGCGCACCGCGTCCACGAACCGCCGGGACGGCACGTCCCGCCTGACCGCGATGGCGAAGTCGCAGTAGCTGCACCGGCGGGCGCAGAAGGGCACGTGGACGTAGATGTGCATGTCGGAATATGCACCGGCCGGCGCGTGGGCTCGCGAACATTCCGGAGCGGAGCTCAAGTGCGTCGGAATCGCCTGCCCGGGAGCTGCTCCACCAGGCCGTACAGCTCGAGCGCGCAGAGCAGTGCAAGCAGGTCACCCGGGGCGCGCCCCGAGCGTTGAATGAGCGCGTCGAGATGCACCGGCTCGAGGGCCAGATGTTCGGCGACCTGTCGCTCGCCGGCGGTGAGCGTGTCCGGGAGCGGCCGGGTGCCCGGCTCGGTGGCCGGTGGCTCCTCGGGCACCGGCACCGCTTCGGGATAATGCTGAAACAGGTCCACCGGCTCGAGGTACGGCGTGGCGCCGTCCCGGATGAGACGATTGCAGCCGGCGGAGACGGGACTCGTGATCGGGCCGGGTACGGCCACCACCTCGCGCCCCTGGTCGAGGGCGGTACCAGCGGTGATGAGCGCGCCGGAGCCGACGGCCGCCTCGACCACCACCGTGACGCGCGCGAGCCCGCTGATCAGCCGATTCCGCCGCGGGAAGCTCCCGGCGTGAGGCCGTTCGCCCGGAGGGAACTCGGTGAGCAGCAGTCCGCCGGCGGCCACCCGTTCATACAGGGCGCGGTTGGCGGAGGGGTAGATCACGCCGATTCCGTTGCCGAGCACGCCGATGGTGGTGCCGCCCGCGTCGAGCGCGGCGGCGTGGGCCACGGCGTCGAGCCCGCGGGCCATCCCGCTTGCCACCACGATTCCCCCGCGCGCCGCCTGGGCCGCGATGCTCCGCGCCACCGCCAGGCCGTACGCGCTGTGATCTCGACTGCCCACGATGGCCACCGCGGGCCGCTGGAGCAGCGCGAGATTGCCCTGGGCGAAAAGGACCGGCGGCGGGTCGGGAATGGTCCGGAGCGCCGGCGGAAACTCAGCATCGACGGGGATCAGCACGCGCGCACCCGCCCGCTCGGCCAGTTCGGCCAGCCGCCGGCCCGCGGAGAGCGGGGTGCGCTTGATCTCGGTGGCGCAGGCGCAGCCGATTCCCGGCAAGGTGCTTAAAAACGCGAACGGCGCCGAGTGGGCGCCGAGCGGGGTGTGAAAGGCATCGAGGAGCGTCTGAAGGCGGGCCGGCCCCATGCCGGAGACCTGCACCAGCGCGAGGTAGGCGAGTCGTTGGTCATCCATTCATTCGTCGTCCATGAACTCCCAGTAGCCCGGCACATCCAGTGCCGGTGGGGTGCTGTCGGCGTCGGCTTCCGCGGCCTTGGCCCGTTCCACGAAGTTCCAGAGAAACTGCTTGAGCTCGTCCAGCCCGGTTCCCGCGGCGCTCGAGATGGCCAGCAACCCGGCCGCCTCCGGCGCGTTCACCGCCGGCAGCGGATGGTCGGGCGGCAGGAGATCGCGCTTGGTGAGCAGCAGCACGTGCGGCGTGGCCGCGAGCGTCTCGCTGTAGCGGCGCACCTCGTTTCGGAGCCGGTCGTACATCTCCTGCGGATCGGCGGCATCGAGCGGGACCAGGAACGCCAGCACCCGGGTGCGCTCCACGTGCTGCAGGAACCGGAGGCCGAGCCCCTTGCCTGCGTGCGCGCCTTCGATGATTCCCGGGATGTCCGCCATGACGAACGTGCGGTGCCCCGAGAGCGGCACCACGCCGAGGTTGGGCTCGAGCGTGGTGAACGGGTAGTCGGCGATCTTGGGCCGCGCGGCCGAGAGCACCGAGAGCAGCGTACTCTTCCCCGCGTTGGGCTCGCCCACCAATCCCACGTCGGCGATGAGCTTGAGGACCAGCTCGATCTGCCGCTCCTCGCCCTCCTCGCCGGGCTCCCATTCGCGCGGCGCCTGGTGGGTGGAGGTGGCGAACCGCGCGTTGCCGCGCCCGCCCCGGCCGCCGCGCGCCACCAGCAGCGTATCGCCTTCCCGGAGCACCTCGCCCAGGAGCGCGCCGGTGTCGGCGTCCCGCACCACGGTGCCGGGAGGCACCGGGAGATAGACGTCCTCCGAGGAGGCGCCCGTCTGCGTCTTTCCCCTCCCGTGCTCCCCCCGCTCGGCCTTCCACAGGCTGCGGTAGCGATAATCGAGCAGCGTGGCCAGGTTGGCGTTACTCCGGACATAGATGCTGCCGCCGTGGCCGCCGTCGCCGCCGTCGGGGCCGCCCTTGGGATTGTACTTGAACCGGGCGAACGAGCTGGCCCCCGACCCGCCCGTGCCGGCCACCACCCGGACCACCGCGCGGTCGATGAACATCAGTTCCCCGGCGCCCACCCCTCGCGCACGCTGCGCCAGAGCTCCTTGATCTTCTTCCACTGGTCGAACGAGAGCAGCGGATTGACGATGGAGAGCACCCCCTCGATCTGTCCGAACGAGGCGCCCGCGTTGAGCGCGCCGCGCAGATGCGAGTGCAACTGTTTGGGTGCCTCGAGCACCGCCGTCTGCGCCACCGTGCAGAGCTCGCGCCGCATGAGGTCCAGCCCCGGACGGCCCAGCGTGCGGCCGTATCCTTCGGTGATCATCCAGGCATCGATGGCCGGATGGAGCGTGCGCACGCTTTCCCGGAGCTTGCGATAATTCTCTCCGTAGATGGTGGCGCAGACCTCCTCGCCCCGCCGCGTCCACTCCGGGACCTGGCCGTAGTCCTGTCCCTCGTCCGACGGCGGCGCGGCCACGCCGCTGAACTTGCGCCACACCGCGAAGGCGATGAGTGCCCGCGGGTACCCCACCATGAGCACCGACTGGAGAAGCAGCTCCTCGACCCATTGTGCGGGCACCTGCGACGAGCGGAGCGGGCCGACGCGCTCCCGCAGCTCGGGCTCGTACCCCTGCGCGATGGCGGCGGCGAAGCGCACGAGATCGCGCGTCTGCGGGTCGAGATTGTCCTGTTTCGCCATCCAACCTACCTCGGTTGAGGGGAGGCTCCGAACCGGATTCGCGCCGGGCTCAGTCACGAAAACGCAGCGTCCCCGCGGCACGCACCGCGCCGACCGTGGTCCCGCGGGTGGTGGCGATCGGAGACTCGGCGTGGACCTCGAATGGAGCCAGGTCGTAACCCCGCCCCGGCGCCGCGCGCACGAGCAACGCGCGCAGCACCGCCAGGAGCGCCGGGGCGGCGGCCGCCGAGTCGCCGTCGACCACTTTGAGGGCGACGCCCAGCCCGAGCTCGGGAAGCGCGGCGCAGTAGACGCCCGCGGCGCCCACCTTGGCCAGCACGCGGCCCCGCCAGGCCGCCATCAGCTCGGTGCAGAGCCGGCCCGTGCCCGCGACGAGCTCGGGATGCGCGGTCATCGCCGACCGGAGGCGGGCCGGGCCCGGCGTCGTGGCCGAGCCGAAGCGCGCCCAGGCCCCGGCCATCGCGGTGAGCGGGAGCGCGAACGTCACGGCGGTGCACCCGTCCGTCGCCGTGCGGATTGCGGCCACCGGCACTTCCGCCCACCGCGCCACCTCGTCCAGGATACGGCGCTGCACCGGGTGATCGGGCAGGTTGTAGCCGGCAGTCGGCCAGCCGTGATGGCGCGCGAGCGCGAGCATGCCGGCGTGCTTGCCCGAGCAGTTGCTCCACAGCGGCGTGAGCGCGACCCCCTCACGCACCACGCGGTCCGCCACTGCCGGCGAG
The DNA here is from genome assembly GCA_035699205.1 of Gemmatimonadales bacterium. Classification (GTDB taxonomy): domain Bacteria; phylum Gemmatimonadota; class Gemmatimonadetes; order Gemmatimonadales; family GWC2-71-9; genus CAVVWJ01. The sequence goes on from DASSBA010000288.1 coordinate 6,592, forward strand.
AGCGGCGTGTGCGGCCCGCATGCCAGATCATCGACGGTGGCGCCGATCCGGCGGAGGAACCCCGCGGCCACCGCCAGGTGTGCGGCTTCGCTCGAGTGCGAGGCGCAGGCGAGCGCGAGCTCCGGCGGGGTGAGTCCCAAGGCGTCGGCCGCGCCGTCCTCGAGCAATGGGAGCGCCTGGAACGGCTTGGCGGCGGAGCGCCAGAAGGTGACCTGCGATGGGTCACCGGCCTCCGCGACGAGTCGGCCGTCGGCCCGGACGACCGCGACCGACACCCGGTGCACGGACTCGACGAGGTCCCCGCGCGTGGCCTCGATCCGGAGGTCGGTCATGGGCGGAAGATAGCGGCGTACCGCGGGCGGCGTATACCTTACGGGGCCGATGCCACCATCCCTCCGCTTTCTCGCCGCCGCCGTCGTTCTCGCCGGCGCGCTGGCCCCGTCCCGTGCCGGTGCGCAGGCGTCACCGTACCTCCCGCTGGACGACTGGCGGCTCCCGCTGATCGAGCACCTCATCACCCGGGGCGACATCGCCGACCCCTCGCCGATGGTCCGTCCGTTCCGCCGCGCCGATGCGCTCCAGGCGCTCGCCGCCGCCGACAACGGCGGCGGGCTGGTGCACGCGCTGCGCGAGTCGCTCGAGGAGCCCCCCGGCGACCAGACCTGGCGGGTCGAAGCCCGTGCGGGCGCGCAGGCCTTCAGCCACATCCGGCGCGACGTGCTCCATCCGCTCGGCACCGACGGCGTCCGGCCCTACGCCGACTTGACCGGGGAGGCGCTGATCGGCCCGTTTGCGCTGGTGACCCGGCCCGCGGCGGAGCCGCGCCTCGTGGACGACCCGGAGTGGCCGGGCAGGAAGGACCTCACGCTCGCGTGGCGCATGGTCGAGGCGTACGCGAGCGCGCAGTTCACCTTCGGCAACGTGTTCTACGGACAGATGGACCGGAACTGGGGTCCGGTGGGTGTCGCCGGGATCCCGCTCAGCGATTACGGCTATCCCCAGGTCGAGGCCGGGTTCCTGGTGGGCACACGCGCGCGCACTCTGGAGCTGGAGGCGCTGGCCCGCTCGTTGGCGGACGACCGGGACTCGCTCGGGAACGTCGTGCATCGCTACTTCTTTGCCCACCGCGCCGGCGCCCGCCTGAGCGACCGCCTCCGGCTCGGCGTCTGGGAGACGACGGTGCTCTCCGGCGTGGACCGCCAGTTCGACGGCCGCTACCGCAACCCGCTCAGCCTGCTCCTGCTGGCCAACCAGTTCGGGCTCGGCGCCAACGGGAACGCGCTTTTCGGCGCCGACCTGCACTGGCGCGTACGGGGCCGCACAACGCTCCAGGCCCAGCTCGCGATCGATGACTTCCAGTACGAGAACGTCGCCGGCGCCACCCGGTACCCCAACCGGTGGGCGCTGACCGTGGCCGCGTTCGGTCCGCTGGGGCGCGCGCTGGCCTGGCGCGGGCTCTATACCCAGGCGTCGAGTCTCGCCTTCCGCACCCTCGACCCGTTCGAGAGCTTTACCGACGCCGGCGTGGGCATCGGCCGCAACTTTGCCGACATGGACCAGCTCACGCTCACCGTGAGCGTGCCCCGCGGCACCCGCTGGCTGCTCACGCCGGAGCTGACCCTGCTGCGCCAGGGCGAAGGAGAGATCGACGCCCCGTTCCCCGCCACCGCCGACGCCGCGGGCGCCACCCCGCAGCTCTTCATCGGCGTCGTCGAGCGGACCTGGCGCGCGGCGCTCGGCCTGAGCGGCCGCGAGGGACCGCTGGAGCTGCACCTGAACGCGGGGGTCCACCACGTCGTGAACGCGGGCCACGAGAGTGGCCGCACGGTCAACCGCTTCGAGGGGCGGCTCCAGGCCACGCTGGGCCTGGGCCGCCGGGGGGTGCTGCGATGAGACAGCCGCCGGCGCAACTGACGCGCGATCGCGTGCTCCACCTGATCCAGCGCATGAAGGCCAGCCGCGTCGTCGTGGTCGGCGATATCATGCTCGACCGCTACCTCGTCGGCGACACCGAGCGGCTGAGTCCCGAGGCGCCGGTACCGGTCGTGACCGTGCGCGAGCGCCACGCCGCGCTGGGCGGCGCTGCCAACGTGGCGGCCAACGTGGCCGCCCTCGGCGCCCGCTGCTTCCTGGTGGGTACCGTGGGCGACGACGTCGACGGGGCGGCGATCCGGCAGGAGCTCGCGGTGGCGCGGCTCGAGGACCGCTTCGTGCTGGCCGTGGCCGGCCGCCCGACGACATCCAAGACCCGGATCATCGCGCGGTCGCAGCAGATCGTCCGGATCGACGACGAGGTGGACGCGCTGCTCGACGGCACCGACCTGGATCGGCTGATCGGCGCGGCGCGCGCGGCGCTGGCCGACGCGGATGCGCTCCTCCTGGAGGACTACAACAAGGGCGCGCTGCCACCCGCCCTCATCGCCGCCTGCATGGAAATCGCCCGCCGGCGCGGGATCCCGATCGTGGTGGACCCGAAATACCGCCAGTTCTTCGAGTACGCCGGCGCGACCGTGTTCAAGCCCAACCGCCGCGAGCTCGAGTCCGCCCTCGGCGCGGCGGTGGACCTGCAGACCGGGGACGCGCTCTCCGGGGTGCTGTCGCGGCTCCGGGTGGACAACCTGCTGGTCACGCTGGGCGCGGAGGGGATGGTGCTGGTGATGAAGGAGGGAAGCACGACGCACATTCCGAGCATCGCACGCGACATCTACGACGTGTCGGGGGCCGGCGACACGGTCACGGCGTGGATGGGCGCCGCGCTCGCCGCCGGCGCATCCGTGCGCGAGGCGGCGCAGCTTGCCAACTACGCGGCGGGGGTGGAGGTGGGCAAGGCCGGGGTGGCCACGGTATCGCCCGAGGAGGTGCTCGCGGCGCACGAGGAGCGCTTCGACCAGATCGGCCGGTTGCGCCGCGGGGGCCTGATCTAGCCGAGGCCGGTCCCGAACGCGAGCCAGACCCGCCACGGTATGCGGACCGCCTCGACGTGCGTGCGCAGCAGTTGCGCGCCCTCCGCGTGCTCGGGGGCGAGCTCCACCACGCCCGCCTCCGCCATCCGGGTGTGCAGCAGCTCGGCACACTCGGTCTTGGCCACCACCGCCAGCCGCTCCTTGCCCCACGAGTTCCGCGCCCCGACGCCGGCCTGCGCCAGGAACCCGAGCAGGTCGCGCCGCGTCCAGGTGCCGAGCCAGCCGTCGAGGTCCGCCGCGGGTGCCACGATGCCGCTCGCGAGGACGAGCCGCGACGACTCCGACACGTCGAGCCCGCGCTTGCGGGTTTCGTACCGGCTCAGGCTCGCGAGGGTGCGGGGCACGTGGGGATGCGCGGCCAGGTGCCGCAGCGCGTCCACCGCGTGGGCGCGCGCGCCGAGCGGCAGGGGGCGCAGCAGGTCCAGCAGGCGGTGGAGCGCCGGGTCGTCGGGCGGCGTCAGCGGGGGCAGCGCGTCGGGCGCGAGGAGTGGCCAGGCCGCCCAGTAGCTCATCTCGTGGCCCATCTCGCGGACGAACCGGTTGCGGGCCTCGGTCAGCGTGGCCGTGTCCCGCAGCGCCAACTGGTGCGGGGCCATCACCGAGGCCACGAAATCCGCGGCCTCCCCGGTCATGATGAACCCGGAGAACCCCTCGTGCACGGCGAGCAGGATGAGCGTGACGCGGAGCTCGATCCAGGCTTCTTCCTCGGGTGCGGCGAGATGGCGGTCGAGCACGGTGCCGAGCAGGCTCGTTCCCAACTCGGTGTAGTGGCTCCGCAGGCTTTCCCGACTTTCGCCGAGCCCGGGATTGGCCTCGCGGACGCGGAACAGGTATTCACTGACGGCATCCACGTCGCCCCGGCGGACCCGCTCGCGGAGCCACGGCGAGAAGTCCGCACAGGGCACGCAGCTCGCGGGTGCGTGGGTCCGCGAGAGGCACGGGAAATCGGGATGGCCCTGGCCGGCGGCAAACGCCAGCAGGTCGGCGAGAAGCGAAGGCGCGAGCGTACTCGTCATGTTCGACCCCGCACTGCAGTCCGATGCCGCGCCCCGGAAGGGAACGGGCCGGCAAGAATGTTCCGCCAGAGCCCGGTCCCGGCAAGAGCCTGGGTCGGGGCGGGCGAAGGGAGGGGACCGACGAGGGGGGCGGGTCCGCGGAGTGGGCGATGAGGGGCTCGAACCCCCGACCTCGCGCATGTGAGGCGCGCGCTCTAACCGGCTGAGCTAATCGCCCGGCCCATTGGGAGGGGGAGTTTACACCCTCCGGGCCGGACGGGCAAGCCGAGGCGCGAGCACGGTACGCCCATGAATTCGCTCCGTGACGGCTCCGCCCGAACCGGCGGATACCATCATAAGTGCCAACCGGCGCGCTGGTTATCCGGCGCTCGGTGGAATCGGCTGATCTTCGATGGTCGTCGTGCCCACGATCACGTCGCCGGGTCGGCAACCACCGACGACTGCGATTGATCCGGCGTGGCCGCGGCGACCTCGATCGGGCTGGAGGTTACGCTGCCATACCCGGAGGCGGAGAAGGCCAGCGTGCGCGAGCCTGGATCACCACTGATCGCAAGATCGGGGAACTCCGCCCGGCCGTTGTCGTCCGTCAAACGCGTCATGGTACCGGAAAGCGTTCCGCCGCCCGGCGAGATCGTCACCGACACGACGACTCCCGGCGTGGGGAGCTCCGCGCCATCCGCCGTGCGGAGCTGGACGACCGGCGCCGGCTCGAGCACCGCGCCAAGCGTGGCCTGGCCCGGCGGCTGCGTCGTGATGGTCAGCACCGGCGCCGGGGCCGGGGCCACCGTGTGTGGCACGCTGGCGCTGCTCGCGGCGAACCCGTCCACCGCGGCATAGTCCGCCGTCAGCGTCCGGCTGCCGACCGTGTGAAGCGTGATGGTGCAGCTCCCCTTCCCGCCCGACAGATCGCCGCTGCACGAGTCATCCCCATCGTGGACCCGCACCGAGCCGGTCGGCGTTCCCGCCTGGGCCGAGACGGTGAACGCGACCGTCACGGGTGCCCCCGCGGTCGAAGGATCGGGGTCCGCTGAGGTGATCGTGGTGGCCGTTCCCACCGCAGCGAGGCTGATCTGCCCGCTCGTCACGGCGGCGAAGCCGCTCGCGGAGAAGCGGAGCGTCCGGGTGCCGGGCGGGCCCGCGATGGTCAGGTCGGTGAACGCGGCCCGGCCACTTCCGTCCGTGGGCCGGCTGACGGTGCCGGCGAGCGTGCCGCCGCCCGTCGCTATGGCGACCGCCACCTCCACTCCACTCTGACTCGTCGGGTTCCCCTGCGCGTCGAGCAACTGGATGACCGGCTGCTGCCCGAGCGGCACGCCGCTGGTGGCGGTGGACGACGGCTGCGTCGCCAGCGACAGCCGGGCCGGCGCGCCCGCCGCCGCCGTGGCGCTGAATTCGGCGACGCCGATCCCCGAGACGACCGCGGTGACGGTGTTCGGGCCGGGTGCCGGACCGAGCGTCCACGTGGCGGTTGCCTGGCCGCTCGGGTCGGTGTTCGAGGTGGTGGGCGTGACGCTGCCGCCGCCGGTGCCCACCACCCAGGTCACGGCCACGTCGGGCACGGGATTGTCGGCCGCGTCGCGCACCTGGACCACGAGACCGGCCGGGAGCTCGCTGCCCACCGGCCCGGTCTGGTCGTCGCCCGACACGATCGAGACTCCCTGGGCGCTGCCCGCCGTGGCGGTGTGCACGAAGGTGACGGGCGAGCCCACCAGGCCGTCCACGGAAGCAAGAGTGCGCTGGATCCCGGCCGTGGGCCCGAGGGTGCGCTCCACCGAGGTGCGCCCGTCGCCGCCGGTGGTGGTGGTCGGCGCGCTCACGGTTCCTCCGCCGTCGGCCGTCCAGGTGACTTGCACCTCGGGGATCGGGTTCCCGAACGCATCCGCCACCTCGACGACGAGGGCCTGGGGCAGCGCGCTCCCGACCGGGGCGCTCTGGCCGTCCCCCTCCACCGCGCGGATACCGTTGGCGGCCTCGGAGAGCGCGGTGACCGTGAAGTCGGTGGTGGCGGTTGGCGTGTCCCCGGCGCCGAACGCGCGCACCTCGCCCGTCTGCGAGCCCGGACGGGTGCCGAGCACGACCTGGCTGGTGGCGGTGCCGTCGGCGTCGGTCGTCGTCGTGTCCGGGGCGAGCGACGCACCGGGGGCCGCGTCCGTCAGCACGAACACCACCGTCGCGCCTTCGACGGGGCGTCCGGTCGCGTCGGCCACCGCGACCACGAGCGGCTGCGGCAGCGGCTCGCCCACCCGGCCGTTCTGCTCGTCGCCCTGCACCATCGTCACGGAGGCGGGCTCCCCCGCGCCGGGCAGCAGCAGATCGCTCCCGCCGCCGCACGCGGCGAGCAGCCCGCCCAAGGTGATCATGCCCAGCGCACCGGCAACTCGCATCCGTTCTCCCTGGTTCCGGTCGTGCCGCTTGCGCACGATTCCATGACTCACGAATATTGCGGCGCCTGCAGCGCGTAGTCGCACGGCAGCTTCGGGCGGCTGCCGAGTCGGCGGAGTCGCCCAGCGCGACGGTGCGAATCGAGAGCGGTGGACCTGATAGCCGCGGCCAGGCTGCTCCAGGTCTCGCAGCGCAATTAGCCGGTCGGGGGGAGCCGGTCGCGGTGATGTGACGCACACCGCGCCCGGGAGCCCGGATTGCGGCACCCTTCGCGACCCCAACGGGGCTGGTCCATGTCGCCCATCCGCTCCGCCGCACTCCTCGGCGCGATCCTGCTCCTCCCGGTCCGCGCCCCCTCCGACGACCAACCCATGCGCGGCTTTACCGCCCGATCGGCGCGGGTCGAGCGCGACTGGGAGGCGAAGTTCCAGGCCATCCCCGACCCCGACTCGTTGCGCGAGTACATGCGGGTGCTCGCCGCGCGCCCGCACCACCTCGGCTCCCCGCGCGACAGCGCGAACGCCGCGTGGATCCTCGAACGGTTCCGCGCGTGGGGGCTCGATGCCCGCATCGAGACGTTTCAGGTCCTCTTTCCGACGCCACGCGAGCGCGTGGTCGAGCTCCTGGGCCGCCGGCGGTTCGTCGCACGGCTCCGCGAGCCCGCCGTCAAGGAGGACCCGAGCACCGCGCAGCAATCCGAGCAGCTCCCCACCTACAACGCCTACTCTCGCGACGGCGACGTCACCGCGCCTCTCGTCTTCGTCAACTACGGTCTCCCCGCGGACTACGAGCGCCTCGAGCGGCTCGGCGTGTCGGTGCAGGGCGCGATCGTGATCGCGAAGTACGGCCGCTCGTGGCGTGGCATCAAGCCGAAGCTCGCCGCCGAGCACGGCGCCGTGGGCTGCCTCATCTACTCGGACCCGGCCGATGACGGGTACCACGCGGGCGACACCTATCCCGCGGGTCCGTTCCGCCCGCGCGACGGCGTGCAGCGCGGCAGCGTGCTGGACATGCCGCTCTTCGCCGGGGACCCGCTCACGCCGGGGGTCGGGGCCACCGCCGGCGCGAAGCGCCTCGACCGGTCGGAGGCGCCGACGCTGCCCACGATTCCCGTGCAGCCGCTCTCCTACGCCGACGCCCAGCCACTGCTCGCGGCGGTGGGCGGGCGGCCGGCGCCCGCGGATTGGGCCGGCGCGCTGCCGATCACGTACCACGTGGGCCCGGGTCCGGCGCGGGTGCACCTCAAGCTGCGATTCGACTGGCGGATGGTGCCGGCGTACGACGTGGTCGCGACGATTCCGGGCGCGGAGCGGCCGGACGAGTGGGTCGTCCGCGGCAACCATCACGACGGATGGGTCAACGGCGCCGCGGACCCGGTCTCGGGCGTGAGCGCCCTGCTCGAGGAAGCGCGGGCCTACGGCCTCCTGCTGCGTCAGGGCTGGCGGCCGCGGCGCACCATTGTGCTGGCCGCGTGGGACGGGGAGGAGCCCATGCTGCTGGGCTCTACCGAATGGGCCGAGACCCATGCCGACGAGCTCTCGCGCAACGCGGTCGCCTACCTCAACACCGATGGCAACGGCCGCGGTCGGCTGGACGCGGACGGCTCGCCCGCGCTGGCGCGCCTCGTCTCCGAGGTCGCCCGCGACGTGAAGGACCCGGAAACCGGGATGACGGTCTGGAAGCGGTCGCACCTGGGCGGCGTCGCCGCGGCGCATGGCACCGCCAAACATCGGGAGGCGCGGCAGCGAACGGATCTGACCGTGGACCCGATGGGTTCGGGCTCGGACTACACCGCCTTCTATCACCACCTCGGCATCCCGTCGCTGGACCTCGGATTCGGCGGCGAGGACGATGGCGGGATCTACCACTCGATCTACGACACCTATCGCTGGTTCACGACGTTCAGCGACACGTCATTTGTCTACGGCCGGGCACTCGCCCAGACGGTGGGGCTCGCGACCATGCGGCTGGCCGGCGCGGACGTCCTGCCCTACGAATTCAGCCGGTTGTCGGAGCGCGTGGCCGCCAACCTCAAGGAGGTGCAGGAGCTGCTCACGACCACGCGCGACTCGCTCGAGGAGCGGAACCGGCAGCTCGAGGAGAGCACCTTCGTGGCGATGAACGACCCGCGCCGCCCGCTGGTGCCGCCGGCGCGGGAGGAGCCGCCGCCGTTCCTGAACCTCGCGCCGCTCCAGAACGGCGCGACCCGGCTCGCGGCGGCCGCCACGCGGTTCGAGCGGGCCTACGCCACCCGGATGAAGGACGGCGGAACTTCGCTCGACTCGGCCGCCACGGCACGGCTCAACCCGCTGCTGTTCCGGGCCGAGCGCGCGCTCGCCAGCGGCGAGGGGCTGCCTCGGCGTCCGTGGTACCGCCAGCTCCTCGCGGCACCGGGCTGGTACACGGGATACGCGCCCAAGATCATGCCCGGCGTGCGGGAGGCCATCGAGGCCAAGCGCTGGGCCGAGGCGGAGGCGCAGGCGGCGGTGCTCGGACAAGCGCTGGAGGCGGAGGCGGCGGAGCTGGACCGGGCCTCGGCGGTGCTCGAGCGGAGCACCAGCGGGCTGGACGCTTCTCCGGGCCGGCGATAGCTTGGGACGGCAGCCCCGCTCCCGCGGGCAAGCCCACGCAGGTTCCACCGGAGCCCGATGACACCCGAATCGTTCCCCGGCTCGATGCTCGGAAGGGCGCTCTGCGTATTCGTCCTGCTGATCCTCGCGATCGCCGCCGCGTACGCCGTCGTCCAGAGCCTCACCAACTTCCAGGCCATCGCGGTCTGACCCGGTCACCGCCCGCCAGTACGGGCGTGGAGGCCTTCCATGACGAAGCGAGGCACCCGCCTCTTCTTCTTCGGCGGCACGGTGGCCAGCGCCGTGTTGTTCCTCCTCATGACGATCGACAGCCACCGGCAGTTCGGCCGGCTCACCAACGCGGACCAGATCACGCCGGCCGTGATTCAGGGCAAGCACGTCTGGCACCGGAAGGACTGCATCAACTGCCATACCCTGCTGGGTGAGGGCGCCTACTACGCCCCCGATCTCACCAAGATCACCGAGCACCGGGGCACCGCCTACCTGCAGGCCTTTCTCAAGGACCCCGCGAAATTCTACTCCGAGGCGCGTGACCGTCGGCTCATGCCGAACCCCAAGCTGTCGGACCAAGAGATCGACCAGGTCATCGCCTTCCTCGGGTGGGTATCGAAGATCGACAATCAGGGCTGGCCGCCGCGGCCGATCCTGGTCTCGGGGGCCGCGGTCCCCGGCACCAACGTGGGCGCGCCGGCGCCGCACGCGGCATCGGATGAGCCCAGCGAAATGGGCGAGGCGCTGTTCCGGACGTCTCCCCCGGGCTGCTTCAGCTGTCACTCCGTGGCCCCGGGGGTGAATCTCGCCGGGCCGAGTCTGGCGGACGTCGGCCTGCGCGCGGCGGACCGCGTCCGAAGCCCGGACTACCACGGCAAGGCCACCGACGCCGAGAGCTATCTCCGCGAATCGATCCTCCAACCCAGCGCCTATCTGGTGCCCGGGGCCACCTACGGCGCGGGGGGACGCTCCTTCATGCCCGACAACTTCGGCACGCTCCTCAAGGCCGAGCAGATCGACCACCTCGTGGCCTATCTTCGAACCCTGCAGAACTCTCAGTAAGGACCCACGCATGCGCTATCGGTCGCAGGCCGTGGCCTACCCCTACTTCGCCGTCGCCCTGCTGCTGTTCGGGCTCCAGGTCGCCTTCGGCCTCCTTGCCGCCGCGAAGTACCTGGGCCCCGATCCGCTGTTGAACGTGCTGCCGTTCGACCGGGTGAAGGAGATCCACACCAACCTGCTCCTCGTCTGGGTGCTCACCGGCTTCATGGGTGCCGCGTACTATCTCGTCCCCGAGGAGTCCGGCGCGGAGCTCTGGAGCCCGAAGCTGGCCTACATTGCCCTGGTCGTGTGGGTGCTGATGGGGCTCACCGCGGTGATCGGGTATGCCTTCGGCTGGACCGAAGGCAACAAGCTGCTCGAGCAGCCGTACCCGCTGAAGCTGGTGATCGTGGCCGTGATGCTGATGTTCCTCACGAACCTCATCCTCACGATCCGCCGGGCGGGCCGCTGGACCACCACGGAAGCGGTGCTGGTTGCGGGTCTCGCGTTCACCGCCCTGCTGTATCTTCCGGCGCTCCTCACCTGGGACAACTACACGATCAGCATCTTCTACCGCTGGTGGACCGTGCACCTCTGGGTCGAGGGCGTGTGGGAGATGATCCAGGGCGCGCTGCTCGCCTACCTGCTCATCCGGCTGTCCGGCGTGGACCGCGAGGTGATGGAGAAGTGGCTCTACGTCATCGTGGGGCTCACGTTCATCTCCGGCCTGATCGGGACGGCGCACCACTACTACTGGGTCGGCGTGCCGCACTACTGGCTGCCGATCGGCGGGTTCTTCAGCGCCCTCGAGCCGCTGGTGTTCCTCGGCATGGCGATGTACGCCTATTACGCCATGCGCCGCTCCGGACTGGGTCACCCCAACCGGCTCGCCATCCACTGGACCATCGGCAGCGCCATCTTCTCCGCGCTCGGCGCCGGGCTGCTGGGGCTCGCCCACACCTGGCCGTCGGTGAACCGGTGGACCCACGGAACGCTGATCACCCCGATGCACGGGCACGCGGCGTTCTTCGGGGCGTACGTGATGATCGTGCTCGCCATGATCACCTACGCCATGCCGAGCCTCACCGGCCGCGACGAGCGGACGCTCGAGGGGCCGATCGGGATCTGGGCCTTCTGGCTCATGGTGGGCGGGATGTTCGGCATGACGATGGCCTTTGCCACCGCGGGCATCGCGCAGACGTACCTGGAGCGCATCATCGGCCTCGGCTTTCTGGAAACTCAGCGGAAGATCCAGGTGCATTTCCTCATGCTGATCGGTACCGGCCTCCTGTTCGCCCTGGGCACCGCGCTCTTCCTCTGGGACTTCTTCGTCGTGAGGCCCCGCCCCGCGGCGGCGCCCGTGCTGGCCGAGACGGCGCCCTAGCCGCATGGCGCAACCATCGCTCCGCCCGGCCGAGCGCGAGGGGCCGTTCTACCTCCCGCGCGGCAACGAGGCGCCCATCTTCGAGCAATGCCACGCCCGGGGCCTGCCCGTCCTCCTCAAGGGCCCCACCGGCTGCGGCAAGACGCGCTTCCTCGAGTACATGGCCTGGCGGCTCGAGCGGCCGCTGATCACCGTCGCGTGCCACGACGATCTCAGCGCCACCGATCTCACCGGCCGCTATCTCGTCATCGACGGCGAGACGGTCTGGCACGACGGTCCGCTGAGCGCGGCAGCCCGCGCGGGCGCGATCTGCTACCTGGATGAGCTGGTCGAGGCGCGCGCCGACACCATCGTCGTGATCCACCCGCTGGCCGACCACCGGCGGGTGCTGCCCATCGAGAAGACCGGAGAGCTGATCGAGGCGGCGGACGGCTTCCAGCTCGTCATCTCCTACAACCCCGGCTATCAGCAGCTCCTCAAGGAGCTCAAGCCGAGCACCCGGCAGCGGTTCGTGACCATCGAGTTCGCGCTCCCCGCGCCGGACACGGAGCGCCGGATCGTGGCGCACGAGGGCGGCGTCCCCGACTCCACGGCAGCGGCGCTGGTCGAGCTCGCCGGCCGTATCCGGCGCCTCGACGCGCACGGGCTGGCCGAGCTGCCCAGCCCGCGGCTGCTGGTATCGACGGCGCGCCTCATGGCCGGCGGCATCGCGGCGCGCGAGGCGTGCCGCGCCGCGCTCATCGCCCCGCTCACGGACGACCCCGAGCTCCTGTCGGCGATGGAGGCGCTCGTGACGGCCACGTTCTGACGGGCCTGTGACCGACAAAGTCCCTCGCTCCGCTCGGGATCACGCTGGTCGGGCTGACACCGGGCCAGGCAACTTTCGCGAAGCACATCACGGCGGTTCGAATGCAGGCCCGCCGATCGACCCGCCATGGCCGAGCCTGAGGATCTCCTACTTGAGTTTGCGCACCGCGGCGTGGTCGCGGCGCAACGGCTTTGGCTGCGCTATCACCCGGATGCCGATGCCGCGGGCCGCTCCTTCGCCGGACTCCGCGCTCACCTCGAACTGGTGCTCGCCGGCCTGGCCGACCGGCCCGTAGTCCTGCTCCCGGCCGAGCCGCCCGCGCCGGCAAGCTGGGCGGCGCGGCTGGCGCGCCCCACGCCGCGCCACCTGCGCGACCCGCCGCCCGCGGCCACTGACGGCGCACGAGTCTACCTGCCGCGCACCCTCCCCGCGGCCCTCGCCCGGGCCGACCTCTCGCCGCCACGCGCGTACCGACTTCTCCTCGCAGGGCAGGTGGCGCGGCTTCGGCGCCGGGCGCCCGCTTCGGCGCCGGGTGATCCCGCCACGCCGCTCCACCTGCTGTACGAGCTGGCCGAGGCCATGGCCGCCGAGCGGTGGCTCGCCGCCAGCCTGCCGGGACTCGTGCCCGATCTGCTCACCGGACGGCGGGCCAGTCTGGCGTGCCGCCCAGCGCCGGCGCTG
>DASSBA010000289.1:0-1868 GCA_035699205.1 Gemmatimonadales bacterium
AGCTATCTGAGGAGGTCTGTCAATGGAAAGCTGTTGGCGACTTAGGCGGCTTCGCCGGGCGCCAGCAGCCGCGCGCTGAGCGGTGAGCCGCGCTCGGCCAGCGCGCGCCCGTAGCGCGCGTCGTCATACGGGGTCCGATCCTGCCAACAGCGCCAGAGGATGCGGATCCACTTGAAGGCGAGCGCGCGGACGGCGGTATGATGCGACTTCCCGCGCTGGCGTTGTCGGGCGTAGTACGTGCGGGCCCAGGCGCTGGCGGCGATCGACGCCGCCGCGAGCTCATGAAAGGTCTGCCGGAGAAAGGGCGACGTGGCCCAGCGCCAGGTGACGACGCAACTCTTCCCGCTGCGGATGGTGATGGGGGCAATGCCCGCGGCCTGCTGCACGTCGGCGGGGGACGGGTACCGCGTGCGGTCCGCGCCGAAGGCCGCGAGGAGTCGGGGGGCGAGCACGGCGCCGGCCCCCGGGACCGACTGGAACAGCGCGGCGTCCGGATGCGCCGCGAAGGCCGTGGCGATGGCGGTGTCGAACTCGCGGATGCTCGCGCTCAGCGCGCGCCCCTGCCGCGCGAGCGCTTGGACGTAGTGCGCGGTGGGGCCGATGATGGCCGGATCCGTGGTCAGCGGAACGGCCGTGGCGATGGCGGCGAGGCGCTCGGTGATCCGCGCCACGCTGCGGCACTGGTGCCGGGTGTAGAAGGTCCGCACGGTGGCCGCCCGCGCCCGTTGCAGCGCCTCGAGCGTGGGCCAGCGGAGGAGGAAGTCGCAGGCGAGGGGCGTGGTGAGGTCGGTCCCCGCGACGTGGAGGGCGAGGGGGAAGTACTCCTTGAGCGCTGCTTGGAGCCTGAGGCTCCCCTGGGTGCGCTGCTCGACGAGGGCGCGCCGATGGCGCACGAGGCGGTCCAAGGCGCGCGTCGCGGCCTCGTCCCGATGGAGCGGCGTGAGGTGCGCGCGATGGTGGACCAGGAGCGCTAACAGCAGGCGGGCATCCGGCGTGTCATCCTTCGCGCCGTTCGGGGAGAACGTCTCGCGAAAGCGCTTCAGACTGCGCGGCTGGATCGGATAGAGCACGATGCCGGGCGCCTCGAGCAGCGCATGCACGATCGCGCCGCGCGAGGTTTCGAGCGCGATGCCAATCGGCGCGCCCGGGAAGCGCTCGGCCAACGTGGCGAGCCACGCGGCGATTGCCGCCGGGTCGTGCTCGAGCCGGCTCGTCTCGACCGTCGTCGAGTCGGCCGCTTGGAGGGCCACGTCGTGCCGCTGCTCGCCCCAGTCGAGGCCGATCATCGCCGCCAGCGAGTGCATCGAAGACAGTTCCATGAGGTACTCCGGTCGAGGACAAGATCGCGGAGGTCCACGCACGCGTCGGCACGCGAAAGTCTTATAGCAGTCGTCTGCCTTGACACGTCAGTATCTGAGAATTCGTTTCTCCGACGCGCGCCATCCGGCTCGACAAGCTCTGCGAATTCGTAGACACGAAGGAACTGCTGCAGTCGTAGCCGGATGGTGCGTGTCCTCCCCAGCGCCCGAAAGCTGCGCGCCCCCCGCGACCGACGCACCACCCCGCTCGAGCGCTACAGAGCATCTATAAGAACTGCTCGAGGGACAAGCGGCGCGGGCGGGGCCGAGCTTTCCGGATCGAGATTCGTGCACCGGCGCACGATTCCTTTCAATCCGCAGCCCCAGAAGCTCATTGACGTTGCGGAGCCGAGCTCCGTGCGCAGGCGAGCGATGCTCGCAGGGCAGGCTTTTGCTGTTGCAGTCCCCGCGCCTCCGGGCATCCCCCGCGCCTCCGCGTGGAACCACGTTGCGGTAGGAGCGTCCCGCATCTCCGCGGCTCCGCGGCTCCGCGTGAAACCACGTTGCGGT
>DASSBA010000290.1:0-1788 GCA_035699205.1 Gemmatimonadales bacterium
ACTGCATTCACTTGCACGGACCGCCGAGCCTTGCACGGCCGGCTCAGTGCACCGGGATTCGCCGCAGCTTGTAGAAGAGGGTCCGGAGACTGATGCCCAGCAGGCTCGCCGCCTGGCGGCGGTTGCCGCCTGCGGCCTCGAGCGCCCGCAGGATCGCCTGGCGCTCCACCGCCTCGACCTGGGTCTTGAGCTCCAGCGAGGCGGCGCCGGTGGCATGCGGCACCGTGCCGTCGGCTTCGGCGGCTCCGTGCGCGGACTTGCCGTTCCCGTTGGCGCTGCCGTGGCCCAGCGCGAAGTCCCGCGGCTCGAGCGGGCCGCCGGTGCCCAGCACCGCGGCCCGCTCGACGGCGTTCCGGAGCTCCCGCACGTTTCCGGGCCAGCTATGGTGGGTCAGCGCGTCGAGGGCGGAGGGCGTGATGCTCACCGGGTGCCCCAGCCGAGCGGCAGCCTGACCCACGAAGTGCGCGAGCAGCGCGGGCACGTCGTCGGGCCGCTCGCGCAGCGGCGGCAGGTGCAGCCGCACCACGTTGAGCCGGTAGAAGAGGTCGGCGCGGAACTCGCTCCGTTCCACCGCCTCCTCCAGCGGCTTGGCGGTGGCGGCCAGCACCCGCACGTCCACCTTGCGCGGCTCACGACCTCCGACCCGGCGGATCTCGGCTTCCTCGAGCACGCGCAGCAGCTTGGCCTGCAGATCGAGCGGCAGGTCGCCGATCTCGTCGAGCAGCAGGGTTCCCTGATGGGCCTGCTCGAACAGCCCCGCGCGGTCGGCGGTGGCGCCGGTGAAGGCGCCGCGCACGTGGCCGAAGAGCTCGCTCTCGAGCAGCTGGGCCGGGATGGCGGCGCAGTTGATGGCGGTGAAGCTCCCCTCGCTCCGCGGGCTCATCCGGTGGATGGCGCGGGCCAGCACCTCCTTGCCCGTGCCGCTCTCGCCGGTGATGAGCACGGTGGTGTTGTGGCGGGCCACGCGGCTCGCGAGCTCGAGCAGGTCGCGCATCGCCCGGCTTTCGGAGACGACCAGGTCGCCCGCCGCGCCGGCGCGGAGGCTGGTCCGCAGGACCTCGACCTCGCGGCGGAGCTTCTCGCGCTCCTCGGCCTTGCGCAGCGTCAGGGTGACTTCGTCCGGGCGGAACGGCTTGTGGAGGTAGTCGTACGCGCCTTCGCGCATGGCGGCGAGCGCGCTGTCCTCGCTGCCGTAGCCGCTCATCATGATGACCAGCGCCTGGCCGCCATCCGCGCGGTAGCGGCGGAGGAAGGTCACGCCGTCCATGCCGGGCATCCGCACGTCGCAGAGGACGAGCTCGAATCCCCCGTCGGCGGCGCGCCGGAGGGCCTGCTCGGGATCGGCTTCGCCCACGGCGTCGTACCCCGCCTCCTGAAGGAGGAGAGCGAGCGACTGCCGGAGTCCCGCGTCGTCGTCAACGATCAGAACGCGCATCGGTCACACCCGCGAGAGGCAGGAAGACTTTGAACACCGCGCCGCCTTCGCGCGCGCGGTCCACCCACACCACTCCCCCGGCGTCATGGACGGTCCGGGCCACGATCGCGAGGCCCAGCCCGGTGCCCTCGCCGGGGGGCTTGGTCGTGAAGAACGGATCGAAGATCCGCTCGCGGTCGGACTCGGGAACGCCGGGGCCGTCGTCGGCCACGTAGAGCAAGGCGCCGGGCGTGCCCGGTTCGAGATCACGGCGGCGCGGCCGCGGCGCCCAGCGGCGGCGGCCCGACGTCAGGGGCTCCGAGTCGTCATCCCGCCTGGTGTCGCTCCGGTGCCGGGGCTCAAACGGATGGCCA
>DASSBA010000291.1:0-3517 GCA_035699205.1 Gemmatimonadales bacterium
CGCGCGGTGCTGGCCGACGACGAGACCCCGCTGCCGCGGCTCCGCGGGGCGCTCACCGACGCGACCGACCTGCCGGACCAGATCGAGCGCTGGCTGCCCATCCGGCTGCCCGGGCTGCCGCCGGCGGTGGCGCACCTCGTCGGCGGGATCGTGCGGGGGGCGCCGGGGTGCGCGGAGGTGGGGGAGCTGCTCGCGGGGTTGAGGCACGCGGAGCGCACGGTGCGAACCTGGTTCCGCCGGGCGGGCGTGCCGGGGCCGGGGAAGTGGCTGGCGGCGACGCACGCGGTGCGGGCGGCGCTTCGGCTCCAGGCCGAGGGGAGCGCGCCGCTGCTGACGCTGGCGGTGGAGTGCGGGTACAGCGACCACTCGTCACTCAGCCGGCAGAGCCTGCGCCTGTTCGGGGTGCGGCCGGGCGCGATCCGGGGCACGCTTGGCTGGGAGTGGCTGCTGGACCGGTGGCTCCGGCGGGCGACGGCGGGGTAGGTGCGGGCGGTCGGCCGGTTCGCACATCGCCCGCCGCGGTACGCGATCGTACTGTCCTCAGCGCGTCCCACATCACCAGCGCGGACCCGTCTCCCCGAGGGGGAGCTCCCGGTGCCGCGGGTGCGGCGCGCCACCGGCCGGAACATCGGGCCGGGACAACACTCCCTCCGGATCGGCGGGAGCGGCGCCACGGATCATCAGGCTGTCGCCGGACAGCTTCGCCGGGCGCCACAAGGAAGCGCGATGGCCTTCCGGGCTCATCGCGCTTTTCCTTTGAGATCTCAGCGACTAATCCGCCACGCCCAGCACGTCGAGCACGAACGCGTACTTGAACGCCACCTCCCGCAGGTAGTCCCACCGCCCCGACGCCCCGCCGTGGCCCGCGCCCATGTTGGTGCGGAGGAGGAGGCGGTTGGAGTCGGTCTTCCGGGCGCGGAGCCGGGCGGTGAACTTGGCCGGCTCCCAGTAGGCCACCCGCGGGTCGTTGAGGCCCGCGGTGACCAGCATGTTCGGATAGGCGGTCTCGCGCACGTTGTCGTAGGGCGAGTAGGAGCGGATGCAGGCGTAGGCCGCCGGATCGTTGGGGTTGCCCCACTCCTCGTACTCGATGACCGTGAGCGGGAGGGTGGCATCGAGCATGGTGTTGACCACGTCCACGAACGGCACCTCCGCCAGCACCGCGCGGAACAGGTCGGGCCGGAGGTTGGTGACGGCGCCCATCAGGAGCCCGCCCGCGCTGCCGCCGCTGATGACGAGGCGGTCGGGCGAGGTGAGCCCCTCCGCGATCAGGTGCTCCGCCGCCGCGATGAAGTCGGTAAAGCTGTTCGGCTTGTTGAGCAGCCTGCCGCCCTCGTACCAGGGCCGGCCCATCTCCTCGCCGCCGCGCACGTGCGCGATGGCCACCACGAAGCCCCGCTCCAGCAGGCTCAGGCTGCTCGACGAGAACGACGGGTCGAAGCAGATGCCGTAGGCGCCGTACCCGTTGAGCAGCAGCGGGCGCGGGCCGCCCGGGCGCTCGAGCGGGAGCTGATAGACCAGCGAGATCGGCACCGGCGTCCCGTCCGGCGCCGTGGCAAACCGCCGCTCGGTGCGGTAGCGCGCCGGGTCGTAGCCGCCCAGGACCTCGGTCTGCTTCAGCACGGTCCACGTGCGCGCCGCCATGTCGTAGTCCACCACCGAGCTGGGCGTGACCATCGAGGTGTAGCTGAAGCGGAGCAGGGTGGTGTCGAACTCGGGGTTCTCGTGCTGGCGCACGGTGTAGACCGGCTCGGGGAAGGCCACCAGGTGGCTGTCGCCCGACTCGAGGTCGAGCACCCGGATCCGGCGGAGCCCCGCCGCGCGCTCGTAGACCACGAGGTGGCGCCGGAAGGCGTCGGTCGAGTCGAGCTTCACGTCCGGCCGGTGCGGCAGCAGCTCGGCCCATCGCGCGCGCGAGGGGTCGGTCACCGGCGCGCTCACCAGCCGGAAGTTGGGCGCCGAGTCGTTGGTGGTGATGAGGAACCGGTCGCCATGATGGCTCACGGTGTACTCGACGCCGGCGCGGCGCGGCTCGAGCGTGCGGAACGGCTCCGCCGGCCGGTCGGCGCTCACGAACCGGACCTCGGAGGTCGAGTGGCTGGCCAGCTCGAGCAGGAGCCAGGCGTTGCTCCGGGTGCGGCTGATGTCGAGGAAGAACGATTCGTCGGCCTCGAAGTGGACCAGCGGGTCTTCCGCCGGGTTGGCGCCCAGCGTGTGGCGGAAGAGGCGGCAGGGCCGGCGCGCCTCGTCGAGCACGACGTAGAAGAGCGTCCGGCTGTCGTTGGCCCACGCCACGCTGGGCGAGACGTTGACCATGGTCTCCGCCAGCAGCGTTCCCGTTTCCAGCTCCTTCACGTACAGCGCGAACGACTCGGCGCCGCTGGTGTCCACCGCGTACGCCAGCAGCCGGTGGTCCGGGCTCACCTCGAACGCGCCGAGCCGGAAGTAGGCGTGGCCGGCCGCGAGGGGGTTGAGGTCGAGCAGGACTTGCTCGGCGCCATCATCGGCAACGGGGCGCCGGCAGTAGATGGGGTACTGCGCGCCCTGCGCCGTGCGATGGTAGTAGAGCCAGCCGTCGATCCGCTCGGGGACCGAGAGATCGGTCTCCTTGATGCGCCCGCGCATTTCCGCGAAGAGGCGCTCCTGGAGCGCCTCGGTGCACCGCATTACCGCATCGGTGTAGCGATTCTCCGCCTCGAGGTACGCCAGGACTTCCGGGTCTTCGCGATTCCGCAGCCAGAAGTACTCGTCCACCCGGGTCTCGTGGTGGATGGTGTGCTCGCGGGGGACGACGCGCGCGTGCGGCGGCTCGGGAATCGGTTCGCCGGCGCGCGGGGCGAGCGGCTCCTCGACGGACGCGCCGGGCGGGCGGACGAGGGCGGGAACGGTGCGGCTGGGCTGAGTCGGCATCGAGAAATTCTTTCGGTCCACGGGGCTGCGGGGGCTCCGGAAATGGCGGTCGTCAGCGGGCGGGGGGTGCCCTTGGCGGAATAACGGCGGCCGGATCGGGCAAGTCAAGGCTTAGGTAACGCGATGGGGGGCATGAACTTGCGGCTAATGCTGGGTTCTGCCGAGTGGGGCGGAACGGCTGCCGATTTGGCGGCGGGAGGCGGATGTTGGGGTGGGGCAGGAAGATGGAGGGCGGGCGGTCGGGCGGTCGGGCGGTCAGGCGGTCCGGCGGTCAGGCGGTCAGGCGGTCGGATGGCCAAGGCGCTGTCATCCCGAGCGGAGCGAGGGATCTACTCACCCGGGTCCGAGCGCGGCCGGGCAAGATCCCTCGCTGCGCTCGGGATGACAGTGCCTTGCCACGCGCCCTTCCGCCCTTCCGCCTTTCCGCCTACCGACACCCCTGCTCCACCCTCCGCTCCCCGAACTCCCACGACTCCGCGTCCGCCGCCGCAACCACCACGACGTCAACCGGTTGGGTCAGGGCCTGGGTCATCATGCAGCCCGGCCCGGGGGTGGTCTCGACCACCTCGATGGCCGCGCCGTTGGCCGTCCGGACGACCCGCTCGAC
>DASSBA010000292.1:0-4747 GCA_035699205.1 Gemmatimonadales bacterium
CACGCGCGCCAGAGATCGTGCGGCGCCAGCGCGCCCGGATGCAGGAGGATCATCGGCTCACCGGCACAGCGGCATGATGAACAGTGGAATGGCGTTCATGATGACGCCCAGGACGAACAGCCCGCTCACCAGCATTCCCGCCAGTGCCATGAAGCGGGTGCGTCCTTCACCCACCTCGAGCAGCGACTCCTGGCCGCCGGGATGCTCATGGCGGGTGGCGCGCCAGCTCCGCCAGGCGGTGACGCCGGCCGCCAGCGCGATCGCCAGCGCCACTGCGCCCGCGAGCAGGACGGTGGTCCGGAGCCCGCCGAAGAGCGGAGTCGTCCGCGGCTCCGACGCGGGGAAGCACGAATGCGTCACCAGCCCGTAATTGAGCATCAACTGGATGCTCCAGACCACCGGCGCGCCGAACAGCCCGAACCAGAGCGCGCCGAGGGCCACGCGGTGCCCGGCGGGCGCGGGGTGGGCGGCGGAATCCGTGGTCATGGCCTACACGAACCGGGGCGAGAGGTAGAGCGAGGTGAACACGGCGAGCCACACCGCGTCCACGAAATGCCAGTACAGCGATACGTTGGTGACGGCGAGATGGCGCCGCTCGGAGAAGTGCCCGAGCCACGCGCGCAGGGTGACGACCGCGATCATGATCAGTCCCACCGCCACGTGCGCTCCGTGGAACCCGGTGATGGTGAAGAACAGCGAGCCGTAGGCGTCGGTGGCCGGCGTGAAGTGCTTGTGGGAGTACTCCACCGCCTGGATCGCGAGGAAGATGATCCCCAGCCCGAGCGTGATCAGCAGGCCGACGCGGAGGCGGCCCTGCGCTCCGCGGCGTACACCCGATTCGGCCCACCACATCGCGCCACTGCTGAGCAGCAGGATCACCGTGTTGGGCAGGGCCAGCCGGAGCTCGGGCGGTCCGGAGGGGGGCCACGCGCCCCGCGCCATCGAGCCGAGATAGAAGTAGCTGAACAGCAGGTAGACGAACAGCGAGGCCTCGGTGACGATGAGGAGAATCATCCCCCACCAGCCGGTGGCGCCCTTGCCCGCACCTCCGACCGGGAGCCGGCGCGCGACGGCGGTCGTGGCCATGATCAGGCCGCCTCCGGCTCGGGCCCGGGCCACAGCCAGCCGACCGTCATCGCGAGGACCAGCACACCTCCCGCGATCGCCAGAGCCCAGACGCTCGTGAGCAGCCCGTAGAACGTCACCAGCAGCGAGAGCGCCAGCAGGAACGGGTAGAGCGAGTCCTCCGGCATGGTCAGGATCTCGGACGGCTCGGCGTCGAGCGGCGTGATGCCGAGCGTCTCGCGTCCCTCGTCGAGCGCGGGGCCCCGGTCGAGCACGCTCCGGGCGGCACCCTCCGCCAGCCGGTCCTCCCACAGCGGGTGCCGGCTGCCGATCGACGGGAGCACCTCGAAGTTGTAGGCCGGCGGCGGCGAGGTGGTGGCCCACTCGAGCGTCGGCGCGTCCCAGGGGTTGGGGCCGGCCGGCGGCCCCCGCCGGATGCTCCAGAGGACGTTCACCAGGAACAGCACCACGCCCACGGCGAACACGTAGGCCCCGATCGAGGTCACCAGGTTGACGGTGCCCCAGCCGAGCCCGGCGGGATAGGTGTAGATCCGCCGCGGCATCCCGAGCAGCCCGGCGATATGCATCGGAAAGAAGCCCAGGTTGAAGCCGAGAAACATCGTCCAGAAGTTCCAGCGGCCCAGCCGCTCGTTCAGCATCCGACCCGTCATCTTGGGCAGCCAGTAGTAGAACCCCGCGATGACCGGGAACACGTTGATCCCGACCAGCACGTAGTGCAGGTGCGCCACGACGAAGTAGGTGTCGGTGAGCTGCCGGTCGAACGGCACCGCCGCGGTGGCCACGCCCGACACGCCGCCGATCACGAACAGCACGATGAACCCGGCGGCGAAGAGGAACGGCGTCCGCAGGACCGGCCGCCCGTGCCAGATGGTGGCCAGCCAGGCGAACACCGCCACCGCGCTCGGGATCGTGATCACCATGCTGGCCGCGCTGAAGAAGTCGGTGGAGAGATCGGGCAGGCCGGTGGCGAACATGTGGTGCACCCACACCCCGAAGCCGAGGATGCCGGTCGAGACCGTCGCCAGCGCGACGAAGGTGTAGCCCACCAGCGGCCGCCGGCAGAAGGTCGGGATCATGTCGGACATGATCCCCATCGCCGGCAGCACGACGATGTACACCCACGGATGCCCGAAGATCCAGAAGAGATGCTGCCAGAGCAGCGGATGCCCGCCCCCCGCCGCGTCGAAGAAGTGCATGCCGAAGCGGCGGTCGAAGTAGAGCATGATACAGGCCGCGGTGAGCGACGGCATCGCGAAGAGCACCGCGAACGAGGTGGTGAGCGTCCCCCAGATGAAGATCGGCAGCCGGTTGATCGACATCCCCGGCGCCCGCAGCTTGAACAGCGTCACGATGAAGTTGATCGCGCCGACGGTGGTCGAGACCGTGAGGAAGAGCAGCCCGAGCGCGTAGAAATCCATGTGCAGCCCGGGCGAGAAGGCGCCCTCCGTCAGCGGCGCGTAGGCGAACCAGCCGCGGTCCGGCGCCTGACCCACCAGGAAGCTCGAGTAGATGAACAGCCCCGAGAACAGGAACAGCCAGT
Source organism: Gemmatimonadales bacterium (assembly GCA_035699205.1). Classification (GTDB taxonomy): domain Bacteria; phylum Gemmatimonadota; class Gemmatimonadetes; order Gemmatimonadales; family GWC2-71-9; genus CAVVWJ01. The sequence goes on from DASSBA010000292.1 coordinate 2,627, forward strand.
AGCTCAGCGCGTTGAGCCGGGGGAACGCCATGTCCCGCGAGCCGAGCATCAGCGGCCAGATGTAGTTGCTGAACCCCGACAGGATCGGCGAGGCATACAGGAAGATCATCGTGATCCCGTGCATGCTGAACAACTGGTTGTACGTCTCCGGCGACAGCAGCCGCTGGTTCGGCGCCGTGAGCTGCGCCCGCATGACCGCGGCCTCGAGGCCGCCCGCCAGCATGAAGGCGAAGGCGGTCACCAGGTAGCGCTTGCCGATCTTCTTGTGATCCACCGTGCCCAGGATGCCGAAGAGCCCCGGCGGGGTTTCCCAGATACGCAGCAGCCGCTCGTGCAGGGGCGGCGTGGGGGCGGCGGGGGGAGCGGTGGCGGCCACGGTCTCTCGCTAGTTCAGGCTCTGCAGGTAGGTGATCAGCACCTGCAGCTCGGTGGACTCGAGCGGCACCGCCGGCATGACGGTCCCGGGCTTGAGCGCCTGCGGATTGGCGATCCAGCCGGCCAGGTAGCCGCGGGTGTTGGGCAGCGTGCCCGCCGCGATCGTCCGCCGGCCGGCCAGGTGGGTGAGATCGGGTCCGATCCGCCCGACGGCCATCGTGCCCCGGATGGTGTGGCAGAGCGCGCAGGCCGAGCCGGCGAAGACCGCCGCGCCCGCCTTCAGGTCGGGCTCGGACGGCGGCGCCGCGGGTTGGCGCTGCCGCGCGAGCCATTCGTCGAACGCCGCGGGCGGTTCCGCCACCACCGACATCGCCATCTTCGCGTGCTGCAACCCGCAATACTCGGCGCACTGGCCGCGGTACACGCCCGGGTGATCGGCCTGGACCCAGGTGACGTTGGTCTGCCCCGGAATGAGGTCGGTCTTCCCGGCCAGCTCGGGCACCCAGAAGCTGTGGATCACGTCGCCCGCGGCAACCTCGATCCGCACCGGCCGGCCCACCGGGATGTGGATCTCGTTGGCGGTCGTCGCGATCCGATCGGGAGACGGGTCGAGGTACTGCACCTCCCACCACCATTGGTGGCCGGTCACCCGCACCGTCAGGCCCGGTGCCGTCGCGGGCGAGGCGACCGCGGCCTGGGTCACCATGGTCAGCACGAACACCACGACCAGAATCACCGTCGGCACCACGATCCCGCCGATCACGATCCAGCGGAGCCCGCCGCCCGCCCGCTCGACCGGCGCGAACGAGCGGGTGCCGCGGCGCCACACGCCGGCCAGCACCAGCACGCTCACCACGAGGACCACGACGGACGAGATGATCAGCAGGCTCCAGCCCAGCGCCGCCACCCGGTCGCCGATGGGGCCGAACGTGCGGAGATAGGTCGGGCTCTGCAGCATCGCGCTCACCCCGCCCCGCCCGCCGGGAAGCCGGGGAGCGCGCGCACATCACGTCCCATCTTCACCCCCGTGCCGCTCGCCGATCGGCCGCGGCCGCGGCGTGGACGTCCCGCTCGTGGATCCCGGCGGTATCATCGACGTGTGGGTCGCGTGGCCGCCGGGCCACGGCTCGCCGCGGGTCTGGCTGATCGCCCACACGTACGCGGCAATGGCGCGCGTCTCGTCCGGGCTCAGGTCCGACTTGCCTCCGCGCGGCGGCATCCGGATGGCCGACCGCGTGATCGCGTCCGGAATGCCGGCCGCCACGAGCGAATCGATCGGCCGCCACTCGATCGGAACGAAGTTCAGGCCCATCGTGAGCGCCGAGCCGGCGTCGGGCAGCCCCGTCGCATCGGCCCCATGGCAGGCGAAGCAGTGCCCCTTTCCGTGAAACAAGCTGTCGCCGGACCGGATCAGATCGAGGCTCATTCCATCCGGCAGCGCCGGAAGCTTCGGCGGCTGCCCCTCTTCGTTGGTGTCGAGCCCACGGCCTTCCCGGCCGGACTCGTTCGGCGACGGGGCGCCGCGCCGGCTGCCCCCGCCTTCGCCCTGCGCCGCGGCCGGTGCGGCCAGCATGACAAGCGCGCACGCCGCCAGCAGAACTGCGGACGCCGCGGCCATCAGTGGGTTCCCGGCGACGGTGCCGCGGCGGTATCCAGCGCGAACGCGAGCACCTCGTCGCCGCGCGGGGCGTTGATCTGGTAGTTGCCGCCCGCCGCCACGGCGACGTACTGCCTGCCGCCCACGGC
>DASSBA010000293.1:0-6794 GCA_035699205.1 Gemmatimonadales bacterium
CCGGCGCCGGCCGCTGCGTCCGACGCGGTCTGCAGTACGCCGTACGGAAGCCTGCTGACGCCGTCGAACACCGGACCCTCGGCGCGGAACGTCGCCAGCGCCTCGTGCGATCGGTCCTCGGTCGCGGTGTTGCACCACACCAGCGCGCACACCGGACGCATCCGCAGGTCGTCGGGGAACGGGCCACCCTCGGGTGGCACCGTCAGCAGGGCCAGGAACGCGGAGACGTCGTCGGCCTGCTCCGGCATCCAGTCCCGGTAGAGCTGAACGAGCCGCTCGGTGTGCTCGAGCGGGAACAGCATCGGCCCGCCGTCGACAACGGACACCGGGTGCAGCCGCATCCGCAGCTCGGTGACGACCCCGAAATTGCCGCCTCCGCCGGTGAGCGCCCAGAGGAGGTCCTCGTCGCCGTCCGCCCCCGCGCGGACCAGCGTGCCGTCGGCCAGAACGACGTCCGCGCCGACCAGGTTGTCCGCCGCGAGTCCGTGAGTGCGGGTGAGGTGGCTGATGCCACCGCTCAGGGTGAACCCCGCGACTCCGACGGTGGACACGGTCGCGGTCGTCGTCGCCAGGCCGAACGGGGCGGTGGCCCGGTCGACGGCGCCGGCCAGGGCGCCGCCGCCGATCGCGGCGACGCGCCGCTGGGGATCGACCCGGACGTGGTCGATCGGGCGGACGTCGACCACGATGCCGTCCTCGATCGAGCCGAAGCCGGGCGCACTGTGGCCGCCAGCACGGACGGCGAGGGCCAGGTCGTGGTCGGTGGCGAACCGGACGGTCGTCGCGACGTCCTGCGCGTCGGCGCACCGCACGATGGCTGCCGGCCGGCTCTCCCGGCACTTGTTGTCGAGGGCGCGGAGCTCGTCGTACCGCGGATGGTCGCGGGTGACCACCTCGCCCCGGACTCGAGAGGAGAGGACGTCGACGGCGTTGCTGGAGATGGTCATGGGTCGACCCTTGCCGGCGTGCCCGGCCGCTCGCGTCGGGAGGAACCCTCAATTGGTGGAGCGGATCTCCTGGCTGTGGCGCACGACGTACGCCGCGGCCTCGGCCCGGTTGCGCAGGCCCAGCTTGAACAACACGTTGCGCACGTGCCGCTCCACGGTCTTGCGGGACAGGAACAGCCGCTCGGCGAGCTCCTTGTTGGTCAGGCCCTCACCGAGGAGGTCGAGCACCTCCCGCTCGCGCTGGGTGAGCTCGCCGACGCCCGCCCGTCCGCCGCGGGCGGCGGTCACGCCGAGGGCGCGCAGCCGGGCGGCCGCTGCATCCGCGTCCCGTGCCGCGCCCAGCCCCTCGAACGTGACCAGCGCGGCCCGGGCCTCGGCGATCGCATCGTCGCCGCTCAGAAGCTCGGCGAGGACGAGTCGGATGCGTGCCGCCGCGAGCGGTAGCCGCAGCCGGATGAACAGGCCGAGGGCGCGCTCCAGGCTGGGCACGTCCCCGCGGACCCGACCGGCAGCACCGAGCGCACGCGCCTGCAACTGCTCGGAGCGGGTGCTCTCGGCGAGCGCCTCAAGGTGCGTGACCGCGGCGTCCGCCTCGGCGCCTTCGCACGCGGCCGCCAGCACCTCCCACACCGCGGCCTCGGCAAGGGGCCCGCTGAGTCCCGGGCGATACCTGGCAGCGCGGGTCTGCTCCTCCGCGGCTAGGCCGTTCGCGAGCCGTCGTGCCCGCCGCCGCGCATCCGCCGCGTCGCCGCGGGCGAGGGCGAGCCAGGCGAGCACGCGGGCGCAGGCCGGCTGGTCCGCGAGCCCGTCGAGCAGCCGCTCGGCCTCGTTGAGCCGCCCCTGGGCGAGCCGCAGTTCGGCCAACCGGGCAGCCGCCTCGCCGGCGAGGTCCGGCTCGGCACTCGGGTCGAGTGCGGCCCGGAGCTCCTGCTCCGCGGCGGGCCAGTCACCGGCCGCGAACTGGATCGCACCGAGGTAGGTCCGGCAGGTGGTGTAGAAGTGCGTGTTGGCGATGCGATGTTCGAAGGCGTCCGCCGCGCGGATCCACTCCAGCGCGTGCTCGTACTCGGCACACTCGGCACAGCTCCGGACCAGGTTGCAGCTCGTGTAGACGACGGTGTGCGGACGCCGCGCCTCTCCGGCGAGCGCGGCCGCCATCGACTCGTCGAGCAGCCGGACCCCCTCCGCGGTGCGCCCCTGCTGCACGAGCGCCGCCCCGAGCTGGCTGAGCGCGCACAGCTCGAGGTCCGGATCTCCGAAGCGGCCGGCGGCTTCGTGGGCCTCGGTCGCCCAGCGTTCAGCAGCGCCGGGGTCGGCGCTGTCGTGGGCGCGGAGGAGCGCAACCCAGCCCGCGAGGGGTTCCAGGCCGGCCTCGTCGACCAGGCGCGAGGCCCGCTCCAGCCAGCCGCGTGCAACGACAGTGCTCCCGACGCTGTTGCGGTAGAGGAGGTAGAGCCCGACGGCGACGGTCGCGGCATCGGCCGGATCGCCACGGTGCCGGAAGCCGGCGTACGCGCGTTCCTGGTGCCCGATCGCTGCCGACGTGTCACCGAGCCACCACAGCACGTCGCCCAGTCCGGCCAGGGCCTCCGGGCTCGGCTCGACGTCGACGAGCGCCTCGAACGCGGTCCGCGCCGCCGGCCAGTCGCCGGCCGCGACGGCCGCCCACGCAGCCCCCGCCCGTTGGTCGGGCTCGGTCGACATGGTCTCACGGTACGAGAACCCGGCTGCGGACGCGACGGAACTTCCGCGCAACGCCGGACGGGGGTGGTGGCGATACGCTGCCGGCGGAGGAAGTCATGGCGTCCGAGTTCCACATCCCCGCGGGCAGCGGCGAGCGCTTCCTGCTGCGTGATGACGAGTTTCGCTTCCTCGTCAGGGGCTCGCAGACCGGTGGCACCTACAGCCTGACGGAGGTCCATGTGCCCGTGGGCGGTGGCCCGGGTCCGCACCGCCACCCGTCGGAGGAGTGGTTCTACGTCCTGGGAGGGGATGCGTTGTTCCACCTGGGCTCGCAGGAGGTCGCAGTCGGAGTCGGCGACCTGGTGCGCATCCCGGCCGGCACCGAGCACTGGTTCGAGGTGCCAGCGGATCCGGTGCACCTGCTGTCCGGGTTCGTGCCGGCGGGCGAGGAAGAGGTGCTGCGCGAGCTGATGAGACCGATGGATTGAGCTCGGCAGAGATCCCGGGCGCCGCCTTCCGTGACTGTCACGTGGCGTAGGTCGCGCTGCCGGCCCAGTCCAACATCACGCAGGGGTCGTCTCCGACCACCCAGCCGTCGTGGCCCGGTGGCACGACGAACACGTCACCGGGGCCCACGACGCCCTCGGTGCCGTCGTCCATCCGCACGGCGAGCCGGCCCGAGACGATGAAGCCGACGTGGAGCTGCTCGCACGACCCGGTGCCGGCGATCGGGCGCACGTCGCGGGACCAGCGCCAGCCGGGCTCGAACACGGCCCGGCCGACGACGACCTCGCCGACGACTACCACCGACATCGAGCCGTGCGAGAACTCCCGGATGTCCGTGGTGTCCGACAGGCTCGCTGCCGCCAGCTGTGCGGTCACCTCACTCGCCCGTGACCGGGTCGATGATCGCGCCCACCGCGCGGATCTCGTCACAGGGGAATCCGCCGATGCGCGCGTGGTCGCGGACGGCCGCCTCGTCCTCGGCGTTGTAGACGCAGAGCAGGTGGTCGTCGGTGACGTAGCTCTGCACCCACTGCGCGCGCCCGTCGAGCTGGCCAAGCACGGCGTTCGACTTCGCCGACAGCTCGCGCAGCTGATCGGGGCTCATCCCGCCGATTCCGGGGACCTCGCGGCTGATCAGGTACTTCGGCATGACTCCTCCTCGGAGATCGCGGCGGCCCGCTGCCACCGACTCATGCCACGCTCGCACCGGGATCGCCGGGCGTAATGGGGTGATCACCCCAGCTGTTCGGGGTCCACGAGCAGGTGCTCCATCGCGAACAGGGTGGCGGCGGCTCTGGTGGAGACACCGGCCTTGGCGTAGATCCGCTCCACGTGGTTGCCGGCGGTCTTGGGCGAGATCCCCAGCCGGGAGGCCACCTGCCGGTTTGTGGCACCCCGGGCGAGCAGCGCGAGCACCTCGGCCTCTCGCGGCGTGAGCCCCGCCGGCAACACCGACGGTGTACGGCGCTCGTGCCGGCCGGCCGCGGCGAGGACAGCGTCGACGGCACGCCGGTCCAGCCGCCCGGCTTCTGCCTCCTCGACCAGATGGGCGGCGGCGTCGCCGGTCGAGAGCGCAGCGCGGTGGGGTCGAGGCTCGGTCTTCGTTCTGAAGGTGTCGGCCGCCGCGAGCAGCCGGGCCGACATCGGCAGTGCGGCGGCCGTGAGCCCACGGTGGTAGCCGGAGCCGTCGAGCCGTTCGTGCGCCATGGATGCCACGTCACTCCAAGGGGACAGCGCCGGCGAGTGCGCCAGCATCCGCCCCGTGTAGTAGCTGTGCAGCCGGAGCCGCTCCCGGTCACTGTCCGACAGGGGTGCCGTCCGGTCCCACAGCGAGTTCGGTACGCCGACCCGGCCGAGGTCGTGCATCAGGCCGGCGCGACGTACGAACCGTGCTTCCTCGTCGTCCCAGCCCAGATGACGCGCCGCGCCGGCCGCGAGGTCGGCAACGGCCCGGGAGTGGCCGCTGAACCAGGGCGACTTCAGGTCGACCCAGTCGGCCACGGCCTCGAGGGCAGTGTCGAGCCGGGCCTGGGTGAGCGGTGTGGGCGGGACCAGCCCGACCATCACCTCCCAGCCATCGGTGGGCGCGAGGTCGCTCCACACGTCGTCCGCGTATGCCAGGAGGGCGTCGACGAGCTCGGGGTCGAACGCGGTGCCTCGCCGATCCCGCACCACGCTCGCCACCGCTGGCGTTCCGCCGCGCGCGTGGTGCACCTCGGCGACGTCGGCCAGTTGCCAGAGCCGGACCGGCAACGGGATCGAGTTTCCCCCCGCGCCTTCCGGCAGGCCCTTGCCGTCCCAGCGCGCGAAGATGAAGCCGAGGGCGTCGCACACCTCGTCGGTCAGGCCGAGTCGACGAGCCACCGCTGACGTCACCTGGCAGTGGGCGCGCAACGACTTCTGGACGCTACGGCCGCGGTCGACCAGCACACCGGCGACCTTCGCGGCGCGCCGCGGCACCGGGTCGCCTGTTCCGGCCAGTCGCAACAGGTAGCCCAGGAACGGCAGCGGGGCCATGTCCAGGTCGTAGACCCCAGCCCGGTAGGCGATGTCGTCGCCGAACCACGCAGCGGCATCACGCGAGTCGGCGATGCAGCCGACCCAACCCATCAGCGCCACGTGCACCAGGGTGGTTCGCTCCGACGCCGACATCCCGACCCGGTCGCCCAGCCGCGCTGCCACCACGGTCGCCCGCGCCACGTGCCCCATCGGCTGGCCGAGCCCGAGATCCACAGCCAGGGACAGGGTGCCCAGGATGTCGTCAAGCCGGACTCGGCTACTCGACGAAACGCCCCGTTCCATCACCTCACGGTATGCGAAATGACGCTCCGCCGCGGTGAGAGGGCGGAGGAGGTCAAGCGTGGTCGCAGGACACGCTCGGGTTGTGGTCGGCGAACATCCCGTGGGGGTTGTGTCGCCAGACCCACGCGTGCACCTGGTGGAACGCCGGAAGCTCGTACCGGTTGGGTGCACCCACGTAGGTGAGCTCCCGGCCGAACAGCCTCGGCGTCGTTCACGGATATGCCGCCTCCCAGGCATCGGCGAACACGACGTACTCCATCGCCACGAGCCGGAGCCGGCCGTTGCGGCGTGGTTCGTAGACCAGCACTTCCGGCCGGGCGGGGTCGAGCTCGGCGTCGACGAGCGAGGCGTCGAGCCAGTGGAAACCCATCGCGCCGTCGCCGGGGTCCGGCGCTGTGATGCATTCATGCAGCGGCACACCTGCCGGGAAGGGCGCGTACCCGGCTGCGGCGGCACGATCGGTGTCGTGATACGCCGCCGAGGCGGCGCGCGCCGCTGCCAGCGCCGGGCGGACTTGACTCTGCCTCGGCTGGGAGGGCTGCCGCCGAGGCGGTGAGGCCGAGGAACGTGGCAACAATCAGGGCGCGCTTCATGGCTCGTGATCGGGCGGTGTCACCCCTTTACGGTGGGGCAGACTGGACTCACCGTCATGAGGCGTTCACCCATCCATGCCCGGTCGCCACAGGTGCGACGGTGGCCGCCAGGGGCGACACCACCACGACCTCACTCAAACTCGCCTTGCCCGAACCGGACTCCTTGATCTCCGCCGGCGAGATGGTGCGTGATTCCGACGACATCGCCGAGCTGACCAGCAAGGCGGCCCATCTCTCTTGAGGAGTACCTCGCCACGAGTCGATTGTCGTGACGTCACCATGAAGTCAGGTCAGTCGGGACGATGGCCGCGCAGTACACAAGGTCAGCAGTCGGCTTCGGTGAATCGACTCGCACTCGTGGACGTGCCCTTTAGGTTTAGGGTGCTAGGCCCCTGCAGGGGTGTCCCCGAGGTGCGCTGCGAAGCGATCGATTGCGCTCTTCTGCATCGTCGGGGTGACGTGGCTGTAGATGTTCATGGTCGTGGTGATCGTGGAGTGGCCGAGTCGCTCCTGGACGACCTTGGGGTGCTCGCCTAGCTCCAGCAGCAAGGTGGCGTGGGTGTGCCGGAGCCCCTTGAGGGTGACGCGGGGAAGGCCCTCGATCTTGGCGCATGCCCAGTCGAGACGCCGGGTCCAGCGGCTGGTGACGGCGTCGGGGACGCGGATGGCTCCCTGGTCGTCGCCGAAGACGTAAGCGTCGGCCCGCGCGAGGCTGAGTGAGATCGCGCCGCGGTCCGACTTGTGCGCCTTGAGGACTCGTAGG
>DASSBA010000294.1:0-4163 GCA_035699205.1 Gemmatimonadales bacterium
TCAGTAGTTCCGATTATCGTGTCTTCGGTAGTCGGCTCGCAAGTTCTTCGAGGGGCGGATGTTCGGTTTCGATTTGGTCCCGATAGCCGAACCACTCTTCGGCCAGATGCGCCAGCCACAGCGTCAAGGTACGCAAGCGCAGGCGGTGCAGACGCAACCGCCGACCGCCCCGACACTGCGACGCCAGCCACAGCCAGTGCAACCGCACCCACAGATTCCGCAACAGCAACGCGATGGCCACAAACAACAACCGGAGGATCGGACTGCGGGTACTGGTGCGGATGCGAACCTGATTCATCTGCCGATAGCTGGTCTCGACCCCGAACCGCAACCGGTAGACCCGGTACACCGAGCGCGGCGTCCAACGCACGCCCCAACACGCATACAGGAATGTCCGATGGCCGTGGCGGTCGCGTCGCCGCCGTCGCAGCACGCACAAGGCGACCGTCACGCGCCGTTGGCCGGTCGGCTTCCAGGTGTAGGTGGTCCACCCCGTCGGGTGCTCAGCGCGGATGGCCCGCAGACCGCGGAGCGTGCCGTCCTTGGGAGCCTTGCCATGGACCGCCTGCGGCATGATGAACGGCTGGCGGGTGGCGTGCAGGTAGCGGACGACGCCGGCGGTGTTGAAGCCGCGATCGAGCAGGAAAAGCCGGGGCGTGACGCCAGCGGCCAGGACGCGCTGCCGCAAGGTCGCCACCACTTGTTCGGCCGGGGTGCCCTTCTGGACCCCGAGCACCGCCAGGGTGAAGCGGCGGCCGGCGTGGATGACAAAGGCGGTGGCGTAGGCGTGGAAGTGGGTGGTGCCGCTCTTGGGCTGGCCGCGGTAGATCTCGTCGGGGTCGGCAAACGGGCGGCCGTGGTAGGGGATCAGGGTGGTATCGATGGCAATGCGCCAGCGTCCGCGTCGCAGGGCCCGCGGCAGTTGCTCGGCCAGGGCCCGCCGGACGCGGTGGTCGAGTTGGTCGGCCGAGGTGAGTTGTCGGTGCAGGCGATCGAAGACGGTATCGGAGTCGGGGGCGTTGGCCAGTCGTCCACAGGCATCGTGGAGCGAGACCAGGCGGGCGGCGGCATAAGTCAGGACGGCGACGACGGCTTGGCAGGTGCAGCATCGGGCGTGGGTCCAGGTTCCCAGGATCGGGGTGAGCAGGTCGGCGACGAGTTGCTGCACGTGCGAGGCATCGAGCATACACTGAGGGGGACGCATGGCTGACTCCGTCCAGGAATGGTGTCGTAACCTCTTCCTAGGAGCAGCCATGCGTCACTTGCAAGCCAAAGCGCAAACTCGGAACTACTGAGGGTGGGTCAAGCCCGGGTTTGCGGGCGCCGACCCACCACGCCCTCGTGCGGTGGGTCGGCGCTCGAAGACTCGCTTGACCCACCCTACGGAAGACAGCCGCTCCCTATCGGTCGCGGTTCCTGAAGTGGACTTGCCTTGTCCCGGACCACCCTGCCCCTGACGCCGCGGCCCGCCTTCGCCGTCCGCACCCACTGCCCGTACTGCGCGTTCCAGTGCGGCGTGCTGATGGGCGAGGGCGACGGCCAGCCCGACCGGGTGATGGGCGATCCGCACTTCCCGGTCAACAACGGCCAACTCTGCGTCAAGGGGTGGACGTCGCACACGCTGCTCCGCCACCCGCGACGGCTCACGACGCCGCTCGTCCGCGACAATCTGAATGAGCCGTTCCGCAGCGCGAGCTGGGACGCGGCGCTCGACCTGGTGGCCGACCGGGTCGCCGCGATCAGGGCCGAGCACAGCCCCGAGGCGATCGGGGTGTTCGGGTCCGGGGCGCTGACCAACGAGAAGACGTACCTGCTCGGCAAGTTCGCCCGCGTCGCGGTGGGCACCCCGCACATCGACTACAACGGCCGGTACTGCATGTCGTCGGCCGCGGCCGCCCAGAACCGCGCCTTCGGCCTCGACCGCGGGTTGCCGTTCCCGCTGGCCGACATCGAACACGCCGAGGTGGTCTGGCTCGCCGGGTCGAACGCCGCCGACACGCTGCCGCCGATTATGCAGTGGTTCGACCGGCAGAAGGCCAACGGCGGCCGGCTCATCGTCTCCGACCCGCGCCGCACGCCCACCGCCCGCGCCGCCGACCTGTTCCTGCAACTCACCCCCGGGTCCGACCTGGCGCTGGCCAACGGCCTGCTCGCGGTCGCCGTTGAGGAGGGATTGATCGACGGAGAGTACATCGCGGCGCGGACCAACGGGTTCGACGCCGTTCGCCGGGCCGTGTTGCAATACCACCCGGCCCGCGTCGAGCGATTGACTGGCATACCCGAATCGCAGCTGCGAACGGCCGCCCGGTGGCTGGCGTCGGCGAAGTCCACGATGATCCTGTCCGGCCGCGGTGCGGAGCAGCACTCCAAGGGCGTCGATGCCGTCCACGCTCATATCAACTTGCTTCTTGCGCTCGGCAAGGTCGGCAAGTCGTTCAGCGGCTACGGCTGCCTGACCGGGCAGGGCAACGGCCAGGGCGGCCGCGAACACGGTCAGAAGGCCGACCAACTCCCCGGCTACCGCTTTATAGAGGTGGACGCGCACCGCGAGGCGGTGGCCGAGGTGTGGGGCGTGGACCCGGCAAGCCTTCCCCGAAAGGGACGTAGCGCCTTCGAGATGCTGGACTCCATCGGCCCTCTTTCTCCCTCCCCCCTTGGGGGGGAGGGTTGGGGTGGGGGGTATGAGACGTCAATCAGTCGTGTACGTCATACTGCTTCCGTGAAGCCCACCCCCCACCCTAACCCTCCCCCCCAAGGGGGGAGGGAACCAGAAGCGAACCCTCCCCCCTTGGGGGGGAGGGAACCAAGCAGCGGCATCCGCGCTTTGTTCGTGATGGGGTCGAACGTCGCTGTCGCGTCGCCGGACATGGGCCGGGTCGAGTCCCGGCTGCGGGCGCTCGACTTCCTGGCCGTCTGCGACTCGTTCGAGAACGAAACAACCGCTCTCGCGCACGTCATCCTGCCGGTCTACCAGTGGGCCGAGGAGGAGGGGACGACCACCAACCTCGAAGGCCGCGTCATCCGCCGGCGGATCACCGCGAAGCCGCCGACCGGCGTCCGCGGCGACATCGACGTGCTGCGCGAGCTGGCAACCCGGCTCGGCGTCGGCGATAAGTTCGAGTTCTACTCTCCGCGCGACGTGTTCGACGAACTCCGCCGCGCCACCGCCGGCGCGCCGGCCGACTACAGCGGCATCACCTACGAGCGGATCGACGCCGAGGACGGCGTCTTCTGGCCGTGCCCGGCGGAGGACCACGCCGGCACGCCGCGGCTATTCGCCAAGCGGTTCCACCACCCGGACGGGCGGGCGCGGTTCTTCCCGGTCGAGCACCGGCCGGCCGGCGAGGAGCCGGACGAGTCGTATCCGATCTACTTCACGACGGGGCGGTACAAGGAGCACTACAACTCCGGCGCTCAGACCCGTCTCGTCGCAAAACTCAACAACGCCCGACCGAACCCGATGCTGCAAATCCACCCCCGGCTCGCCCGCCGGCACGGCATCGTTAGCGGAAACGCAGTCGTGCTGGAGAGTCGCCGGGGGAAAGCCGAGTTCGTGGCCGAGTTGACCGCCGACGTCCGGCCGGACACGGTGTTCGCCCCGATCCACTGGGGCGGCAAGCAGGCGGCCAACCTACTGACCAACCCGGCGCTCGATCCGGTCAGCCGGATGCCCGAGTTCAAGCTCGCCGCGGTGCGGATCGCGGCGGTGCGGAGGACACCATGAAGCAACGCCTTGCACTCATCGGCAACGGCATGGCCGCCGGCCGGCTCCTCGACGAACTGGCCCGGCGGAACGCATCCGCCGTCTACGACATCACTGTCTTCGGCGAGGAGCCGCACGGCTGCTACAACCGCATCCTGCTCGGCCGGGTGCTGTCCGGGTCGCCTGCCGACGAGATCACGCTGAAAGCCGCCGACTGGTACGCCGCCCACGGCGTCACGCTGCGGGCCGGCACACGGGTGGACCGGCTCGACACCGTCGCCCGCCGAATCGTCACCGCCGACGGCGAAGCAGTCCCCTACGACGCGGTCGTCTTCGCCACCGGGTCCGCGCCGTTCGTTCCGAGGATCGACGGGCTGAAGTCGCCCGGCGGCAAGCCGAAGCCCGGGGTGTTCGCGTTTCGCACGGTGGACGACTGCGCCGCCATGCGGGCCTACGCCCG
>DASSBA010000295.1:0-19686 GCA_035699205.1 Gemmatimonadales bacterium
GCCCGAGCCCTATGGGTGTGTTGTGAGGTGTGGGTCCGCTGAGACTAGGGGACTAGTCAACCAGGGCGCGAAGGAATGAGCACCGAGCTGGTGTCATCTCGTTTCCTCTGTCGCTCGCGCCGGTCACAGAATCGTGACTCCCGTCACAAATGTCAAGGGTGGGATCTCAGTCTCGATTCCTCCGGGCGGCCCCGGATACCAGCCCAAGCTCCCCGGCACGGTCCAGCGCGAGCGCCTCCCGCATCAGCCGGTCCGCGTCCGCCGCGGCCCCCGACCGCCCGAGGGCCTCCGCGATCGCAAGACCACCCGCCACGTAGAGCACGGGCATGTTCCGGGATGCGGGATCCCGCCACCTGCCCTGCCGCCGAAGCGCCGCCGGCGCCGCGAAACTATCCCACAGCGCCAGGGCCCGCGCGGGATCCACGCGGACGTTTTCGCCGAACAGGCGCACGGGCACGGTGCCCGGCAGCCGCGCGGCGTCCGTCGGCACCAGCCGGGCAACCAGCCCGTCGTCCACCAGGTACCGGCCGAGCCCGAGCGCGCGCGCGTACGGGCCGGTCGGACCCATGAAATAGATCGGGCGCGCCGGAAACGAGTCCTTGATCATCTGGAGCACGGCCAGCTGGTCGTGCGTAACCACGCCGGGTCCGACCTGCGCGACGATGCTGTCACTGGTGAAGACGGCCGGCTGGCGGAGCTCGACGTACGGCGGAAACAGCTCCGCCGCCGCTGGGTCGATCGTCATGAGCGGACGAGTCGGCGGAGTCCAGGAACCGCCGGCAAACATCGCGGGCCCGCGCACGTCGTCGTACCGCGCCACCCGTCGCTCGAGCATCTCCCGTACGTACCAGTCGAGCCCCAGCAGCGACCCGACCGCCACGGTGACGTCCTTTCTCACTCCTTCGACCTGTTGCGCGTACCAGAGCGGGTAGGTGTCGTTGTCGCCGTTGGTGATCAGGACCCCGTACGGCTCGACCGAGTTGAGCACGTCCACCGCGGCGTCCCGCGCGAACGTCTGCCGGGCGCGCGAGGCGTCGGGCGCGTTGGCCGCCAGCGGCACGAGGCCAATGCCCAGCACCGCGGCTGCGAGCACGCGTCTGAGCATCCGGCGTTGAGCCCCGTGCCCCCGGATTGCCAGAGCCCACCCCGACAGACCCAGGCCGGCCCAGAGGCCCCACGCGGAATAGCTCCAGAGGAAGAAGTAGTCCCGGTCCCTGACCTCGCGCGGCACGGTGTCACCCAGATTCACGTCCTGCGAATAGCCGTACTTGAAGTTCATGTACCAGACGAGCACGACGGTGACCGTCAGCAGCATCGGACCGAAATATGCGAAGGTGACCGGATCCCCCTTCCAGTGCAGTCGGACACCGTAGAGCCCGAGCCCGAGCATCACGATCGCGAGCAGCCACTGGAACGGCGCGGCCCGCCCGGGGCCGTCGCGCAGCCACTGCCAGCGGAAGTACAGCCACCACATGCCGAGCTGCGCCGGGAACGGGGCCTGCCGGTCGCGCAGCGACGGTTTCCCGTACTGCTCCCGACCGAGGTAGGCGCGGACCCGCCGCGCGGTTTCCCGGCTGAGCGTGCAATCGAGCCGAAACCCGTCCCGGCACGCGCTGATCTCGCCGTGATTGAGCGGCGGACCGTTTGCGGCCCGTACCGGCTGGGTCAGGATCGGAGTGAGTCCGAGGAGAAGCGCCGCGAACAGTCCCGCGAGGAATCCCGGCCGGAGCAGCACCCGGGGCCGGGTCAGCAGCACGGCGGCCGCCAGCGCGGGCGCGGCCAGGAATCCGGCCATGTGATTGGTGTACCCGAGGCCGAGCAGATAGGCCATCAGCACGAGGAGGCGATCCGCCCGCGCGCTCCCGGGCTCCTCCAGCCAGCGGACCGCCAGCCAGGACACCATGGTGAGGAAGAACAGCGCGATGGTGTACACCTTCTCGTTCGCAACCGACTGATTCCAGACGGTGAACGCCGTGGCGCCGAGCACGGCGCCGGCGGCAGCGCCCGCCAGTTGCCACCCTCGGCTCAGCCCCACGCGGCGAAGTACCCGCGCGCCGATCAGGAACCAGAGCCCCGCGGAGGCCGCTCCGGCCGCCGCCGCGAGCAGATTGAGCCGCATCGCCACCGTCGGGGCGACCGGCAGCAGCGAAGCCGTTCGGCCCAGCAGCACGAAGAGCGGATTGCCCGGGGGATGGGGCAGACTCATGGTGTACGCCACCGCCATGTACTCGCCGGTGTCCCACATCGCCGTCGTGGGCGCCAGCGTCAGGCAGTAGAGCAGGAAAACCAGGAGGGCCGCGGCGGCCGCAGCGACGTAAGGCGGCCTCGCGCCGCCGTCCGCGGGGCGCTGGGCGGCGGACCGGGATCCCGTCCGCAGGATGGCCGCGGGAATCAGCCCGCAGTAGGCCACCAGCAGCAGGATGGGAGCCGCGGTAATCCCGCCCCGCGCAAGGTCGGCGAACCCGAGGACCAGGACGAGGAGGGCCATCCACGGGAGGGCAGCGTCGAACCGGGCGCGCGGGCGCATGTCCATGACCCTCGCCGGAAAAGGGTTGCTACCGCGATCCGGTCAGTAACCGGTGGGCAACCGGGCGGGTGCGCAGCACCCGGAGCGCCTGCCGGTCCACGCACGCCGAGCCGATCGCCAGCAAGCGGGGAGAGGCGGAGTGATTGAGAAACAGTGCGGAGACGCTGCTGGTCTGGGAGCACCCCTGCAGCTCGGGGGCGGAGAGGACGACCGCGACCGTGTCGCCGCGCCGCTCGCCCGTCAGACCCCTCAGCTCCCGCGACCACGCCGTCACGAGGTCTGGGCGCCGGCGAGCCGTCTGCCGGACCCAGGCTACCGGCTGCGCCGACGCGGCATGGCGGCCGAGCTCGGTGCTGTCGCCGCGCGCTCCCGCGGCGAGATAGGCTCGAACCGCTGTGTCGTATCTATCCCACGGGTCGGGCACGGCGTAGAATCGCGAAGCCCAGAGCACCACCGGCAGAAGCGCCAGGACACCGATCGCGAGAGCGAGCGGGCTGTCACGGGTCATCGCATCCTCCGGCGGACTGAGCACGGCACCGCTTCAGGTTCGACGCATCACGTCCATACTATGCGGCGGGAATGCCGACAGCAACAGCGCGCCGCGCGGCGGCGGCGGCGGCGGCCGACCCCGCCCGCTAGCCCCGGAACACCGCCGAATCGTAGTACGTCCGGAGCCGCCGCACGCGCCCGCCGTCAGTCTCGAGCACGCTGACGCCCTTGTACTGCACCGGCTCGCCGTTGGCGAGCGCGCCGCGCGAGACCCATTCCAGGACCGCGCCCGCCTGGTCTTCGATCACGTGGCTGAAGTCGGATCGGATCCCGCGGAAGGCCGAGCGGTAGTCGCGCCAGAATCGTTCGACTTCCCGGATGCCGCGGGCGGGCTCCGTCCGGCCAAGGGTGAGCACCTCGCACTCCTCGTGGAACAGCTCGAGCAACGGCTCGACGTCATCGGTCTGCTCGAAGCGCTGCAGGGCGCGCATGAACCGCTCGGTCAGCTTCGACGCCATCGGCGCTACAACCTGACCGGCGGCCTGGGCTTCACCGCCCCGGGTCCCCAGTCGTCGCCCTCGAAGCCATCCTCCGGGTGCCGGCCCGCCTCCAACTCCCGCACCTCGCGTTCGGCGGCCTCCAGCTCCTCCCGGTCGATCCCGTCGTGCCCGACCAGGCGTGGCCCCGGGTGCCGCGGCCGTCGGAGGAACCAGACGACGAGCGCGGCGAGCGCCGCACCGGCCACCAGCAGCGTGGCCACGGGTCCGCTCACGTAGGGCATCAGCCGACCTCCGGCGCCGCATCCATGCCGCGCGCGGTGATCCGGTGGGAGATGAGCGGGCTGAGCCGGGCACGCTCCCCGATCGTGACGGCCTCGCGCAGCGCGGCCATGCCGAGCGCCACACCGGCCTCGTCCCGCGCGAACACCGAGGCGATCGGCTCCCCCGCACGCACGGCGTCGCCCGGCTTCACGGTGACGACGAACCCCACCGTCGGATCGACCGTGTCCTCCACGGCGGCGCGCCCCCCGCCGAGCTCGACGATGGCGCGGCCGATCCGCCGCGGCTCCACCCGTTCCACCACGCCGCCACGATCGGACCGATACACCTCCACCGCCCGCGCCTGCGGGAGGACGGCGGGATCCTCCACCACGGCCGGGTTGCCGCCCTGCGCCTCGATCACACGGGCAAAGGTCTCGAGCGCCCGGCCCGACGCCACCGACTGCTCCAACCGTCGCCGCGCCGCGGGCAGGTCGGGCGCGGCGCCCACCAGCACCAGCATCTCGGCGCCCAGCGCGTAGGTGACCTCCATGAGATCCGCGGGCCCGCGCCCACGGAGGCCCTCGATCGCCTCTTCCACCTCCAGCGCGTTGCCGCACGCGCGCCCGAGCGGACGGTCCATCGCGGTGAGCAGGGCCACCGTGGGGCAGCCCCGGGCTTCGCCCAGTCCGATCATCGTGCGGGCGAGCTCGACGGCGAGCGCGGTATCGGTCAGGAAGGCACCGCTGCCGGTTTTCACGTCGAGCACCAGCCCGTTCAGCCCCTCCGCCAGCTTCTTGGACATGATGCTTGCCGCGATGAGCGGGATGGACTCGACCGTCCCCGTCACGTCGCGGAGTGCGTAGAGCCGCTTGTCGGCCGGCGCGATCTCCGGCGTCTGCCCCAGCATGGCACAGCCCAGCCGGTCGATCTGGGCCCGCGCCTCCCGCAGCGAGAGGGCCGTGCGGAACCCGGGAATGGACTCGAGCTTGTCGAGCGTGCCCCCGGTGTGCCCGAGCCCGCGGCCCGACATCATCGGCACGGCCACGCCGCAGCTCGCCACCATGGGCGCGAGCAGCAGGGAGACCTTGTCCCCCACCCCGCCGGTCGAGTGCTTGTCCGCCACCGGCACCGGGTGCCCGTCGAACCGGAGCCGGTCCCCCGAGGCGACCATCGCGTCGGTCAGCGCCGCCAGCTCGGCGGGCTCGAGGCCGCGAAAGACGATGGCCATGAGCAGCGCCGACATCTGGTAGTCCGGCACCCTCCCGGCCACGTATTCCCCGATGAGCGCCGCCCACTGCTCCGGGCCGAGCGCGCGGCCGTCGCGCTTGTGTTCGATGAGCGGCGGAATCACCATTCGAGTTCACCCTGATCACGGACCATCATTTGCCCACGTTCCGCTTCGGCTTCACCGTCTGCCTGCTGGTCCTGTGCGTCCGCGCGGCCGTCGCGCAGGATGCGCGGGACCACGTGGCCCTGGGCACCGCGGCGATGCAGGTGCACGACCTGCCCACCGCACTGGCCCACTACGAAGCCGCGCTCGCGCTCGATTCCTCGTCGTACGAGGCCAACTGGCGCGCCGCGATCGCGCTGCTCGACCAGGGCGAGCAGATCCCCGACAGCGCCCGGAGCCCGGCCCGGGATTCACTCTACACCCGGGCCGAGCGGCTGGCCCGCCGGGCGGTCGAGGCCAATGCCATGGGCGCGGATGGCCACTTCGCCCTCGCGGCCGCGGAGGGGCGTGCCGCGCTCACCTTGGGAAAGAAGGAGCGGATCCGGCGGGCGAAAATCATCCGGGACGAGGCCCGGCGCGCCATCGCGCTCGACCCGCGCCACGACGGAGCCTGGCACATCCTGGGACGCTGGAACGCCGAGATCATGCGCCTGTCGGGGCTGAGCCGCTTCTTCGCGAAGCAGTTCCTCGGGGCGGGAATCTTCGGCCAGGCGTCGTGGGCCGAGGCGGTGTCCGACATGCAGCGGGCGGTGGTGCTCGATCCCGGGCGCCTGTACCACCGGCTGGAGCTGGCCGAGATCTACGTGGATCGCAAGCGCTACGACGACGCGCGGTCCGAGCTGGCCCAGCTCGCGAGGCTCCCCGACCGGGAGATCATGGACAGCGTCTACCGCCGGGAAGGCGCGGCGCTGGCGGTCAGGATCGCGAACAAGCGGTAGGCCGCGACCCTCAGATGGCGTCCCGCGCCCGCTCCGCTGCCCGCTCGAGCCCCGCCTCCAGGCGCCGCTTGCGCCGCGCGAGGTCGCGCCGGGTGCGGGTCCCGGCCCGCTCGAGCCCCTCGGCCGTGTCCTCCCGGAGCTGCTGCAGCCGGCGGCGGAGCCGGCGCCGGGTCTTGTCGCCCCGCTCCGGCGCAAACATCAGCGCGATCCCCGCGCCGAGGAATGCCCCGAAGATCACGCCGGCGGCGAACGCGCCGATCCCGCGTGAGCCATCCGCCTGATCCACCATCTCCGTCACTCCGCTGTCGTCGTCGGCCATGCGCTCCTCCCGGTGCCCGGAACCCGCTGGACTCCCTGCAACCTACCCCCATCCGGGAAAGCGTCAACCATCGTGACACCATAGACTTTTGACAGATCGACTGCACATTCCTTCAGGTGTTCTCGGGCCGGGGTGACCGCCTTATACTGGTGCAGGCGGCCCCCCTCCGGGCGTCGTCCGCCGGCCCCTTTACCCAGGACGTACCATGACTTCGGCTGCCATGGCGAGCGACGACGTCGAACGGCTCCAGGCCCGCCTGAGTGCACTGGAGCAGGAGCGGAAACACCTCCTTGCAGTCATCGAGATTCTGCAGGACATCGGCGGCTCGCTCCATTTCGCCGAGGTCGTGCAGTCGGTCACGCTGCGCCTGGGGGAGACCTTCGGCCTCGACCGCTGCTCCATCTTCCTCACCGAGCGGGGCGGCGGCAACGTGCGCCTGGTGGCGAGCTACGAGGACCCCGGCATCCGGAACTATGTGGTCGATCTCGACCGCTACCCCGAGCTCCGCCGCGCGCTCCAGACCGGCGAGACGGTGTTCATCGCCGACGCGGCCACCGACCCGTCCCTGGGGCCGGCGCGCTGGGCTCTGGCCGCCCGGAAGGTCAAGACCATCACCGTCATCCCGATCTCGTGGCGGGGCACCGCCATCGGCGCGATCTTCCTGCGCACCTTCCGCGACGGGCCAAGCTTCTCGGCCGCGGATCTTCAGTTCTGCCAGGTCGTGGCCAATCTCACCGCCAAGGCGCTTCGCAACGCCCACCGCTTCGAGCGGCTGCGCCAGCGGAAGGGCGGCGGGGACGAGGAGGCGCGCCGGCGTGAGCAGGAGCAGGGCGCGCTGATCGGCTTCCTCCGGCACCTGCTCAGCGCCTACCCGCTGCCGTCCGGCGACGAGCCGGGAGCCGATGGGGTCTCCCCGGAGATCGAGCGCCTCGTGGGCGTGGCCCGGGCGGTGCTCAGCCAGGAGTCCACCGCGCGGTGACCGGGGGCGCAGCCGAGCGGGCCGCATGGCTGCGCGAGCAGATCGACCGGGCCAATCACGCCTATTACGTGCTCGACGCGCCGGAGATCTCCGACGCCGAGTACGACCGGCTGTTCCGCGAGCTGCAGGCGCTGGAAGAGGCCCACCCCGCGCTCCGTTCCACCGACAGCCCGACCCAGCGGGTCGGGGCCCCCGTCGCCGGCGTGCTCGCCAAGGTGCGCCACCTCCGCCCCATGATCTCGCTGGGCAACGCCTTCACCCCGGAGGAGCTCACCGCCTGGGAGGAACGCAACGCGCGCATCCTCCCCGAGGTGCGCACGGCCGGCTACACGACCGAGATCAAGATCGACGGCGCGGCGGTGAGCCTCACCTACGAGGACGGCCGCCTGACCGTCGGCACTACCCGCGGCAACGGCATCATCGGCGAGGACATCACGGCCAACTTGCGCACCATCGCCGACGTGCCGCTGGCGCTGAAGCGCGATGGCTGGCCCCGCCTCATGGAAGTCCGGGGCGAGGTCTACCTGCCCTACGCCGGGTTCACCCGGGTCAACCAGGCCCGTGAGCGGGAGGGCGAGCCGCTCTTCGCCAACCCGCGAAACGCCGCGGCGGGCGGGCTCCGCCAACTCGATCCCAACATCACCCGCCGCCGCCGGCTGCGGCTGTTCGTCTTCGCGGTCGAGCCCATCGAGGGGCGGCTGCCGGCGCGGACGCTCTGGGAGCTGCTCGATCTGCTGGCCGGCTGGGGCTTCCCGGTCGAGCCCCATCGCGAGCGCTTCGGCACGCTGGCCGAGGTCCAGGCGGCGATCACGAGCTATGAAGCGCTCATCCCGCGGCTGCCGTTCCAGGCCGATGGCGTGGTGGTGAAGGTGGACCGGCTCGACCTCCACGGCGAGCTGGGAAGCGTGGGCGGCCGCGAGCCGCGCTGGGCGATCGCCCGCAAGTTCGCGCCGGAAGTCGCGGTCACCCGGGTGGAGGACATCCGGATCAACGTCGGACGCACCGGGGCGCTCAACCCCTGGGCGGTGCTCGCCCCGGTCGAGATCTCGGGCGTGACGGTCAGCGCCGCCACGCTGCACAACGAGGAGCTGATCGCGCAGAAGGACATCCGGATCGGAGACCAGGTGGAGATCATCCGCGCCGGCGAGGTGATTCCCCAGGTGGTGCGCTCCCTTCCGGACAAGCGCACGGGCGAGGAGCGCGAGTTCCGGATGCCCGACCGTTGCCCCGCCTGCAACACGCCGGTCGAGCATCCCGCCGGGGAGGCCATGCGCTACTGCCCCAACATCTCGTGCCCCGGACGCGTGCTCGAGGGAATCGTCCACTACGCGTCGCGCGACGCGATGGACATCCGCGGGCTGGGCTACGAGCGCGTGCGGCAGTTCCTCGACGGCGGACTCATCGCCGACGTGGCCGACCTGTACGAGCTCACGGCGGAGCGGCTCGTCGGGCTGGAGCGGTTCGCCGCTCAATCGGCCGGGCAGCTCGTCGCCGCCATCGCAGCGTCGAAGCAGCGCCCGCTCTCGTCACTGCTCTTCGGACTCGGCATCCGGCACGTCGGCAAGACCGTGGCACAACTGCTCGCGCGACGGTTCGGCACCATGCAGGCGCTCATGCGGGCGACGGAGAGCGAGATCGGCGCCGTGCTCGGCGTGGGACCCGCCATCGCGGAGGCGGCGGTGGCGTTCTTCGCGGAGCCGCGCAATCTGGAGCTCATCCGCAGGCTCGAGCGCGCGGGGCTCACCTTCAACGAGCCCGGCGCCGCCGCCTCGGACGGCGCACTCCTGGGAAAGACGTACGTCCTGACGGGCACGCTGCCGACACTCTCACGCAGCCAGGCCACCGAGCTGATCGAGGCCGCGGGGGGACGGGTGACCGGCAGCGTGAGCCGGAAGACCGACGCGGTCGTCGCCGGGCACGACGCGGGCGGGAAGCTGGAGAAGGCGCGGGCGTGCGACGTGGAAATCATCGACGAATCCGAGCTCTTGCGTCGCCTCGGCCGCACGCCCTAACTTCGAACACCCGACCCCACACTCCACCCACGGTCCCATGCGCACCCAACCGACCTCCTCCTCGCGGCCCGGGCTTCGACTCGGGCGCCGGGTCATCCATCAACTCCGCGCCGCGCTCGAGCGCGATACGGGCCTCCAGGCCGCCTCCTACCTGCAGGAGGCCGGGTTCGCCGGGGGCGAGGAGCTCTATCAGGAGTTCACCGATTGGCTGCTGGCCACGCGAGGCGTGGCACAGCCCGCCGATCTCGATGCGGGGTTTCTGAGCCAGGCGCTGGCGGAGTTCTTCGCGGGGCTGGGCTGGGGCGAGCTCACCGCCCAGGCGCTGGGGCCGGCGGTGCTGGCGCTCGATTCCACCGAATGGGCGGAGGCGCTGGACGAGGGGCGCGGCGAGTTCCCCTCGTGCCATCTCACCTGCGGCCTGTTGGCGGACTTCTTCGGGCGGCTGTCGGGCGGGCTGGTGGCGGTCATGGAGGTCGAGTGCCGCTCGCGCGGAGACGCCCGCTGCCGCTTCCTCGCGGGCGCCCCCGAAACCCTCAGCACGGTGTACGACCGGATGGCGCAAGGCTCGAGCTATGCCGGCGCGCTCGGCGTCAGTTCTGGGCCTTCAGCAGCCTGATCTCGCCGGACCCCGTCTGGATCTCGATCGTCCCGTTCCCGTCGCCGATCGTCCCGACTACGTGATCCCGACCGCGGCGGGTCACCTGCAGCGGAAAATCCGTATCGATGTCGCCGCTGGACGTCTCGACCTCGAGCGCCGCGCCGAGCGAGGCGGGAGCACGGATTGCGATGTCGCCCGAGCCCGTGCTCACCTCGAGCGACGCGATGTCCTGGCGCAGCTCGGCCGTCACGGTGCCGCTCCCGGTCTCGAGCGACAGGCTCGGCGCGCCGACGCCGGTCAGCCGGATATCGCCCGAACCGGTCTCCACCGACACCTCCGTGCTTTCCAGCTGGCTGCCGGTCACGTCACCAGAGCCCGTGTCGATCGAGAGGGGCCCGCCCCGGAAGCCGGACACTTCGACCGCGCCGGACCCGGTATCCAGGTTCAGGTCACCCTCGGCGTTCGTCACCTGCACCGACCCGGAGCCCACCTCGATGCTCAAGGCACCCCGGGTGCCCGTGGCGGTCACGGGCGCGCTCCGGGCGTCCACCAGCAGGTCGCCGTCCACGTGGCTCACGGTGACCGCACCGACGGCCAGGACCACAGCCACGCGACGCCCGCGCGGCACCCGCACGATCAGATCGGCGCTGGCGTCCAGCCCCTGCCCCTGGCTGCTGATGGTGACCCGGCGCCCCTCTTCCCGCCCCCGGCCGCGGTCGTCGTCATGGCCGTCGCGCTCGCCGAAGGTGCCGTCTTCGCGGACCCGGAGCTGAGTGGAGGAGCTCCGCCCACCCATGGCGTAGCGAATGCGATCGGAGGGATAAACGACGCGAAGCGTCGGCCGGCCGTCGATCTCGCCCTGCACCACCTTCAGGCGCGCGGCATCGGCGCCCGCGCGGGTCACCTGCACGGCGACCTCGCCGTCGCCGGGCTCTACCCGGATGGCGCCGGCCAGGTTGTAGACGGCCACGTCATCGTCGGCGAGGGTGTAGCGCTCGGGCTGCTGGGCCTGCAAGCGAACGGAGAGGACACACGGCAGCAGGAAACACAGGATCAAGGTCCGCGGCATCTGGGGCGCTCCGGTGGAGAGGACCCCTGTTCGACAGCCGCGGCCTCCGCAGGGTTGTATCCGGGTCTACAACCGGGCGGCGTACTCCGGCCGCAGGACCAGTTCGCCGCCCTGGACGATCTCACGGTCCCATGGGAGAATGATGAAGCTGTCGGTCTCGAAGGCGTGGTAGTCGGGGGCGTACTCACCGGTCTTGAACGACACCGCAGTGCGGACCTCCGCGGGGCCCAGCGCGCGGACTTCGCTCAGGGCGAGCTTCATGGTGCTGCCCGTATCGCAGGTCTCGTCGACCAGGAGGATCCGGCGGCCCCGGATCGAAGCCGGTGGGCCCGAGACCAGGACCGGCGCGGCGCCCTCCGCTCGCCGGGTCACCGTCATCGAGGTGAATTCGCTCTGCAGGATCGACGCCACCACGACACCCGGGATCACCCCGGCCTTGGCGATGCCGAGCACGATCTCGGGTTGGTAGTCGCGGGCGACGCGGAGCGCGAGCGCGCGGCAGATTTCGCCGAAGAACGGCCAGTCCACCTCGAGCACTCCCCGCGGCCCGCTGGGTGCGGAGCGACGCATACCTGCCTCCCCGATCGAGTCCCCACCAACCTACGTGCGTCCGGTCACGCCAGCAACCGGCGGACCGCGTTGCGGCGGTTCTGGTCGGGGAGTATCTTTTCCGAAGTCCAAGATGTTGTGCCCGTTTGACTTTGCTCGGAGATCGCCGCTCCCCCATGAGCTTCTGGAATCGCCTGTTCGGCAAGGAGCACCGCGAGTCGCTGATCCCGCAGCGCCTCGACTACCTGAACGAGGGGCTCGCGCTGGAGCGGCAGGGGGACTTCGAGGCGGCGCTCACCTCGTACCGTCTGGCGTTCCGGGACAACCCCAACGATTCCCGGATCCTGCTCAACATGGCCATCGCCTTCACCAAGACGGGCCAGCCGGAGGAGGCGATCCGCCACTACAAGCGGGCCCTGGAGCTCGACCCCAGCCTCGGCGGCGCGCACTACGGCGTGGCGTTTCTGCTGCTGAAGCGCGGGGACGCCCAGCAGGCGGCCGAGCACCTGCGTGCCTTCCTCGCCCGCCCGCCGAAGGGACCCGATGCCGACCGCTGGGTCCGCCACGCGGAGAGCGCGTTGCGCGACATCGCGAGCAGCCCGGCACCGGAGACGACGTGAGGGGGAGGCCCTGGCTGCTGCTCCTCGTCGTGATGTCCGGGTGCAGCGGGCTGCAGGAGAGTGAGGCGGGGGTCGTGGGAATCCAGGTGAGCGTGCCCGGCCCCGACACCGTGGAGGTCGGCGAGGCGATCCAGCTCTCGGTCAAGCCGCTCGACAAGAACGGCGACAGTGTGGCCGCCCCGGTCACCTGGCTCTCGGCGGACGCCAGCGCCACGATCGACGCCGCGGGCGTGCTGACCGGGGTGAGCCCCGGGACCGCGCGGGTTCAGGCGAGCGTCGGGTCGCTCGGCTCCGGGCTGATCACCTTCGAGGTCGTGGCGCCGGCCGACTCGCTCGTGGTGCCCGGCGACTCCGTTCTGACGGTCCCCGCCGGGACGGCAACCGGCCCCGGCATGATCATCCGGCTGGACAGCTTCCACCCCGCGGGCGCCCTCCCGGGACGGCGCGTGGTCTACGCCATCACCTCGCCCGACCCTGCCGTGGTCCCGCCGACGGTCCTTTTCTCCGGCAATACCCTGGCCGATACCGTCGTCACCGGCAGCGACGGCACCGCCACGGCAGCCCTGGCGGTCGCGGGTACGCCGCCGGACACGGTGATCGTGGACGTGCGGGCCAAACGGACACGCGGGGCGGAGGTGCCCGGCTCGGGGCAGCGCTTCATCGTCCTGTTCCAGCATTAGGAGGGCGCCACGCCGAGCACGCTGACCGAGCTGTACTTCCAGACCCTGCAGGCGTTCGGTGACCGGCCCGTCGCCATGCGCATCAAGCGAGCGGGCCGGTGGACGGAACTGAGCTACGCCGAGCTCGCCGAACAGGTGCACGCCGCGAGCCTCGGCCTCGGCGAGCTCGGGATCGGAGACGGCGACCGCGTCGCCATCCTGAGCGAGAACCGGCCCGAGTGGGCCATCACCGACTACGCCTGCCTGGCCGCCCGCTGCACCGACGTGCCGATCTACCCTACGCTCCCGCCCCGTCAGCTCGAGTACATCCTGCGGGACTCCGGGGCCGTCGCGCTGGTGGTCTCGGGCACGCAGCTCGAAAAGGCGCTCACCATCCGGGAGCGGCTGCCCGCGCTCCGACACATCGTGACGCTCGACCCGGGCGACCGCGTCGGCGAGGGCGTGCTCGGCTTCGACGAGCTGCTCGCCTGCGGCCGCTCCGCGGCGGCCCGGCACCCCGGGTGGCGGGCGCACGCGCTCGGCGCCGTGCCCGACGACCTGGCCACGCTGATCTACACCTCGGGCACCACCGGCGATCCCAAGGGTGTGATGCTCACGCACGGGAACATCGCCTCGAACGTCACCACCTGTTGCCGGCTGTTCACCTTCGGCGACCGGGACGAGTGCCTGTCGTTCCTCCCGCTGTCGCACATCTTCGAGCGGATGTTCGGCCACTATTCGATGTTCCACGCGGGCGTCGTGATCAACTACGCGGGCGGCATCGAGACCGTCGCGTCCGACATGCACGAGCGCCGGCCCACCCTCATGGCCTCGGTGCCGAGGCTCTACGAGAAGATCTACGCGCGGGTGCTCGACGGTGTCCGAGCCGGCCCCGCGTCGAGGCGGCGGATCTTCGCCTGGGCGCGGCGCGTCGGGGAGGAATGGGTGGACCGGACGCTCGCCGGCGCGCCGATTCCTCCGTCACTCGCCCTCAGCCGCCGGCTGGCGGACCGTCTCGTGTTCTCCAGGCTGCGCGCGCGCACCGGGGGCCGGATCCGCTACTTCATCTCGGGCGGCGCGCCGCTCTCACCCGAGATCGCGCGCTTCTTCCACGCGGCGGGAATGCCCATCATGGAGGGCTACGGCCTGACGGAGACGTCGCCGGTCATCGCGGTCAACACCGACCGGCACACGAAGCTCGGGACCGTGGGGCTGCCGATCCCGGGTGTCGAAGTCCGGATCGCCGAGGACGGCGAGATCGTGACTCGCGGACCCAACGTCATGCGCGGCTACTACAACAAGCCCGAGGCGACGGCCGAGGCGCTCGACACGGACGGCTGGTTCCACACCGGCGACATCGGGCTGATCGATGCCGAGGGCTACCTCCGCATCACCGACCGGAAGAAGGACCTCATCGTCACCGCGGGCGGAAAGAACATCGCGCCCCAACCCATCGAGAACCTGGCCAAGGGCAGCAAGTACGTCTCCAACGCCGTCATGCTGGGCGACCGGCGTCCCTTCCCGATCATGCTCGTGGTCCCCAACCCCGAGCCGCTCAGGACCTGGGCGTCGCGCCACGGCCTGCCCACCGACGACCTCGAGCGCCTGGTGAGCATGCCCGCCGTGCACACGAAGGTCGAGCGCGAGGTGCGGAAGATGCTGCGCGACCTCGCCCAGTTCGAGATGCCCAAGAAGTTCCTGCTGCTCCCGCGCGAGTTCAGCATGGAGGCAGGGGAGCTGACGCCGACGCTGAAGGTGCGCCGGCGGATCGTGGAGGAGCGGCACAAGGCCGCCATCGAAGCGCTGTATGCCGAGCCCCACGAGGGCCCGGGAGGGGGATGAGGGTGGGTACCCGGTTGATGCAGCGGCGCCGGCGCTGGTCAGCGCCGGCGCGTGCCGACCCACACTCCGTCGGCGCTCGCCATCAGTTCGATCAGCTCCGGCGTGGGGGCCGCGCCTTCCCCCACCACCCGCAATCCGGGCAGAATCACCCGCGCCGCCTCGCGCACCCAGTGCGGATTCCCGCCGAACGGCCGCCCGAGCACCACGCCTCGCATCGAGCTCGTCTTGAGCGGGAGCCGCCCGCTTCGCAGCACGCTGACCCCGCCGCCATCCTGCACCTCCCCGGGGGGATTCACCGCCACCAGTGCCACGCCGGGTGTGAGCGCGGCCACCTCGCGCCAGGCCGCCGCGGGAGGCCCCACCAGCACCAGATAGCCCCCCGGCCCGCCGAGGCCGACCAGCGAGCTCAGGGCGTCGGCGCCGAGCACCGTTGCCGACGCGGGCGGGACCGGGGCATCGCCCGCGTGGAGCACGCCGTCCACGATGGTGAAGCGCCGGTCGCAGATCGGGCAGCCAAGCGTGCCGCTCCGCACCGACCTGCCCTCGATGAGCCCGGGAAGGAGCACCAGGAACGCTTCCTCGTGGTCGGCCGGGCAGCGCAGGTGGTCCGTGAGCTCGATGAACATTCAGGGCCGGAAGACGACCCAGGTGAGCCGCCCGGGCTCCACCGTCACCCGGCGGTAGACCTTCTTCCCCCCGATCTCGGTGCCGACGACGTACGTACCCGCCGGCACGTCGCTCACGGCGAAGTGCTCGCCGTAGAGCGGGTGGCCGTGCGCCTTGTCGCCGTAGGTCTCGGCGTAGGAGAAGGGCGTCTCCACCGGCTCTCGCTTGGCCAGCCCGTAGACCCGCGCCTGCGGCACCGCTGCGCCGGCGGCGTCGAACACCTGCCCCGCCACGATGCCGGTCCCGGGCAACGGCTCGAGCCAAAGCTCGGGGTTCACGGTGTACGGCGGGAACCGCTGGAGTGAGTCCACGATGGCGCCGATCGAATCGGTGGGCGAGGCGGCGAGCTCGAAGTGGAGATGATCGTTGGTGGCGCGGCCGGTGTTGCCGACGCGCGAGATCACCTGGCCCGTCTTCACCCGATCGCCCACCTTCACGGCCAGCGACGAGTTGTGATAGTAGATGGAATACAGCCGGAACCGGCGTCCACCGGCGGTCACCGTCGTGTCATGGCGGATCGCGACCGTGCGGGCCCCTGCTTCGGCCGGGCCGGCGTAGACTACCCGGCCCCCGAGCGCCGCCATCACGGGTGTGCCGTCGGGGTTGTTGAACTCCACGCCCTGGTGCTGCTGGAAGAACCCGCCCATGGTCGAGCCGTAGCGATAGGTCTGGTCGATGAACGCGTTGTCGGTCCGGGCAATCGGCCGCTTGAGCCACACCGTGAGCGGGGCCTTGGGCGCGTCCGCCTCGGGCGCGGCGTGCCGGAGGCATGGCAGCGTGTCCGTCGCCGGGCGCAGCCCGCACGGCGTGCCCCGGTATTGCTGGCGGCCGATCAGGATCGCGTTGGTCGGCGGAAACGCCGCGGCCGAGATCGGCACGGCGCGCCACCCCGCCTCCGTGTGATAGAGCCGCTGATTGCCCCTGAGCGTCGTGACGTTCCACCCGCGCCGGTTGGGGGCCAGCCGCCGCACATACTCGTTGGCCAGCAGCGGGAGCGCGGTGTCGGCCGGTCCGCGCGCGGGCGGGCCCGTCGCGTCGCCGATCGCGGTCCAGTGGCCGCCGTCGTCGGTGGTGATCTGGAGGCCGTCGGCGGTGGCCACCACGGTCGTGTCTCCGCGGGTGGCGATGCCGTCGGGTATGACGTACTGCCACTCGGGGCCGAGCTGATCATAGGTCCAGTTCCGCCAGGTCTGTCCGCCGTCGGTGGACAGTCCCCACCCGTTGCCCACCGTGCCATACCACGTCTCGCCGCGCGGGCCGAATGCGATCGCCTGCACGAAGTCCATGGAGATCGAGCTCCCGGTGGTGTCGTGGCGGATCGGCTCCCAGGCCTCGGCGCCCGGCCGGAGCCGGTAGATCCCCTGCCCGTAGGTGCCGACCCACAGGGTGCCGCCGGCGTCCCGCGCGACCGTGAGGACGTGGACGCCCCAGCCGCTGCTGTCCGGGAGGGCGGGCACCGGTGCCGGCGTCCCGGCCTGTGCCATGAGCGGGCCCGCCCCGAGGGCGAGCGCGGCCAGGATCGAGCGGGATGCGTGGCGAGCGAGCATGACGGGTCTCGACGAAGAAGGAGTCGGTCAGGCCGGGCCGAGCCGGAGCCAGTCGATGAGCACGTGGGGCGGACGGGTCGCGACGAAGAGCACCGCGTCGGCCACGTCGGCGGGCCGCAGCATGTCGGCCCGCCGGGGAAAGCCAGCGCGGTGGTCGGGATCGAAGGGGTCCCACACCTCCGTGTCCGTGGGACCGGGCGAGATCAGGGTGAGCCGGACGCCCGTCCCTCGATATTCCGCGAGGAGCGTTTCGTGCAGGCCGCGCAGTCCGTACTTGCTCGCGGCGTAGGCGGCGTTCTCGGGAAAGCCGACGTGGTCGGCCACGCTGCCGATGG
The DNA here is from genome assembly GCA_035699205.1 of Gemmatimonadales bacterium. Taxonomy (GTDB): domain Bacteria; phylum Gemmatimonadota; class Gemmatimonadetes; order Gemmatimonadales; family GWC2-71-9; genus CAVVWJ01. Next base: position 17,142 of record DASSBA010000295.1, read on the forward strand.
AGACGAAGCATCCGCGGCCGGCCGTCCGGAGCATCGGCAGGAACGCACGCGCGATAGCGAACGAGGCACGGAGGTTGAGCGCCATCTGGGCGTCGAAGTCGGCGAGCGTGGTTTCCTCCAGCGGCCGGAGGAGAAATCCGCCGGCGTTGCTGACCACGATGTCGGGCGGCCCGAGCTCCCGGCGCACCCGGCCGGCCAGCGCCTCCACCTGCGCGGGGTCGGTGAGGTCGGCGGGCAGATCGTGGAACCCCTCTCCGGCCGGCAGCGAGCGCGCCACCCGCACCACCCGTGCCCCGGCCGCGCGCAGCGCCTCGGCGCTCGCACCGCCGATGCCGCGTGAGGCGCCTGTCACCAGCGCCACGCGGCCGGCCAGGGGCGTCACTCGACCAGCTTCCCCCCGTGGGCCGCCAGCCGCAGGAACTCCGTGCGGGTCCTGGAATCGTCCCGGAAGATCCCCCGCAGCGCGCTGGTCACCGTCCGCGAGTTCTGTTTTTCCACCCCCCGCATCATCATGCAGAAGTGCGCGGCCTCGATGACCACGCCGACGCCGGTGGGCACCAGGACGTCCATGATCGCATCGGCGATCTGGTCGGTGAGCCGTTCCTGCACCTGAAGCCGCCGGGCGAAGACGTCCACGATCCGCGCCATCTTCGAGAGGCCCAGGATCTTGCCGTTGGGGATGTAGGCCACATGGGCCCGGCCGAAGAACGGCAGCAGATGGTGCTCGCACAGCGAGTAGAGCTCGATGTCACGCACCATGATCATGCTCTGGTGGCTCTCCTCGAACACGGCGTCACCGATCGCGTCGGTGACGGTCATGTGATAGCCCTGGGTGAGAAACCTGAGCGATGACTCGACCCGCTCCGGCGTCTTGAGCAGTCCCTCGCGCCCCGGGTCCTCCCCCAGCGCCGCGAGCACGTCGCGGATCCTGTCGGCGAACGGCGCGAGGCGCGGCTCGGGGAGATCGGGATGCGTGACGTGGGTCCGCTCCGGCCTCACCGGAACCTGGGCCGCGCCTTCAGTCGCCTTCGTAGTCGACATAGTTCCTCGGCGTCTCCCACAGGCGGAGGCTGAGCGTGAGCGCGGCCGGGAGCGCCGCCCGCAGCTCCCGCCAGCAGACCAGGGCGATGTTCTCGGACGTCGGGATCAGCTCCCGGAACCAGGGAACGTCCAGGTTCAGGTTCCTGTGATCGAGATGGCGCAGCAGCCGCTCCTGCGCCAGCTCCTTCAGATGATTCAGGTCCAGCACGTATCCGGTCTCGGGATCGATCTCGCCCTCGACCGAAAGATCCAGCTCGTAATTGTGCCCGTGGTAGTTCGGGTTGTTGCACGGTCCGTAGGTCGCCTGATTCCATGCGTCGGAAGCGGCGGGGTTGTGCAGGCGGTGCGCGGCATTGAAGTGCACGCGCCGCGTCACTCTGCATCGCGGCATGGCTCGTTCCGGTGACAGGGCCTGTGAGGAAGAAGGCCGGAGCCTCGGGCCAGGTCAAGACGGGTACAACGACACGTGCGCCGACCGGAGTCCGATCGGCGCACGGGGTACGGCAACGAGGAGGATTATTGAAGCCCAATGAAAACCTGCGGCGACCTCACCACGGCTCCTGCCTTCCCCCGAGGGGCATGACATCGGCCCTGGCATTCGGCCCCATCACCGGACCTGTTGGCTCAATAATGTGGCTCCCCGCTACCGCGTGCACTAAGATACGAGCCTCGTCCCCGAGAATCAACCGAGCGAAGGAGTCCTCATGCTGGCACTGACGTTGCTCGCGGCGGTCGCATCGCTGGTCGCATGGGCGGTGCTCATCTTCGGCGGCGTGACCACGCTGCCGGCGACGCACTTATTGCTCGCCCTGGGTGCGATCCTGCTTGTCCGCTGGTGGGCGCTTCGCGCTTGACCGTGTGGCGCGTTCCGGGTTCCTTGTGGGCGTTTCACGACACGGACCCGGGCCATCCCCTCTCAATCGTGCTGCCGCGAGGAACTAAGTCATTGCCGAGAAGCGCCATAGACGGGTGCAAGCAGGTGCCTTCCGGGCACCCCTCCACCGGCATGGATCGTGCGAATTCCTCGGGCGCGACTGCGGGGCGCCGGCCGCGCTCCCGCCTTCAGCCCGGCCCCTCGTGCCCGACCGAAGGGGCGCCTTCGAATCCCCGCACGATACGGCGACGGACGACTCACGTGATCCGATGGATGGAAGCGCTGGTTGAACGCACCGACGCCGCCGTCCGGCCGCCGGTGCAGGACCCATGGACCGGCGATGGCGAGCGCCTGGCGGACTCCGTCGCGGGCGCCGGCGCGCCGACGCGGCTTGCCCGGGCCACGCGCGCGCTCAACTTCGTGCTGGCGCTGCTGGCGGTGCTGGCGCTGCTGCCGGTGTTCGTGCTGGTGGCGGTGCTGGTCAAGCTCACCTCGCGCGGCCCGGTCCTCTACCTCCAGGAGCGGGTCGGGCTCGATCGCCGGCTGCCCGGCCCCGGCCCCCACAACCACCGCCGCGGCCACGACCTGGGCGGGCGGCCGTTCACCATTTACAAGTTCCGCACCATGCAC
>DASSBA010000296.1:0-2306 GCA_035699205.1 Gemmatimonadales bacterium
GACGCCGCGTCGGCCGAGGCCGTGCCCGACCGGTCCTGCTGGGCGAGCGGGTTGGACATCCTGGACTCCTGGGGCGGGACCGCAACGCGGTCTGTGGGGATACTCACGCAACCGGCAGAGAGGCGATGGATTCCCTCCGCAGAACGCCTGAAGACAGTAACTCTTCTACTACAGTCTGCCGCTTCTGTCAAGCAACTGCCCGCGCGATTGCCGCGGCCACGCTACATACTCTGGAGCGGCACCTGCTCGAAGGCACGAATCCGTTCTCCGTCCCCTCCGCGCTTGAGGTCCCGCAACGCGGTCGTCGCGCGCAAGAGCAGCTCGGCGGCATCCACCGACGACTCGGCGAAATCAGACACCGCGCAGTAGCCGGCTCTGACCCGCACCGAACGCTCGCCGCCGCGCACGGGGATCCGGGTCGCCTCGACGGCGCGGCCGAGCCGGTCCACCAGCCGGACGGCCCCCTCGGGCCCGGTCGCGGGGGCGATCACCGCGAATTCCGCTGGCCCCAGCCGGCCGATGGCATCGGAGCCGCGGCCGACCTGGCGGAAGACCGCACCCACCTGATCGGAGAGCCGCAGCAGCTCCTCGTCGGGCGCCTCGTGGTCGGCCTCCGGATCGGTCTCGGGGCCGAACACGACGCACGCGAGCGCCTCGCGGCGGCGGACCGCGTCGGACCCGATCTCGCGCGCGCGCCGGGCCAGGCCGCGCATGTTGTAGAGTCCGGTATCCGAATCGAGTAGATTTTCCTCGCGGAGCACGTCCACCTGCTGTTTCGACTGCAGGAAGGTGCCGAGTTTGAGCAGCAGCGCCTCGCCGTCGAGCGGCTGGCCGAGGAACTCCCAGGCCCCCGCCCGGTAGGCCTCGAGTCGCTGGGTCCGTCCCGACGGGCCGGACGTAGTGATGACGATGGGCGTGGTCGCGCTGAACCGGGCGTCGTCGCGGAGCGCGCGGCACACGTCGAACCCGTGCATGTCGGGCATCTGTGCGTCGAGAATGATCAGGTCCGGCTGCGACGCGCGCGCCCGTTCGAGCGCCTGTTGGCCCGTGTAGGCACGAACCACCGCATAGCCGCTCGGCCCGAGAATGCTCTCCAGCGATCGCGCGGACCACTCCTGGTCGTTCGCGATCAGCACGAGCGGAGCGGCGGCCTTGTCTCGATTTGCCATTGAGTTGAGCCAGGAATGGTGAGCGACGGCGACGCGAGCCAGCCTTCGGAATGCAGGACTCGTGCGTGACCGCCGGAAAGCCGCAACCCGATACGGCTTAACGTCTTGGATTTTGACACCCGACCGGCGGGTCGCGGGACCGGCGGAAAGATGCCACACTTTCCCGGAACTCGCGCTACGCCGCCGGTTGTGGCGCCGGACCGCGGACCGATGTGGCCATGCAGCAACGCCCGCGGCCGCGCAGGGCCGGGTACTCCGGCCCAATAGTACAATTTAACGCACTGGCAATCAATAGGTTACAAGGTAGCCCTCCGTCGCGAGGCGGGGTCGGTCCGGTGGGGATTTTTCCGGCGCCATCCTTGAACAGGTGCTGGGCGGCCCCCTCCACCCACCCGAACCGACGCGGACGTCTATCCGGCATGACTCAGCAACCAGGCCCCGATCCGGCGCCCGCGACGGGCGACGGCACCACCGACGAGTCCCTGCCGATTGCGCCGACGGCCGATCCCGCCGCCGAACCGGCCGTCGAGCGGTCGCGGTTCAGTCAGTGGCTCGCCAGCTTCGGGCTCGGTGAGCTGCAAAACCCGTTGCTGACCCGCGCGCGGCCCACGGAGCCCCGACATCCGGGCGGCTGAGCCCGTAACGTGAGAGGCATCACGGGTAAGTCGGTGACCAACACTTAGCGTAGCCTTGGAGCGCGTTTGCCGCATCCGGCGCGCTGCCGACGTCACATCATCGAGCCACGAGCCGACGAGATACATGGGAACTGCCACCTCCGGAGTCCGTCGACGACATCTTTCAGGACCGTACGCCGCGACCGGCCGCTACCGGCCGGCGTGGTCGCGCGCCTATACGCGGGCAGTCGTCCGCGTTGGCCGAGCGCTGCCGTGGGAAGCCCGGGAATGGCTGCATTGGTCCGTGAACGTGACGCTGGCGCTGCTGGCGGTGCTGGCGCTGCTGCCGGTGTTCGTGCTGGTGGCGGTGCTGGTCAAGCTGACCTCGCGCGGCCCGGTCCTCTACCTCCAGGAGCGGGTCGGGCTCGATCGCCGGCTGCCCGGCCCCGGCCCCCACAACCACCGCCGCGGCCACGACCTGGGCGGGCGGCCGTTCACCATTTACAAGTTCCGCACCATGCAC